>NZ_JBEYYR010000050.1:0-62275 GCF_040645635.1 Streptomyces sp. NPDC046727
GATGGTCCCGTCGACCACGGTGTACTGGCCGCTGTACGACTTCTGCGTACCGTCGGTCTGCAGGGCGAGGAGGCGGGGGCCGGTCGCGGCGCCGGGCTTGTCGAGCGAGGTCACGGCTTGAGGAACCCGGCCTCGCTCAGGACCTTCTGGCCCTCGGCGGACTGCACCAGCGCGATGAACGCCTTGGCCGCCGCGGCGTTCTGGGCGTTCTTCAGCAGGGCGATCGGGTAGTCGTTGACGGCCTTGGCCGACTCGGGGAACTCCACGCCCTCCACCTTGTCACCGGCCGCCTTCACATCGGTCTTGTAGACCACCGCGGCGTCGGCCTCCTTCAGCGCCACCTTGTTCAGAGCGGACTTCACGTCCTCCTCGTAGGAGACCGGGGTGAGCTTCAGCTTGCCGGCGTCCAGGGCCTTCTGCGCGGCGGCACCGCACGGCACCGTCTTGTCGCACAGCACGACCTTCAGACCGGACTTGGTCAGGTCCTTCAGCGAGGCCACCTTGTCGGGGTTGCCCGGCAGGGTGGCGATCTCCAGCTGGTTGCGGACGAACGTGGCCGGGGTGCCGGCCGCGTCCTGCTTGTCCGTGACGATCTTCATCGTCTTGGGACTGGCGGCGGCGAAGACGTCGGCCGGGGCACCGCTGGTGATGCTCGCGGCCAGGGTGTCGCTGCCGCCGAAGTTGAAGCTGACCCTGGTGCCGGGGTGCGCGCTCTCGAACTCCTTGCCCAGGGTCGTGAAGCTCTCCTTCAGGGAAGCCGCCGCGAACACGGTGACCGTGCCGGACAGCTTCGGGGAGGCGGAGCCGGACGTGGCCGACTCGGGGGTCGACGAGTCGTCGGAGGAGGAGCAGGCACTGAGGGCCATCAGGGCGGCGGCTCCCGCACCGGCCAGCTGCAGCATCCGGGTCCGGCGCACGGAACGGGTCATCACGGTCTACTCCTCGGGTTCTGTGGAACAGCTGTCGCGCCCTGGCACGACCGGGCATCGGCCGTGCGGCGATGATACTGCCGCATCTGCCAGGAGGAAGTCTCCTGTCATATCGCATGAGCTGCGAACTTGTGACTTGTAGCTTGCATGTGCGTTTGTACGGCCGGCCCGGACGGGTACGGTGCTCCGGGAGGTGGTCGACGGTGACGTACGCGGAACTCACCCTGACCGGCGATCTGCTACGACCCGCCCGGCTGACCGTGCCGGAGCTGCTGCGCCGGCCGCAGCACACGGCGGACGTCAGCTTCGAGTGCGCGACCAGCGGCATGCAGCACCACCGGTTCACCGGCCCGCTCCTGTACGACGTGCTCGCCGACGCCGGCCCCGGCTTCGACCCGGCCCGGCGCAAGGACCGGCTGCGGTTCCTCATCGCGGTCACCGGAACCGACGGCCACCACGCCCTGCTGTCCTGGGCCGAGATCGACCCGGACTTCGCGGACGAGCCCGTCCTGCTCGCCGTGACCGTCGACGGCACCCCGCTCGATGCGGTCGGCCCCCAGCTGGTGCTCCCGCAGGACCGCTGCGGGGGCCGGCACATCAGCGGCATCACCGCGATCCGGGTCGACGGGAGCTACGGCTTCGGCGGTCCAGCGCCGGCCACACCCGGTCCCGCGTCAGTGGCAGTTCCGTGAACCGTATGCCCGTCGCGTCCCGCAGGGCGTTGGCCAGGGCCGGGGCGACCGGGTTGAAGGGGCTCTCGCTCATCGACTTGGCGCCCCCGCCCTCCACCTGCCCCCTGCACTGCATCGGGTTCATCACCTTGCCCGCGTCCGCCGCGTGCACACTGCGCAGGATGCGGATCTCGCCGGTGCCGGGGTCGACCGCCACCCGGAACCGGTGCGCGTTGAAGGCGACCGAGCGCGGGGTGCCGCCGAAGTGCCCGTCGGCGGCCGGATCGAGGCCGACCGCAGCAGCCGGCCGCCCGGGTGCAGGACCGCCTCCTTGGTGAGCCGGCACTCGGCGCGCGGTACGCCGAGGTGTGCGGCGGCGAAGTCCAGCAGCTGGTCGGCGAGGGCGCGGGCGGCACGCGGTGGGGGTGCCGTTGCCGAACTCGGCCGTACTGCACGGCGGCACCGGTGCGCCCGCCGCGGGACCCGAAGGGTTCGACGGAGCGCTGACGCAGGCCCGTCACGCGCTCGCCTCGGCCCGGACGAGCGCGCCCGGCGCCTCGCTCCTCACTGACGCCCGGTCCCTGACCACCCTCCCAGCCCTGCTCACCGGGATCCCGCCGAGGTGCCGCCTTCAGCCGTACGGTCCTCGGCCTGCTGCTGGAGGAGGAGACCGGCCGCCCCGCAGTCGCCGTCCCGCTGCACACCCTGGAGACCTTTCTGGCCTGCGACGGCTCCTGGGCACGTAGCGACCGGCTCGATCTGTGGGCGGTGCTGCTGTGCCGGTGAGGTCGCCGGGTCAGACGCGGTCAATGTGCACGTTGGTGGACTTCACGCGCGCGGTGGCCTCCATGCCGACCTCCAGGCCCAGTTCCTCCACGGCCTCCCGGGTCAGCAGGGAGACGAGCCGGTGCGGGCCCGCCTGGATCTCCACCTGGGCGGCGACATCGCCGAGCTTGATCGCGGTGACGATGCCGGGGAAGGCGTTGCGGACGGAGGTGTGGGAGGCGTCCTCCTCACCGCCGCCCCCCTTGGCCAGTTCGACCGAGAACGCGGCGAGGGCCCGGCCGTCGATGAGCCGTCGCCCGGACTCGTCGCGGTGGGTGGCCACGCGGCCGGCGTCGGCCCAGCGCCGGGCGGTGTCCGGGCTGACGCCGAGCAGCCGTGCGGCCTGGCCGATGGTGTAGGACTGCATGCCGGTCACGATAGGGCCATCCGCCAGGGACCGCGGACCGTGGGGTTGGCGGTTCGGGTGTGAGGCGGTACGGCCTCAGTGCCGGTGCACGTCCTTGACGGCGGTCCTCAGCCGGTGTGGACGCGGGGGCGGCGGTCGCGGTCCGGTTCCGCCTCGCGCAGCACCTCGCGGGTGACCGGGGCGACCTCGCCCTGGCCGAAGAGGAAGAAGCGCAGGAAGTTGGCGAACGGGTTGCCCTCGGTCCACTCGAAGTAGATGTGCGGGGTGCAGCCCGTCATGTCCCGGACGTGCAGCAGGAGCGCGGCGAGGGCGTTGGGTATGGAGGCCGATTCCAGGGTCAGGACGCGGTAGCGGTTGTGCAGGACCTCGCCGCGCACGACCAGTCCGGCCTCGAACTCGGACGGGTCCGTGACCGTGACCTCGACGAAGACGAAGTCCTCCTGCTCGGGCATCTCGTTGTCGGCCCGGATCTGCTCGATCTTGTCGCGGTACTCGGCCTTGTCGCGCCGGTCGGGCTCGTTGGCGATGAACCGGATCTTGCGGCTGGCCATATCCCTGACGAATCGTTCCGCCATCGGGTCCATCGTCAGATGCGTCACGCGCAGCTCGAAGGCGCGGGCCAGCCGGGACAGCAGCGAGACCAGGATGATGCCGACGATGAAGCAGGCACCGATCTTCACACCGTCGGGGCGCTCGATGACGTTCACGACGGTCGTGTACAGGAACACCACGGAGATGATCGCGAAGGTGATGGTCCAGCCCCGCTGGGCCGCCTTGCGGGCGGCGATGGTCACCGCGATCGCCGCGGAGCTGATCAGCACCAGCACACCGGTGGCGTAGGCGCCGCCCTGTGCGTCGACGTCGGCGTCGAAGATCCAGGTGACCAGGAAGGCGATCAGCGTGAAGACGATGACCATCGGGCGGACGGCGCGTGCCCAGTGCGGGGCCATGCCGTAGCGGGGCAGGTAGCGCGGCATGAGGTTGAGCAGACCCGCCATCGCCGAGGCACCGGCGAACCAGAGGATCGCGATGGTCGAGACGTCGTACACCGTGCCGAAGGCGTTGCCGAGGTACTCGTGCGCCAGGTAGGCCAGCGCGCGGCCGTTGGCCTGGCCGCCGGACTTGAACTCGTTCTCGGGGATGAGCAGCGTGGTGATGAAGCTGGTGGCGATCAGGAAGCAGCTCATGATCAGGGCGGCGGTGGTCAGCAGCTTCTTGGTGTCCCGGATCCGGCCGGTCGGGCGCTCCTCGGTGTCGTCCTCGTCGCCCTGGACGTGGGGCATGACGGCGACGCCGGTCTCGAAGCCCGACAGGCCGAGGGCCAGTTTCGGGAAGACGATCAGGGCGACGCCGATCATCACGAAGACGTTCCCGTGCTCCGTGGTCAGCGCGCTGCTCCAGTCGGTGATCACATGCCCGGCGGTGACGACGTGCCACAGGCCGACGATGACGACGACGACGTTGAGCGCGAGGTAGATGCCCACCAGGGCGACCGCGACCCCGATGGCCTCCAGGAAGCCCTTGAGGAAGACCGCGCCGAGCAGCGCCACGAGGAACAGCGTGATCAGCATCTGCTTGCCGTGCAGGGCCTCCGTCAGATGCGGGTTCTCCACCAGGTGGGTGGAGGCGTCGGCGGCCGAGAGCGTGATGGTGATCAGGAAGTCGGTCGCCGCGAAGCCCAGCAGCGTGAGCACGAAGAGCTTGCCCTGCCAGAAGGAGAGGAGCCGCTCCAGCATCGCGATCGAGCCCTCGCCGCGGGGGCTCTCCTCGGCCACCCGGCGGTAGACCGGCAGCGCGCCGGCCAGCGTCACGATGACGAGCACGATGGTCGCCACCGGCGAGAGCAGACCGGCCGCGAGGGCCGCGATGCCGGGCTGGTAGCCGAGGGTGGAGAAGTAGTCGACGCCGGTCAGGCACATCACCCGCCACCAGCGCTGTCCCTGGTGCGGGGGCTCCGGTTGGGCGTGCGGCCCGGCGCTCTTGCCCATGTCGGACAGCCCTTCCAGCATCCAGGCGCGCAGGCGGCTGGTACTGGGAGGGCGTTCGGTCGTGGCCATCGGCGTGCTCCTGACGTGCGGCTCAGCTCTTTCCGGCCATCACGCGGACGGCGGCACCAGCGTAAGCAGAGCGTGACGCCCGGGCCCACGGATCAGTGGGCGGGAGGCGTCAAGCTTGCGTTAAGAATGGCCTGAGGGGGACGAAGCCGCATGAAAAGAGGAGGCCGGGGGCGGTCTCCGGGGGCGGGACCGAACGGGTGAGCTGTCAGGGCGCGGGGCGGGCGGCGGTTCGGCGTCGGCCACCGAGCGTCATGGCGTACGAGGCCGGAGGCGTGGCCACCGGTGCGCTTCGGTCACGTGTCCCGAGGTGACCTCGTTCCGGTCACTCCAGGCCCGACGCCCGGAACACGCCCCGTGCCGTCTCGCTGTCCAGGCGGCGCGCCAGGCGGTGCAGGTCGGTCGTGCCGGACAGCAGGGTGCCGGCCGCCTCTGAGGCGCGGGCCCCCTCGGCGAGCCGGTACCACAGGTCGGGGTTGCGGATCAGGACCTCGGGGTCGATCTCGACGCGGTTGCCGAGGGCGTCGCGCAGCACGAGGCGCTGGGCGACGCCGTCCACCGGGCGCGCCGCGACGAGCAGATCGGTGCGGACCCGGCGGGTGCGCAGCAGCCGGCGCGTGGCCAGCCAGCCCGTGCCGGCCGACACCCGAGCGGGGAGCAGGACGAGAAGCAGCAGCAGGGCCAGCAGGAGCCACAGGGCACCGCGCCACCAGGTCAGCGAGCCGGCCGCCCCGTCGATGCACAGCAGCAGCCCGAACAGTGCGGCGGCGCAGCGGACCGAACTGCGCACGTCCGCGGTCCAGCTCCGGTCCCGCACCACGGTCCCGGCGCCGGGCGGGTACGAGCCGGTCGCCTGGGGGCGGGTGTCGTTGCGGTGCTTCATGAGAGAGACGGTAGAACGTCGGCGGCCCGGCGCATCTCACCTTGACGGTGCTCTGACGGAGCGGGGCCGGTTCTTGACGGGACGGCAGCGCCCGGCGCGCCTCCGCTCGCTTCACAGCCCCCGCGTGTCGATGCGCAGATGCCATGTGTTGCGCCGGTGGACGGACAGCAGCTCCGACTGGAGCGGGGACGGAGGTACCGCCAGGACCGGGCAGAGCGCGTGGGCCAGGCAGTGCCGGGAGACCCGGCCCGAGAAGGCCCGCTGCAACCCGCGTCGTCCCGCGCCCACGACCAGGACGTCGCTCTCCCGGTCCGCGGTCGCCACCAGTGCCCGGCCCGGGGCGCCGCGGACGACGACGGCGTGCAGGGGCACACCGGGATCCTCCGCGCCGAAGATCTCGTAGAGCACCGAGGCCAGCCGCTGCTTGGCCAGCCGCTGCCACTCCTCCACCAGCAGTCCGTCGGCGGGGGAGCGCCGCGCGGCGGGGTCACCGCCCGGTGGTTCCCAGGCCAGCACCGGCCACAGTTCGGCGCCCAGCCGGCGGGCCAGCGCGGTGGCCCGCCGCAGTGCCGTGACGCTGCCCAGGGATCCGCTCACTCCGACCACCACTCGCGCGACCGCCGAGCCGTCGTAACCGGACATGACTCCACCCGTTCCACACGGGCACCGGCGGGATGACACCCGCGGGCGTGCCCGCCTGCAAGGTCCTCGCTTCCTTCCATCCCACTCCCGCGCCGCCGATTCGACCAGCCGGGCGGCACCTGCCCACTGAAATTCGGCGCCCAGGCCGAAACTTTCGACCGCCTCCGGGAGGCGCGCATGCGGACCTACGGCAACCACGGCACCTGCTGGTGCGCGATGGCCGGGGTCACCGTCGCCCGGATCGACCCGCGCACCGGCCGGGTGCTGGAAAGCCCGCTGCCGATGTGGTCCGGCACCGGCCTCCGGTGGGCCCGGTGCGGGAGCGGCACCCGGCGCCGGCCGCCCGGGCACCCGTCGAACGGCCGCCGGTGCGGGACGACTTCGCCGCACCGGTGCTCGCGCCGCACAGGATATCGCCGCGCCGCAGGCCCGAGGGGTGCCGGTCGCTGACCGAACGGCCCGGCCGGCTCGTCCTGACCGCCACCGGGGACAGCCTCGACCGGCCCGGGCACACCTTCGTCGGCCGCCGCCGGCAGCACCACGACTGCCGGGCCGCGGCGCTGCTGGAGCCCGGCGCGGCGCGGGCAGGGCTGTCCGTGCGCCCGGACGAGACCTGGAGATGCCCCAGGGCCCGACGTCCTCGCCTTCCCCGTCGAAACTTCCGAAGGAACCGTCCGGCTCGCCGAACTCGACGGCCGCTGTCTGTCCCCCCAAGCGGCCACCGGATTCACGGGCCGTGCCATCGGCGTGTACGTCACGGAGGGCCGCGCCGCCTTCGACTGGTTCGACTGCGCACCCGCTACCTCGTGCACGACACCTTGACGCCCCTCACCCGTGTTTCTAGAGTCCGGGTTCGGAACGTTCGGGATTTCACTCGAATGTTTCGGAGTTCTCTCCCCGAAGCACGGCCGAAAGTTTCGAAGGAGCGCATGATGGGCGACCCCGCACTGTCCCGCCGCAGTTTCCTGGCGGCCTCCGTCGCCGCCGGTCTCGGTGTGACCGCACTCAGCGGCTGCGGCGGCGACTCGGACGGAGGGTCGTCCTCGGGGACGACCACCATCGAGTGGTGGAACATCTCGACCACGGAACCGACCAAGACCGTCTGGGCCGGCCTCGCCAAGAAGTTCGAGGCCGAGAACCCCAAGGTCAAGGTCAAGATCGTCCAACTGGAGAACGATGCCTACAAGTCGAAGATGACCGCGCTGATCGCCTCCGGGAAACTGCCCGACATCTTCCACACCTGGGGCGGCGGCGTACTGAAGCAGCAGGTCGACGCGGGTCTGGTCGAGGACCTCACCGACCGAACCAAGCCCTGGGCCGACGGGCTCCTGCCGGTCGCGAAGGAGCCGTACCTCATCGACGGCAAGGCGTACGGCATCCCGTTCGACATCGGCATGATCGGGTTCTGGTACAACAAGGCGCTCTTCAAGAGAGCCGGGATCGCCGCGCCCCCGACCACCTGGAGCGGATTCCTCGATGCCGTCAGGAAGCTGAAGTCCGCCGGCGTCACCCCGCTCGCCCTCGCGGGCAAGGAGAAGTGGCCCGGCATGTACTACTGGGCGTACCTGGCGATGCGCACCGCCGGCGTCGACGCGCTCCGGAAGGCCAGCGACAGCAAGGACTTCACCGGCACCGGATTCGTGCGGGCCGGACAGCACCTGAAGGAGCTGGTCGAACTCCAGCCGTTCCAGAAGGGCTTCCTCGGCGCCGCCTACTCCACCCCGACCGGCCAGGCCGCCACCGTCGGCAACGGCAAGGCGGCGATGGAGCTGATGGGTCAGTGGGCCCCGGTCGTGGAGGCGGACTCGGGCAAGGGCCTCGGCTCTGACCTGGGCTTCTTCCCGTTCCCCGCGGTCGAGGGCGGGAACGGGAAGATCACCGAGGTGTTCGGCGGAGGCGGTGGCCATGCCCTGCGCAGGGGAGCCCCCCAGGCCGCCGTCGACTTCCTGAAGTTCTTCGCCGCCGAGACCACCGACCGGCAACTGGTGAAGAAGACCGGCGTCCTGCCCGTCGTCCCCGCCGCCGAGAAGGTCCTCACCGACCCCAACCTCAAGGCCGTCCAGACCCAGTTGAAGGCCGCCACCGGATTCCAGCTCTACCTCGACCAGGCGTACGCGCCCGCAGTCGGCCAGGAGATCAACGACAGCGTGGCCGCGCTCATCGCCGGGTCCAAGTCCCCCGAGCAGGTCGCGCAGTCGATCAGCAAGACCGCCAAGGAAGAGCAGTAGCCGGCGATGACCTCCACCTTCCTCCCGGACAAGCGCAGCGGCCCGGCCGTCGGCCTGCCGCCCCCCGCCGTGCCCGCGGCCCGCGGGCGGTTCCGGCGGCGCACGCTGAACTGGCTCACCGCGGTCGGTTTCCAGCTGCCCGCGCTGGTGCTGTTCATCGGCCTGGTACTGCTGCCGATGCTGTTCGCGCTGTACGCCGCCTTCTTCCGCTGGGGCGGGTTCGGCATGCCCTCCGACTATGTCGGCGGCGACAACTTCACCCAACTCTTCCAGGACGACGTCTTCCTGGGCGACCTGTGGCGCTGCCTGGTCCTGGTCGTGCTGTCGCTCGCGCTCCAGCTGCCGTTCGCGCTGGCCATGGCGGTGCTGCTGAACCAGCGGCTGCGCGGCCGGGCCGTGTACCGGATGCTGTTCTTCGCGCCGTACGTCCTGTCCGAGGCCATCACCGGCGTGCTGTTCGCCATGATCTTCGCCCCGGACGACGGACTCGCCGACCACGTCCTCGGCAGCGTCGGGCTGGACGGCCTGGGCGGTGAGTGGTTCGCCGACCCCTCGTACGTCATGGCCACCGTCTTCCTGGTCATGATGTGGAAGTACTTCGGCTTCCACATGATGCTCTACCTGGCCGGACTCCAGTCGATCCCGGCCGAGTTGACCGAGGCGGCCCTCATCGACGGCGCCGGGCCCTGGCAGCGGTTCCGCAACGTCACCCTGCCGCTGCTCGCGCCCACCCTGCGCATCAGCGTCTTCCTGTCCGTCATCGGGTCGATCCAGCTGTTCGACCTGGTGTGGGTGATCACGCAGGGCGGCCCCGACCACCACTCCGAGACGATGGCCGTGACCATGTTCCAGTTCGGCTTCAAGCGCTACCAGGTCGGCTACGCCAGCGCGATCAGCGTGGTCATGTTCGGTATCTGCCTCGTCTTCGCCCTCGCCTACCAGCGGTTCGTGCTCCGCCGCGATCTCGAAGGAGCCACCACGACCATGCGGGGGGACGGCACGTGAAGACCGTACGCAAGCTGCCGCTGCACCTGATCCTCGTCGCGGTCGGCGCGGTGATGGTCGTACCCCTGGTCTACGCGGTGCTGTCGGGCTTCAAGTCCACCGACGAACTCTCCCGCAACCCCTTCGGGCTGCCCGAGCACTGGCTGACCGGCAACTACACCGGCATCCTCGGCTCGGGCGACTTCTGGCGGCTGGTCGGCAACAGCACGCTGATCGCGGTGGGTACGACCGTGCTCGTGGTCGCCGTGTCCGCGCTCGCGGCCTTCTCCTTCGCGCGGTTCGCGTTCCGGGGGCGGGAGGTCCTGTTCACCGTCTTCACGATGGGGCTGATGTTCCCCTTCGCGGTGGCCGCCCTGCCGCTGTTCCTGCTGCTGCGCTACCTGGGTCTGCTCGACAACCCGCTGGGCGTGATCCTCCCGCAGGCCGCCTTCGGGCTGCCGATGACGATCATCATCCTGCGGGGCTTCTTCCGGGAGATCCCCGGCGAACTGGAGGAGGCGGCCACGCTCGACGGCTGCAGCGCCTTCGGCTTCTTCTGGCGGGTGCTGCTGCCCATGGCCCGGCCGGCGCTCGGCACCGTCTCGGTCCTCGCCGTCGTCACCAGCTGGAACAACTTCTTCCTGCCGCTGCTCGTGTTCACCGACAGCACCTGGTGGACGCTGCCGATCGGCGTCCAGCAGTTCCAGGGCCAGTACTCGGCGGAGTACGCCCGCGTCTTCGCCTATCTGGTGCTCGCCATGGTCCCCGCCCTCGCCTTCTACTCGGTCGCCGAGCGCCAGCTCGTCGGCGGCCTCACCGCCGGGGCCACCAAGGGATAGCCATCTCGTCTCGACAGACAGGAGTCGCACCATGCCCAAGGCACGTCTGAGACTCGCCGGTGCCCTCGCCGCCGTCCTGGTGACCGCGGGTCTGGCCACCGGTCCCGCGGCCCATGCCCAGGACCGCCGGCCCACCCTCGCCGACCTCGCCGAACGCCACGGCCGCTACTTCGGCAGCGCCACCGACAACCCCGAACTCACCGACACCGCCTACACGGGGATCCTCGGCGACGAGTTCGACATGATCACGCCCGGCAACGGCATGAAGTGGTACGCCACCGAGCCCCAGCAGGGCGTCTTCGACTGGACCGACGGCGACCAGATCGTGAACCTGGCCCGGAAGAACCACCAGAAGGTCCGCGCGCACACCCTCGTCTGGCACAGCCAGCTGCCCGACTGGCTCACCTCGAAGCAGTGGACGGCGAGCGAACTGCGGGCCGTGCTGAAGAAGCACATCACCACCGAGGTACGGCACTACCGCGGCAAGGTCTACTCCTGGGACGTCGTCAACGAGGCGTTCAACGAGGACGGCAGCTACCGCGAGACGATCTGGTACAAGACCCTCGGCCCCGGCTACATCGCCGACGCGCTGCGCTGGGCCCACCAGGCCGACCCGCACGCCCGGCTCTACCTGAACGACTACAACATCGAGGCGGTCGGCCCGAAGAGCGACGCCTACTACCGGCTGGCCAAGGACCTCAAGGCGCAGGGCGTCCCGCTCGACGGCATCGGCCTCCAGGCCCATCTGGCCCTCCAGTACGGCTATCCGACCAGCCTGGAGGACAACCTCCGCCGCTTCTCCCGCCTCGGGCTCGACACCGCGCTCACCGAGGTCGACGTACGGATGCAGCTGCCCGCGACCGACGAGAAGCTGGCCGAGCAGGCCACCTGGTACCGGGACCTCACCACGGCCTGTCTGACCGTGCGCCGCTGCGTCGGCGTGACCATCTGGGACTACACGGACCAATATTCGTGGATCCCGGCGGTCTTCCCCGGCGAGGGCGCGGCCCTGCCGTGGGACGAGGAGCTGCGGCCCAAGCCCGCCTACCAGGCGCTGCGGGAAGCGCTGCGCTAGCGCCTGACCACCGTGCGCAGCCGTCCCCCGGCATGCGTCGGGGCCGGTGCGCACCGGGTGCGTGCGTGCGGCCGGCCCCTCAGGTCACTGTGCCGAGCTCAGGCCGCTGTCATCACCTGGTCCGCACCGAGCGGTCGGTGCGGGGCGATGATGCGGCCGTCGGGCAGCAGCTCACCGGTGTCCTCGAAGAGCAGGACGCCGTTGCACAGCAGGCTCCACCCCTGCTCCGGGTGGTGCGCCACGAGGCGGGCGGACTCCCGGTCGGCGGATTCGGCTGTCGGGCACGGCGGCTGGTGCTGGCACATGGGCGGGATCTTTCGCTCTGTCGTGATCATGTCCGTCCCCCGTGATGATGAGTCGGTCTGAATCCAGTGTTGTCCTCTGGGAGTCATTCCGCAGGGATTTCACGGCACCGCTTCTCACAGGTTCATGACGCGTCACCCGCGCGGACGGTTCAGTCCAACTGCACTGTCACTTCGGATGGTTCGCACTGGCCGGATGGGACTAGTCCGATCGGTCGGGCTGCCGGAGACAGTCGTACCCCGCTGCCCTTGCGGGCGGCGGGGTACGCGGACGTCGGTCAGGTCAGGCGGGGGAGCCGAGCAGCGGGAGAGGAGTCGCCCGGAGCGTCAGCACCGGAAGCAACTCGGCGACCCCGAACGGACGGTGCGCCGGGATCCCGGGCGGCGCCGGCGCCAGCGGGACGAGCAGATCCGTGGCCGCCGGATGGCCCTCGGTGCCGTCGCCGGAGCAGTCGCCGTGCAGCCACAGGGTGAGCATGTACAGACCGGGCACGGACAGCAGTCGCGCCTGGTACGGCTGTTGCAGCGCCTCCGCCTGCTCCAGGGCGCGCTCGGTGGAGGCGACGTACGGGCCCTCGAAGAAGTGCGAGAAGGCCCAGCCGTCCGGGGTGAGCCTGGTCTCGGCCGCGGCCACCGCGCGGTCGCCGCACCGGATCAGGAAGCGCCAGCCGGCCAGCCGGGTCGCGGACAGGCCTTGCGCGGTGATCCGGTCCAGCACATGGACGGGCAGCGGGAGTTCCGGTGTCGCTGGCCCCTGCGCGGCACGCAGGGAGGGGGTACGGGCCTCACGGACCGCGGTGGGGGAACCGAGGGCGGTGAGGACGGAGCGCAGGGCGGGCGCGGGGGCAGGGGGCACGTGAAGCGGCATGTGGGTCGCCTCTCATCTGACAGGCGCGGCGGCGCGAGGAGGGGTGGGGCGGACGGCGCTGTCTGCTCACGGAAGGCTGGAGAGGTGGGGCCCGGGTCGGTGTGAACGAGGGTGCGGCTCGGTCCGCCGCCCGTCAACCGGGACGGCAGGAACTCGGCGGAAACCAGGACCGGGAGGGCGCCACCTTCTGCCTTGTGGACGAAGTTTATACGACGTGTGTTCGGCCGGTGTTTCGTCTATCCCATTCCGACCGACCGGGAAAGGGGGAATTCAGCCGTCGATTTGCGAAACTCATCCCGATTTCCGGGCGGGGACCTCGCGGCTGACCTCGCAATACGCACCGGTAGCGGTCGGCCGAATGTCGTCGGCGTTTTTCACGAGGTGTTCGGGGCACCCGAAGGAGCAGACTGCGGCATGCCCCGTGAATGTGCCGCCGGGAACATTCCGACAGAGTAGCGGGCGGCGGGTCGGCGCGGGACGTTATCGATCGCTTCGGCTGGGCATCATCCCACCTGACCCGGGAGCCCGGCGGCCGGATCGCCGGCCCGCCCATCCGAGGAGGGACACTTCGATGGGGGAGAAGGTCGTGGCGGGGCAGTTCGACCTGTCCGATCGCCAGCGCTACCGCGAAAAGCTCCAGAAGTGTCTGCAGGGGCTGGAGCGGCTGCTGCGCGAGAAGCGATTCGACCGTCCCAAGAACCTCATGGGAGTCGAGATCGAATTGAATCTCGCCGGGCCCGACGGCATGCCCAAAATGTTGAACGCACAGGTACTCGAACGTATCGCGAGTCGCGATTTCCAAACAGAACTCGCCATGTTCAACCTGGAAGTCAACATTGCCCCACACCGATTGGGCGGCCGGGTATTCGACCGGCTCGCCGAGGAACTGCGCACCTCGCTCGCCTATGCCGACCGGAAGGCCGGCGAGGTGGACGCGGGCATCGTGATGATCGGCATCCTGCCCACCCTCGACCGGGACGACCTGGTCTCCTCCAACCTCTCCGAGGTCGACCGCTACACCCTCCTCAACGACCAGATCGTCGCCGCGCGCGGAGAGGACTTCCGGCTCGACATCGAGGGCGTGGAGCACCTCGTCTGCACCTCGAAGTCGATCGTGCCCGAGGCCGCGTGCACCTCCGTCCAACTGCATCTGCAGGTCACCCCGGCCCGGTTCGCCGACGTGTGGAACGCGGCCCAGGTGGCCTGCGCCGCGCAGATCGCCGTCGGTGCCAACTCGCCGTTCCTCTTCGGGCGCGAGCTGTGGCGCGAGTCCCGGCCCCCGCTGTTCCTGCAGTCCACCGACACCCGGCCGCCCGAGCTGCAGGCGCAGGGCGTACGGCCGCGGACCTGGTTCGGCGAACGGTGGATCTCCTCCGCGTACGACCTGTTCGAGGAGAACCTGCGCTACTTCCCGGCGCTGCTGCCGCTCTGCGACGACGAGGAGCCGCTGGAGGTCGTCGAGGCGGGCGGGGTACCGAAACTCGCGGAACTCGTCCTGCACAACGGCACGATCTACCGCTGGAACCGGCCGGTGTACGGCATCGCGGACGGCGTCCCGCACCTGCGCGTGGAGAACCGGGTACTGCCGGCCGGGCCGACCATCACCGACGTGATCGCCAACGCGGCCTTCTACTACGGCCTCGTCCGCGCCCTCGCCGAGGAGTCCCGGCCGGTGTGGACGCGGATGTCCTTCGCCACGGCCGAGGCCAACTTCGACATGGCGTGCCGGCACGGCATCGACGCGCGCTTCGTCTGGCCCCGGCGGGGACGGTACGGCGGCACGGGCGAGGTCGACGCGGTCACCCTGGTCCGCGACGAGCTGCTGCCGCTCGCCTCGGCCGGGCTCGACGCGTGGGGTGTGGAGGCCGCCGACCGGGACCTCTACCTCGGCGTGATCGAGGAACGCTGCCGGCGCCGGGTCAACGGCGCGTCCTGGCAGGCGGCCACGTTCCACCGGGCACTGGAGCGGGGCCTCTCCCGCGACGCGGCCCTGGCGGCAACGACACGCCGCTACGCCGAGCTGATGCATGGGGGAGAGCCGGTGCACACGTGGCCGGTGGGCTTGCCGGAACCGGCTCCCCTCGGCTGACCGGGGGCTGCGGCGGCTGGGCTGTGGGTGAGCGGGGCCTTGTCGGGTGGGTGCCGCCTTCGTCGGCCGGGTGGTGCGGCCGGTGCCGGCGTCGTGGGCTCGGTCCGGGCGTCGTGCTCACAGCTCCTTCTGCGATCCTTGCGAGGCGAAGGTGGGCCAGGGGGCCCGTGAGCCGGCTGGAGGCAGGGGTGCAGGTGGAGGCTGACTCGGTGGCCGATTCCTCGGCGCGGGGGCGCGATCCGCGGCGGATGCTGCGGGACGAGACCCTGCTCGTGCTCGCCCTCTCGCTCGGCGCGAGCGGAGTGTCCGCGCTGATCAGTTTCATCGGCTCGGTCACCAAACCGGGCGGCCTCAAGGACCAGGCCGCCACCCTCAACGCCTCGGCCGCACCGGGCCGCCCCTGGCTGGACCTGGCCTGGCAGCTCTTCGGCATCGCCACCGCGCTGGTCCCCGTGGCCCTCGTCGCCCACCTGCTGCTGCGCGAGGGCACGAGCCTGCGCGCCCTCGGCTTCGACCGCACCCGGCCCCGGCCCGACCTGGCCCGTGGCGCCGGTATCGCGGCCGTGATCGGCAGCACCGGCATCGCCTTCTATCTGGCCGCCCGCGGCCTCGGCTTCAACCTCACCGTCGTACCCGAGGCGCTGCCGGACGTGTGGTGGAAGTATCCGGTGCTGATCCTCTCGGCCCTGCAGAACGCGATCCTCGAAGAGGTGATCGTCGTCGGGTATCTGCTGCGCAGGCTGGGCCAGTTGGGCTGGACCCCGGGGACCGCGCTGGTGGCCAGCGCGGTCCTGCGCGGCTCGTACCACCTCTACCAGGGCATCGGCGGCTTCCTCGGCAACATGGTCATGGGCGTGGTGTTCGTCTGGCTGTACCGCCGCTGGGGCCGGGTCGGACCCCTGGTCGTCGCGCACTCGCTGCTCGACATCGGCGCGTTCGTCGGTTACGCCCTCCTCGCGGGCAAGGTGGGCTGGCTGCCGACCGCCTGAGCGGGCCGTCAGGCGTGCAGCTCGCCCTCGACGACCGTCACCGCGCGGCCGGTGAGCAGGGTGCGCTCGCCGCGCAGAGCGGTGCGGACCAGGCCGGTGCGGCGGGAGGCCTGCAGCCCGGTGAGGTCGTCGCGGCCGAGGCGGGCGGACCAGTGCGGGGCGAGCGCGGTGTGGGCGCTGCCGGTCACCGGGTCCTCGTCGATGCCGACGTTCGGGAAGAAGCAGCGGGAGATGTAGTCGTAGCCGCCGTCGGGGTCCGCGGCGCGGGCGGTGGCGATGATGCCGCGCGAGGAGTAGGCGCCGAGGGCCTTGTGGTCGGGGGAGAGGCCGAGGACGGTCTTCTCGTCGGCCAGCTCCACCAGCAGGTCGCCGATGTTCTCCCCGGTGTCGAAGGCGGCGACCGGCTCCGCGCCCAGCGCCTCGGCGACCCCGGCCGGCAGCTCGACCGGGGTGAGCGGGGCGGTCGGGAAGTCGAGGGTGATCGAGCCGTCCGCGGCGGGCGTGGCGATCAGCACGCCGCTGCGCGTGGCGAAGCGGACCGGTCCCTCGTGGGCACCGGTGGTGTGCAGGACGTGGGCCGTGGCGAGGGTGGCGTGTCCGCACATCGCGACCTCGGCGACGGGCGTGAACCAGCGCAGCGCCCAGTCGGCCGCGCCGCCCTCGGGCAGCCGGTGCGCGAACGCCGTCTCGGCGTGGTTGACCTCCATGGCGACGTTCTGGAGCCAGTCGTCGTCCGGGAAGTCGTCGTCCAGGAGCAGGACTCCGGCCGGGTTGCCGGCGAAGGGGCGGTCGGTGAAGGCGTCCACGATTCGAATGCGCATGGCGCCGACGCTAGCGGCTGCGACAACCGCCGGACCAAGTCCAATTCACGAGTGCCGGACTGATTCCCGCCCGGCGGTGGCGCGTGCCCGCGGCCACGGGGCGAGCTGGGCGACACCGAACGACACCCCCACGACGAGGAACGGCCACAGCACCGCCGGCCCGCCGTGCGCCAGGGCGTACGCCAGCCACAGGGAGAACAGCACACGCGCGGCGCCGTCGAGAACGCCGTGCGACCGCAGCGGTCGTAGGTGGTGGACCAGCCGGTACGTCCAGGGTGTCGCGAAGCCGGCCGTGACGATCAGGTCGTACCAGCCGCTGGTACGGACAACACGCAGGTAGGCGGGGGAATCAGGGCGCATCGGGGCTCCTCGGGAGGGCTCGCTCGGGCGCCGCCCACGCTAGACAGCGGAGTACGCTCCAAGGTCAAGTCGACCGAGCGGTGGGGGAGCATCGCCCGGCACGGCGCGGAGCTGCGGGACGCGCCGGACAGCGCCGAGGCCCTGTCCGCCCTGTTCGAGGACAAGATCCGGATCGTCGACGAGCGCATGGCGGCGCTGGCGGCACTCCGCGCGGACCTCACGGCCCGCGCCGGCACCGGCTGCCCACTGCGGGCGGCCGAGCGGACCGCATAACCGGAGCCCGGACGAAGTCGGCGCGGCCACCGCGGGCCCGGACCCCGTCCACCACCTCCGCTCTCCGCCCGTTGTCTTTGAAGAGGATTGTCAGTCGGTCGGTTCCGATATATCGTTGAAGCATCGCGAACGATACGCGATGCAGACGTGACTGATCAGCGATGGAATGGAGTGGTCGCGATGCGTACCCACGGATTCGAGCGTGGACATCGGCACGAGGGCCGCGACTGCCGTGGCATGGGCGGCTTCGAGGGCCGGCGGGCCGCTTTCGGGCCCTTCGGGCCGGGCGGCCCGGGATTCGGTCCCGGCGGACCCGGCTTCGGGCCGGGCTGGGGGCCGCGAGGACGGGGCGGACCGCGGGGGCGGGCGCGGCGCGGTGACGTACGCGCCTCGATCCTGGCCCTGCTCAAGGACCGGCCCATGCACGGCTACGAGATGATCCAGGAGATCGCCGAACGCAGCGGCGGCGCCTGGAAGCCCAGCCCCGGCTCGGTCTACCCCACCCTCCAACTGCTGGAGGACGAGGGCCTGATCGCCAGCGCGAGCGAGGGCGGCAAGAAGCTGTTCTCCCTGACCGGGAGCGGGCGCGCCGCCGCCGACGAGGGGCCGGACGCCCCCTGGGAGGAGGTCTCGCGCGGAGTCGACTGGGAGGCGCTCACCGAGATCCGCCAGGCCGGCTTCGGCCTGATGGAGGCGTTCGGGCAGGTCTGGAAGACCGGCAGCAAGGAGCAGCGCGAGAAGGCGCTGGCCGTCATCAACGACGCCCGCAAGAAGCTGTACCTCATCCTCGCCGACGAGCACTGAGTCCCGTCCGGCGGGCCGGGCGCCCCGTGCGACCTCCGCGCGGGGCGCCTTCGCGTGTGCCGGCTCAGGCCACCAGCCCGCCCAGTTTGCGCAGCGACTCGTTCAGGGCCGCCGTGGCCGAGTCCTTGAGCTTGCCCGCCATCAGCGACACCGCGGCCCCGGTGAACTCCCCGTCGATCCGGACCGTCGTGGCGTCCCCGTCGGGGGTCAGCGTGTAGCGGGTGGCCACGGTCACCGCCATCGGGCCCTTGCCGCGGATGGCGAACACCCGTGCCGGTTCCAGCTCCTCGATGGTCCAGTCGACCTCCGCCGGAAAGCCCATCAGCTTCATGTTCTCCTGGAACGTCCCGCCCACGGCCAGCGTCTCGGGGCCGCCCTGGGGGAAGGCGGTGTGGGTCGCGTTCCACTCCCCGTACGACGGCCAGTCGGTGAGCTGGGCCCACACCTTCTCGGCCGGCGCCTGGATGCGTGCCTCCGCGCTGACTTCGGCCATGCGACCACCCCTTCGGATCGGGCGTATCGGGCTACGGTGTCGCGGACCGTAGCCGCAGGGGCGCGAACATTCAATACTGATGAACCGTCAGGTCTCAGGCGCTCGGAACAGGCGCGGGGCAGGACGGCGCGCGCCCCTTGCGCGAGGTCGGCCAGATCTCCTCCGTAAGGATGAAATCCAGCCCGGCGATGTCCACTCCGCGTGGGACGCGAAAATGGTTCCCCTCGTGGATGCCCCGTCCCGTTGAGGCTGATGAGGTGGGGATGTGCAACCCCGTACAGCCCACCGGAACGCCCACGACGGAGTGGCTCCGCACCCGGACGGCGCTGCCGTGCTCGGTGCCGAGCTGGCAGCGGTGGTCGCCGGTGCCCGCCGGAGGGCCGTCCGGGACGGGGACCGGCAGGCCGACACCGCCCATCTGCTCCACGCCCTGCTGGAACACGACCCCGAGGTCCGCGCCACCGTGGGCGAGCCCCGGCGGCTCGCCCGGCTTCTCGGCTACCTCGTGCAGCGCAGCATCGGCTACGGCCTGCGCTGGCAGGGCAGTGTGGAGGACTCCGGCGCGATCCCCCGCGTGCCCGCTCCCGCCGGGCCCGACGAGCCGGCCGGAGCCGTCCAGGTCCGGGCCGCCGTCGCTTCGGGTGCCGGTCGGGACGGCGCGGCCAGGGACGCCGGCGGCTGGTCCCCCGCCGCGTCCGCCGCGCTCGCGGACGCCCGGGCACGCGCCCGGCGGCGGGGCGGGCCCGGTGTCACCGGCACCGACCTGCTCGCCGCACTCGCCGCGGACCCGCGCTCCCGTGCCGCCGAGGTCCTCGAACGCGCCGGTGTCCCGGCCCGCGAGCTGGCCGCGCGGATCGAGGCCGCTGCCGGCGAGTACGCCGAGGACGGTGAGGCGGTCCGCTGACGGCCGGCCCGTCCACCTGCTGAGACAGGGGTCAACAGGGGTGACGCTCCTGTCGGCTCCTGTCATCATGTGCCGGTGCATACGTCTGTGAGCAGTCAGGACACTCCCGGCAAGGGCGCCGGACTCGGCCTCGCGCTCGCCTCCGCGCTGGCCTTCGGCGGGTCCGGCGTGGCGGCCAAGCCGCTGATCGAGGCGGGACTCGACCCGCTGCACGTGGTGTGGCTGCGGGTGGCGGGCGCCGCCCTGGTGATGCTGCCGGTCGCGATACGGCACCGAGCCCTGCCGCGCCGCCGGCCCGCGCTGCTCGCCGGGTTCGGGCTGCTCGCCGTGGCCGGTGTCCAGGCCTGCTACTTCGCCGCGCTCTCCCGCATACCGGTCGGCGTGGCCCTGCTCATCGAGTACCTGGCGCCCGCCCTGGTGCTGGGCTGGGTGCGGTTCGTGCAGCGGCGGCCCGTCACGCGCGCCGCCGCGCTCGGTGTCGTCCTCGCGGCGGGCGGCCTCGCCTGTGTGGTGGAGGTCTGGTCCGGGCTGAGCTTCGACGCGCTGGGCCTGCTGCTCGCCCTCGGCGCGGCCTGCTGCCAGGTCGGGTACTTCGTCCTGGCCGACCAGGGCAGCGACTCGGGCGAGGCGGCGCCGGACCCGCTCGGCGTCATCGCCTACGGGCTGCTCGTCGGCGCCGCCGTGCTCACGGTCGTGGCCCGCCCCTGGACCATGGACTGGCCGGTCCTGGCGGGCTCCGCGGACCTGAACGGCACCTCCGTACCGGCCGTCGCCCTGCTCGCCTGGATCGTGCTGGTCGCCACGGTGATCGCGTACGTCACCGGCGTGCTGTCCGTGCGGCGGCTGTCGCCGCAGGTCGCCGGGGTCGTCGCCTGCCTGGAGGCGGTCATCGCGACCGTGCTGGCCTGGGTGCTGCTCGGGGAGCACCTGTCCGCGCCGCAGGTCGCCGGCGGCGCGATCGTCCTGGTCGGCGCGTTCATCGCCCAGTCCTCCGCCCCGGCCAAGGGCTCAGCGGAGCCGGTCGCCGCGGGGGGCGCGGAACGCGAGTTGTCCGCCCGCCGGACCGCCGCATAGGGTGCTCGTCATGCCGTCGAACGCACTCGTCCTTCCGCCCCCGGCCGCCTGAGGCGGGCCTCCGGGACACAAGCCCCGCGCAACCGCGCCGGGCTGGACGGTGCTGCCCGCAGATGAAGTCCGCGCGCCCCGCCGAAGCGGGACGCCTTCGAACTTCCGCACCTCATGAGTGCGCTTCTGCGGAGAATCTCTCTTGTCGAACGCTGCTTCTGGCCTGCCCGTCGGGCGTGGCCTGCTCTATCTGATCATCACCGGTGCCGCCTGGGGCACCGCGGGCGCCGCCGCCTCGCTGGTCTACCGGACCAGTGACCTGGGCGCCTTCGCCCTCTCCTTCTGGCGCTGCGCGCTGGGGCTCCTCCTGCTGCTCGCCGGCCGCGGGCTGCGCCCGCGCGTCCGCCCGGCCACGGCCTCCCGGCCCCTGCGCCGCACGGTCGCGCGGGCCCTGGCCACCGGACTCGGTCTCGCCGTGTTCCAGACGGCGTACTTCGCGGCGGTGGCGTCGACCGGGCTGGCCGTGGCCACCGTCGTGACCCTCGGCGCGGGCCCCGTGCTCATCGCGCTCGGCGCCCGGCTGCTGCTCGGCGAGCGGCTCGGCGCCGGCGGTGTCGCGGCGGTCGCCGGCGCGCTCGCCGGACTGGCCGTGCTCACCTTCGGCGGCTCGGCCGCGACCGTCCGTCCGGCCGGGGTGCTGCTGGCCCTGGTCTCGGCGGCGGGCTACGGGGTCATGACCCTGCTCACCCGCTGGTGGGGGAGGGACGGCGGTGCCGACGCCGGCGACACCACGGTGGGGGCGTTCGCGGTGACCAGCCTGTGCCTGCTGCCGTTCGCGGTGCACGAGGGGCTGGTCCCGCACACCGCCCACCCGGCCCCGCTGCTGTGGCTGCTGTTCTACATCGCCGCCGTGCCCACGGCCCTCGCGTACGCGTTCTACTTCGCGGGTGCCGCCGTCGTGCGGTCCGCCACCGTTTCCGTGATCATGCTGCTGGAGCCGGTGACCGCGGCCGTGCTCGCCGTCCTCCTGCTCGGCGAGCGGCTCACGGCGACCACGGCGGCCGGCACCCTGCTGATGCTCGGTGCCGTGGCGGGTCTCGCCGTGAGCGAGGCCCGCGGGGGCGGACGCCGGCCGGAGCCCGCCCCCGCGTGACTCGGGGCTACAGCGCCGCCAGGTAGTCCGGCAGCTCGATGCCGGGCGTCAGGTCGGCGTTGGGGACCGGGGCGTCGTAGCCCTTGCGGAGCGGGACGACCCCGGCCCAGTACGGCAGGGCGAGGTCGGCCGGCTCGTCGTGGGCGCCGCCGGTGCGGACCTTGGCCGAGACCTCCTCCAGGTCCAGGCGGATCACCGCGGTGGCGGCCAGCTCCTTCTTGTTCGCGGGCCGGGAGTCGGCGGCCCGGCCCGGCACGACATGGTCGACCAGCGCGTCCAGGGCCAGCCGCCGCTCCTCGGGGTCGGTGACCTCGTGCGCGATGCCGTGCACCACGACCGAGCGGTAGTTGATCGAGTGGTGGAAGGCGGAGCGCGCGAGCACCAGCCCGTCGACGTGGGTCACCGTCAGGCACACCGCCAGACCGGGGTCGGGCTCGCCGGCCATCCGCAGCGGCCGGGAACCGGTCGAGCCGTGCACATAGAGCCGCTCGCCGACCCGGCCGTACAGCGTCGGCAGCACCACCGGGGCGCCGTCCCGGACGAAGCCGAGGTGGCAGACGTACCCCTCGTCCAATATCGCGTGCACCTGCTCCTTGTCGTACGACGCGCGGTCCGCGGAGCGCGTGGGCACGGTTCGGTCGGTCGGCGTGTAGGCGGCGGCCTGCGTTTCCTCGGTGGTGCCCGGCATGTCGGAGCCCTCCCTGGCGGTTCGTTTGCGAGATGGTTTTGCACTAGTGCATAATGTGCTTTGTGCTAGGAGAATATCGGATCACGGGGAGCGGTGCAGCCGAGATCGCGGCCGGTGTGGAGCAGGCGGTCGGCTCCGGTGAGCTGGAGCCGGGTCAACCCCTGCCGCC
Source organism: Streptomyces sp. NPDC046727 (assembly GCF_040645635.1). Lineage (NCBI taxonomy): Bacteria > Bacillati > Actinomycetota > Actinomycetes > Kitasatosporales > Streptomycetaceae > Streptomyces > Streptomyces sp. NPDC046727. Next base: position 22,476 of record NZ_JBEYYR010000050.1, read on the forward strand.
CATGCGGGAGTTGGCGGCCCAGCTCGGGGTGAACCCGAACACGGTCGCCGCCGCCTACCGCATCCTGCGCGAACGCGGGGTGATCGAGACGGCCGGCCGCCGCGGCAGCCGTGTCCGCCCCAAGCCGGCCACCACCGGCCGCGAGCATCTGCGTGTGGAGGTGCCGCCCGGCGGCCGTGACCTCTCCTCGGGCAACCCCGACCCGGCCCTGCTGCCCCCGCTGGCCCCGGCCCTCGCCGCGGCGGCCGAGCGGGGTGATCGCCGGCCCGTCCTCTACGGCGACGACCCCGTGGACGCGGACCTCGCCCGCGTCGCCCGCGCCGAACTCGACGCCGACGGCGTCCCCGCGGGCCCGCTGACCGTGACCTCCGGCTCCCTCGACGCCATCGAGCGCGTCCTCACCGCGCACCTCAGGCCCGGCGACACGGTCGCCGTCGAGGACCCCGGCTGGGGAAGCGCCCTCGACCTCATCCCCGCCCTGGGTCTGCACGTGGCCCCGGTCGGCGTGGACGACGACGGGCCGCGCGCGGACGACCTGCGCCGCGCCCTGGAGTCAGGGGCCCGCGCCCTGATCGTCACCGACCGGGCCCAGAACCCGACCGGCGCCTCGGTGACCGCCACGCGCGCGCGTGCCCTGCGCGCGGTGCTGCGGGACCACCCGGGGACCCTGCTCATCGAGGACGACCACGGTCACGGCATCGTCGATCTGCCGCTGCACCCCCTCGCGGGCGTCACCCGGCACTGGGCCTTCGTCCGCTCCGCCGCCAAGGCCTACGGCCCCGACCTGCGCCTCGCCATCCTCGTCGGCGACCCTGTCACGGTCGACCGGGTCTGTGGCCGCCAGCGCCTGGGGCCCGGCTGGGTGAGCCTGCTCCTGCAGCGGACCGTGGCGCACCTGTGGACGTCCGGCGCGGTGGACCGGTCGGCGGTGGCACGGGCGTACGGCGCCCGCCGGGACGCGCTGGTGGACGCGCTGGCGGAACGCGGGGTCACCGCCCACGGCCGCAGCGGCATGAACGTCTGGGTCCCGGTCCCCGACGAGACCGGTGCGGTGGCCCGCCTGCTGCAGAGAGGCTGGGCCCCGGCCCCGGGCGCCCGGTTCCGCCTCGCCTCCCGGCAGGCGGTCCGGATCACGGTCTCACCGCTCACGGAGGAGGACATCACTCCGCTGGCCGACGCGGTGGCTGCGGCGGTACGACCGTCTCCGGCCCGCGTCTATGGCTGACGGCGGCTGAGAAAGGGGCGCGGGGAACTGCGCGACAAGCCACAACGGACCCGCACCCGCGTACGCACCCTCGCACCCCACCCCCTCAGGCGTTCTTTCCCCGCATCTGAGTAAGCGCGGCCCCCGCCAGCACGATCACCGCCCCCACCGGTGTGTTCCACCGCAGCGACTCCCCGAGGATCGCCACCCCCGCGGCCGTGGCGATGACCGGGATGAAGTACGTGACCATCTGGGCGGTGGTGGGGCCGACCTCGGCGACCAGCCCGTACTGGATCAGCACCGCGAGCCCCGTCCCCAGCGCCCCCAGCGCGGCGACGGCCAGCAGCGGAACGAACGAGAAGTGCTCCGGCACGCCGGTGAACAGCGGGGTGACGACGGCCAGCTGCACCGTCGCCAGCAGCAGCTGCCCTCCCGTCATGGACAGATGGGAGTTGCCCGTGCCCGCCAGCGTCCGCCGGACGTAGATCCACCCCACCGGGTAGCTCAGCGAGGCCAGCAGCGCCATCGCCGTACCCGTGGCGTCCAGCCCGTGGAAGCCCTGCCAGGCTCCCAGGACGGTCAGCACGCCGAGGAAGCCGAGCCCGAGGCCGGCGACCCGGACCCGGGTGGGCCGGTCCTCGGACAGTGCGACCACGGAGAGGAGCATGCCCCAGAGGGGCGAGGTGGCGTTGCAGATGCCGGCCAGCGTCGACGGGATCGTCAGCTCGGAGTAGGCGAAGAGGGAGAACGGCAGGGCGTTCAGCAGGAACGCGGCGACCGCCATGTGCCCCCACAGCCGGGCTCCGCGCGGCAGCCGCTCCCGCTTCACGGCCATCGCCGCCACCAGGACCGCCGTACCGAACACCAGCCGTCCGAGGGTGACCTGGAACGGCGCGTACCCCTCGGTCCCCACCTTGATCAACAGGAAGCTGAAGCCCCAGATCAGGGAGAGGGCGCCGAAGCGGAGCCGCCAGTCGAGGCGGGGGCGGGCGCCGGCGGTGGTGGAGGAGGGGGACTGGGTTCGGGAGGTGGTCGCGACCGTGCTCATGGTCTCCACGATGCTGGAGGCAACCTCGTAGCACAATCGAGATTTCTCACCTGGTACCTCTTAGAATCGCTTACATGTTGAACCTGGAGCGCCTGCGCACCCTGGACGCCCTCGCCCGGCACGGCTCGGTCAGTGCCGCCGCCGACGCGCTGCACGTCACCACGTCCGCCGTCTCGCAGCAGCTGGGCAAGCTGGAGCGGGAGATCGGTCAGCAGCTCCTCGCCAAGAACGGCCGGGGCGTACGGCTCACCGACGCCGGCCGGCTGCTGTCGGAGCACGCGGCGCGCATCCTGTCGCAGGTCGAGCTGGCCGAGTCCGACCTGGAGGCGCACCGCGGCCAGGTCGTCGGCGAACTGCGGCTGTCGGCGTTCCCGACCGCCGCCCGCGGCCTCTTCCCCGCCGCGCTCGGAGCGCTGCGCACCCAGCACCCGGGGCTGCGCGTGCGCTCCAGCGAGCTGGAGCCGGAGCAGGGCATCGCCGGGGTCGTCCGCGGTGACCTCGACCTCGCCGTGGTCCTGGACTGGTACAACAAGCCGATGCCCGTGCCCGACGGCCTGGTCAAGGCGCCCCTGCTGGACGACCCGGCCGATGTCGCGATGCCCGTCGGGCACCCGCTGGCGCACCGCGACGAGGTCGATCTCACCGAGTTCGCCGAGGACGAGTGGATCACCTGGGGCGAGGGCGAGTTCTGCCACGAGTGGCTGATGTTCACCCTGCGGTCCAAGGGCGTCGAGCCGATCGTCGGCCACCGCGCGGGCGAGACCCACACCCAGCTCGGGCTCGTCGCGGCCGGGCTGGGCGTGTGCATCGCACCGCTGCTGGGCCGGCACCCGGTGCCGGAGGGCGTGGTCCTGGTGCCGCTCCGGCAGCGCGTCCGCCGGCATGTGTACGTGGTCTGGCGGGCGGACGCCGACCGCCGGCCCTCCATCCGCGCGGCGGTGGAATCCCTGCGCGCGGCGGCACGGCAGCCGGACTGACCCCCTACACCCCGCCCAGCTTCCGGAAGTCCCAGGACACGATCTTCTCCGGCGTCAGCCGGGCCCAGGCGTGCCGGCCGTCGTGCGGCATCTCGTCCAGGCCGAAGTTCTTCCGCGCGAACAGCGTCTCGGCCGTGTCGAGTTCGGCGCGCAGCTCACCGCGGCGCGGTATCTCGCCCACGAACTCCACCCGGCCGGACAGCTCCGCCCCGCGCAGCTGGTCGTACTCCTCCCCGGAGTCGACCACCACGGCCACCCGTGGATCGCGGCGCAGCTGGGCCCAGCGCCGGCTGCGCACCACCGAGTACAGCCACAGCGAGGTGCCGTCCCAGGCGAACCACAGCGCGCTCACATGCGGCGTGCCGTCGGCCGAGACGGTCGCGACCCGGCAGGTGCGCTGGGTGGTGAGGAACTCGTCCAGCTCGCCGGGCGTCATCATGATCTTCCGGCCCCGGCGCTGATCGGTGACGGTCATGCGGCCCCCTCTTCTCCCACGTCGTGTCAGAAAACTATGGTGATCCTCTGACATCACGTCAGAAAAGAGAAGCCGTCGTCTTCAAGGGGGCGCTGCCATGCCGTCGTACGAGCGACTCGACGACCTCCTCGATCCCGTCAGCACCGTCCTGCTCACCGTGGAGTGCCAACAGGGCGTCGTCGGCCCGGACAGCGCCCTGCCCGAACTCGCCCGCGCGGCGCGCTCCTCCGGCGCCCTGCACAATGTGGCCCGGCTGGTCGCCGCCGCCCACGAGACCGGCGTGCAGGTGATCCACGCGATCGCCGAACGCCGCCCCGACGGCCGCGGCGCGAGCCGCAACGCCCGCCTGTTCCGGGCCGCCGAGCGGCTTCCCGTGCGGCAGCTGAGCGGCAGCACGGCGGTCCGGGTCGCGCCCCCGATCGAGGTCGCCGAGGAGGACATCGTCGTACGGCGGCTGCACGGGCTGTCCCCGATCCACGGCACCGAGGTCGACGCCCTGCTGCGCAACCTCGGCTGCCGCACGCTGGTCGTCACCGGGGTCTCGGCCAACGTGGCCATACCCAACGCGGTGTTCGACGCCGTGAACCTCGGCTACACCGCCGTCGTCCCGGCCGACGCCGTCGCGGGGGTGCCCGCCGACTACACCCCCGCGATGATCCGCAACACCCTCGCGCTGGTCGCCACGGTCGCGACCACCGACGAGGTGCTCGGCAGCCTCAAGCGGGCGCACGGACGGCGCTGAGCCGGCTCAGGCCAGCGTGATCTCGTCACCGGAGACCGTGATCTTCGCCGCGGCCAGCGGCTGCGTCGCGGGCCCCTTCTTCACGCTGCCGTCCTCCGCGGAGAACTGGCTGTTGTGGCACGGGCAGACGATCACGCCGTCCGCCACGCTGCCCACCGCACAGCCCTGGTGGGTGCACTTGGACGAGAACGCCTTGTAGGTGCCCGCCGACGGCTGGGTGACCACGACACCCTGATCCTTGAAGATCTTGCCGCCGCCCTCGGGGATGTCCGAGGTCTTGGCGAGCGCGGAGCCGCCGGACCCGGATCCGGTGGTGACGGTCTCGGAGGAGTCGTCGCCCGAACCGCAGGCGGTCAGCGCGGCGGCGAGCCCCGCCGCGCCGGCCGCCGCCATGACGGTACGGCGGGCCGGTCCCGCTGCGGGCTGGAGCGATGCGCTGGTCATGTGAGGCTTCCCTTCCGCGGAGCTTCTCGTCATCCGTCATGGGGTACGGCCCCCGGGCGGCGGCCGTTCAGACGGGCACCCAGATCCTCGCCGCCCGATGATGAGCGGGCCGTAAGCCGACGCTGTCGGTCAGCTGTCGGCCGGACGCCGGGCCGTACCCCAGTAACCTGGGGCGATGCTCAAGGAAGTCACCGCGACCCGCTACATCACGCCCCTGCGTGAGGGGGGCTCGCTGCCGGGGCTCGTCGAGGCAGACGACTTCGGGACCTACGTCATGAAGTTCACCGGCGCCGGACAGGGCCGCAAGACCCTGGTCGCCGAGGTGGTGTGCGGCGAACTCGCCCGGCGCCTCGGATTCCGCATGCCCCGGCTGGTCACCGTCCAGCTGGACCCGGTCCTCGGGCTCGGCGAGCCCGAGCAGCAGGTGCAGGACCTGCTCCGGGCCAGCGGCGGCACCAACCTCGGCATGGACTTCCTGTCCGGTGCGCTCGGCTACGACCCGCTCGCCTTCGCGGTGAGCCCCGAGGAGGCCGGCCGGATCGTCTGGTTCGACGCGCTGATCAACAACGTCGACCGCTCCTGGCGCAACCCCAACCTGCTGGTCCACCAGGGCGAGCTGTGGCTCATCGACCACGGCGCCACGATGATCTGGCACCACAACTGGCCCGCCGTCGAGGCCTCCGCGGCCCGCCCCTACGACGCCTCCGACCACGCCCTTGCCCGTTTCGCCCCGGATGTCGTGGCCGCCGCGGCCGAGCTGGCACCCCGGGTCACCGAGGACCTGCTCGCCGAGGTCACCGCCGAGATCCCGGACGCCTGGCTCGCCGACGAGCCCGGCTTCGACACCCCGGACGACCTGCGCCGGGCCTACGCGCGGCCCCTGCTCGCGCGGGCGGCCGTCATCGCCGGGCGGATCACCGGCATCGGCTCCGGACAGGAGGAGGGCAAGTGAGCGAGCGTCACATCCACATGGCCGGCCATGTGACCGAGCGGCACATCACCCGGGCGGGCCAGGGCGGCGACCGGGACGTGTTCGAGTACGCGCTGCTGCGGGTCGTACCGCGGGTGGAGCGCGGCGAGTGCATCAACGCGGGCGTGGTGGTGTACTGCCGCGCCCAGGCGTACGTCGGTGCCCGTACCCATCTGGACGAGGCGCGGCTGCTCGCGCTGGACCCGGCCGCCGACGTCGCCGGGGTGCGCGCCGCGCTCCGGGCGATCGAGCGGCACTGCGCGGGCGGCGAGGAGGCCGGGCAGGCGGCCGGCGACGACGCGGGGCGCCGCTACCGCTGGCTGATCGCGCCCCGCTCCACCGTGGTCCAGCCCGGTCCCGTGCACACCGGCCTGACGGCCGACCCGGCCGCCGAGACGGAGCGGTTGCTGGACCTCCTGGTGAGGTAATGGATCACACCGGCCGAATGTGCCGTTGACACCGGGTGCCAGGGCTTCTAGCGTCACGGGTGCTGAAGGTACTAAGCGGTCGCTCACCGCATGAGGGGTCCTCTCCGAGGGCCCTACAGGTTCTCTCAAGGGCGAGGAGAAGCAGCAATGTCCACCACTGAACAGCGGGTCGCTGTGGTCACCGGCGCGGCACGCGGCATCGGCGCCGCCACCGCCGTACGGCTGGCCGCCGAGGGCCGCGCGGTCGCCGTGATCGATCTGGACGAGGCCGCCTGCAAGGACACCGTCGAGAAGATCACCGCGGCCGGCGGCAAGGCCATCGCGGTCGGCGCGGACGTCTCCGACGAGGCGCAGGTCGAGGCGGCCGTCGCCCGGATCGTCGAGGAGCTGGGCGCCCCGACGATCCTGGTGAACAACGCGGGCGTGCTGCGCGACAACCTGCTGTTCAAGATGAGCGTCTCCGACTGGGACACCGTCCTGAACGTGCATCTGCGCGGCTCGTTCCTGATGACCAAGGCCGTCCAGAAGCACATGGTCGACGCGGGCTTCGGCCGGGTCGTCAACCTCTCCTCCTCCTCGGCCCTCGGCAACCGCGGCCAGGCCAACTACTCGGCCGCCAAGGCCGGTCTGCAGGGCTTCACCAAGACCCTCGCCATCGAGCTGGGCAAGTTCGGCATCACCGCCAACGCCGTCGCCCCCGGCTTCATCGCCACCGAGATGACCAAGGCCACCGCCGACCGCGTCGGCATGGGCTTCGACGACTTCAAGAAGGCCGCCGCCACCCAGATCCCGGTGCAGCGCGTCGGCGAGCCGGAGGACATCGCCAACGCCATCGCCTTCTTCACCGGCGAGGCGGCCGGCTTCGTCTCCGGCCAGGTGCTGTACGTCGCCGGCGGACCGCTCGACTAGGACGCAGAGGTAGCACGGACATGACTGAACTCCCGGAGCTCTCCGGCAAGGTCGCGATCGTCACCGGCGCGAGCCGGGGCATCGGCTACGGCGTCGTCGAGGCGCTCGTCGCGCGCGGCGACCGCGTGTGCATCACCGGCCGCAACGAGGACGCCCTCAAGGAGGCCGTCGAGCAGCTCGGCGCCGAGCGGGTCATCGGCGTCGCCGGCAAGGCCCACGACCTGGAGCACCAGACCGAGGTCGTCGAGCGCACCATGGAGGCCTTCGGCCGGGTCGACTTCCTGGTCAACAACGCGGGCACCAACCCGGTCTTCGGCCCGATCGCGGACCTCGACCTGGGCGTCGCCCGCAAGGTCTTCGAGACCAACGTGATCTCCGCGCTCGGCTTCGCCCAGAAGACCTGGCACGCCTGGCAGAAGGACAACGGCGGCGCGATCGTCAACATCGCCTCGGTCGCCGGCCTCGCGCCCTCGCCGTTCATCGGCGCCTACGGCGTCAGCAAGGCCGCGATGATCAACCTGACCCAGCAGCTGGCGCACGAGTTCGCGCCGAAGGTACGGGTCAACGCGATCGCCCCGGCCGTGATCAAGACGAAGTTCGCGCAGGCCCTGTACGAGGGCCGGGAGGAGGAGGCGGCAGCCGCCTACCCGCTCGGCCGGCTCGGCGTGCCCTCCGACATCGGCGGGGCGGCCGCCTTCCTCACCTCCGAGCAGTCCGACTGGATCACCGGTCAGACGCTCGTCGTGGACGGCGGGATCTTCCTCAACGCCGGCGTCCACTGACGCCGGGCATCTTGTTCCGGGCGCCGATTTTCGGACGGATCGGCGCCCGGAACGCCGTACGGGATCCGCACATCGGAATGACAACGTCGTCACAGCTCAGTCGATCAAGAAGGGCGGTTCCGGGGCAGGTTCAGAGGACCGAACGCTGCGGTATGGTCTGCCGACCCTTGGTACGGCAGATCGAGGAGCGTGCGCGTGTTCAACCGGAACCGATTCATGCGGAGAGTCGCGGCCGTCGCGTCCCTGTCGCTGGTGGCCGGATGCAGTCTGCTGTCCGACGGCGACCCCGACAGTCAGGGGCCGATCGTCGTGGGGACCACCAGCGTCCCCAGCACGCTCGACCCGGCCGGCGCCTGGGACGGCTCCTGGGAGCTGTACCGGAACATCTTCCAGACGCTCCTCGCCTACCCGAACGGCGCCACCGCCCCCCAGCCCGACGCCGCCGAGAGCTGCGCCTTCACCGACTCCACGAGCCGCACCTACCGCTGCAAGCTGCGCGACGGCCTGAAGTTCGCCGACGGCGACCCGCTGACCGCCAAGGCCGTGCGGCACTCGATCGAGCGCATCCGCGCCATCGACGCCCCCGGCGGCCCCGCCGGGCTGCTCGGCAGCCTGGACCGCGTCGAGACCTCCGGCGACCGTGAGATCGTCTTCCACCTCAACCAGCCCGACGCCACCTTCCCGTTCGTGCTGGCCACCCCCGCCATGTCGATCGTCGACCCGGACGACTACCCCGCCGACTCGCTGCGCAAGGACACCTCGGTCCACGGCTCCGGGCCGTACGAGCTGAAGTCCTACGAGGACGACACCGAGGCCGTCCTGGTCCGCAACGACCACTACGAGGGCTTCGCCAAGCGGCAGAACGACGCGGTGACCATCCGCTACTTCAAGGACTCCGCCGGCATGGTCAAGGCGCTGCGGGACAAGCAGATCGACGTCACCTACCGAGGGCTCGCCGCCGACGACATCCTCGCCCTGCAGCAGCACGACAACGAGGACCTGCAACTCGTCGACGGCGCCGGCACCGACATCAGCTACCTGGTGTTCAATCCCAAGGACCCCTGGGCCAAGCAACCCGCCGTGCGCAAGGCCATCGCCCAGATCGTGGACCGCGGCGCGATCGCGCACAAGGTCTACAAGGACACCGTCGACCCGCTGTACTCGATGGTCCCCAAGGGCCTCACCGGCCACAAGACGCCGTTCTTCGACGACTACGGCGACCCGAGCGTCTCCAAGGCCCGCAAGATCCTCTCCGACGCCGGCATCACCCAGCCCGTCCCGCTCACCCTCTGGTACACCACCGACCGCTACGGCTCCGAGACGGCTCTGATGTTCCAGGAGCTGAAGCGGCAGCTGGACGGCTCCGGCCTGTTCACCATCACCCTCAAGAGCCGCCCCTGGAAGAGCTATGTGGTCGGCTACCAGAAGGGCGAGTACCCGGTGTTCGGGCGCGGCTGGTTCCCTGACTTCCCCGACGCGGACAACTTCATCGCCCCGTTCGTCGGCGAGCACAACGCCCTCGGCACGCCCTACCCGTCCAAGGAGATCACCGACCGGCTGCTGCCCCACTCGCGCGCGGAGAGCGACCGCGCCCGGACCGTCAAGGACGTGCAGGCCGCCCAGCAGATCATGGTCGACGACACCCGGCTGATCCCGCTGTGGCAGGGCCGGCAGTTCGTGGCGGCCAGCGACGACATATCCGGCGGCGAGCAGGCCCTGGACCCGTCGACGATCATGATGATGTGGACACTGCACCGCAAGACCAGCTGGTGAGCCCGGCTGTCGGGCTCGGCGAACGGCCTCGCGGCACCGGTTGTCAGTGGTCGCCTGTAGGTTCTGAATCCTGCAAGTGACCGCACGACCGTAGTTGATCGACACCGTGAGGACGTTGACGTGACCGACATCGCCATGCTGCCCGAGTCCTGGCGCGGGGTTCTGGGCGACGAGCTGCAGCAGCCCTACTTCAAGGAGCTGACCGAGTTCGTCGAGGAGGAGCGGGCGAAGGGTCCCGTCTACCCGCCGCGCGAGGAGGTCTTCGCCGCGCTGGACGCCACGCCGTACGAGCGGGTGAAGGTCCTCGTCCTGGGCCAGGACCCGTACCACGGCGAGGGCCAGGGCCACGGCCTGTGCTTCTCGGTCCGCCCCGGTGTGAAGACCCCGCCCTCCCTCCGGAACATCTACAAGGAGATGCAGGAGGAGCTGGGCCTGCCCGTCCCGGACAACGGCTATCTGATGCCGTGGGCCCAGCAGGGCGTGCTGCTGCTCAACGCGGTCCTCACGGTCCGGGCCGGCGAGGCCAACTCGCACAAGGGCAAGGGCTGGGAGAAGTTCACCGACGCGGTGATCCGCGCGGTGGCCTCCCGCCCCGACCCGGCGGTCTTCGTCCTGTGGGGCAACTACGCGCAGAAGAAGCTCCCGCTGATCGACGAGACCCGGCACGTGGTGGTCAAGGGGGCGCACCCCTCGCCGCTGTCCGCGAAGAAGTTCTTCGGCTCCCGCCCGTTCACCCAGATCAACGAGGCGATCGCCCGGCAGGGCCACGAGCCGGTCGACTGGCGGATCCCGAACCTGGGCTGACGGGCCGGCGGCGGTGCAGTTCCCCGGGGGGCGCGGGGCCGTATCGACATGCGGCTCCGCCTGACCGGGAATCCTCACGGCGCCGGTTAGCGTCGGGACCGAACTATTGCCAACGGCCCGGAGGGCACCCGTGGCGGAGCGACAGGAGCAGGCGGCGCCGGACGCCGTGCTGACGCGGATCGGGCAGGTCGTGATGCTGCACCACGGCGGCGACCGCGAGGAGGCCCGCAGCCGCTTCCTGGACCTGTGGGCCGAGATCGGCGAGGACGGCGACCCTCTGCACCGCTGCACCCTCGCCCACTACCTGGCCGACACCCAGGACGACCCGGCGGACGAACTCGCCTGGGACCTGCGGGCATTGTCGGCCGCCGAGGAGCTGGCCGACGGCCGCACGGGCGGGGACCCGTCCAGCGTCCAGGGCTTCTTCCCCTCCCTGCACCTCAACCTGGCCGCCGACTACGTCAAGCTGGGCCGCGCCGAGGACGCCCGCAGCCATCTGCGCCGGGCCCGCGGCGCCGCGGACTCACTGGCCCACGACGGCTACGGCGAGGGCGTCCGGTCCGCGATCAGCCGCCTGGCGCTGCGGCTGGGGGAGGACGGCACCCCGGGCGGCGGCTGGGGACCGCCCCGCCAGCGGCCCAGCTAGCCGTCGCAGGGGCGGTCCGGCGGGTCCGCAGGTGCGGTCCGTTCAATGCCCGTACGTCTGCTCGCAGATCCTCGCCTCGGGGCTGTCCTTGCGCCAGCCGCCGTACGTCTTGCCCAAGGCACAGATTTCGGAGGAGACGGGCACCGACGGGACCGGGACCGGTACGTCGAGGCGCGGGCTCCGTGGGTGGTCCGGGTGCGGGCGGGGACTCGGGGGCCCGGGCGGCGCCGGCGGGCGGTGTGTGACCTCGGGCGCGGCCGGGGCCCGGTGCCGGGCGGGCGGCCGGGAGCGCTCCGGGTGGCGGGACGGGCCGGCCATCTCCAGTGCCTCGACGGCCGGCGCCTGCACCACCCGTGGCTGCGCGCTGCCGTCCGGCCGGGGCGCCGTCGGCTGCGAGGGCGCGGTGTCCGGCGGCGGCCCGGGGGTCGCCGGGTTCCGCACCGTCACACAGCCGGTGAGGGCCGAGACGGCCACGGTGACCAGAAGCGCTGCGGTGGTCGTCGTTCGATGCACCCGCGCAACTCTGCTGGGTCGGCACCCGTCTTGCCACCAGGGCGCCGAGTCGAATACCCCCGCACGGGTGATCGCATGCCCCGTGCGGAGGGATCCGCGGTACGCAAGCTGACGTCAGCGTCCCAGCAGGCCCCGGAGCAGTTCCCCGAGTCCGGTGCGGATCTCCGCCAGGTCCGGTGTCCGGCTGCTGAAGGAACCGGCCGCGCAGGAGAACATCAGCCCGTCCGCCCAGGCGACCAGGGACAGCACATGGCGGTCCGGGTCCGCCGATCCCACGGCGGTGAGCATCGCGGTCAGCTGGTCCTTGAAGACGGCGCCGGTCCGGTCGTAGAAGGCGCGCAGTTCGGGGCGGCGGGTGGCCTCCAGGGCCAGTTCGTACCGGGCGATCAGCAGTTCGCGGTTCCGGGTCAGCGAGCGGTGCACCGCGAGGGCCAGGCCCTCGGTCAGCGCGTCGAGTCCGCCGCTCGGGTCCGGCATCTCCGCCAGTGCCAGCACCCGTGCCTCCCGCTCCGCGTGCCGCCGTACCGCGAGTTCCAGCAGGGCCTGCCGGGTGCGCGCCACGTTCGACGTCGAGCCCGGCGGCAGTCCGGCCGCCTCGTCCACCGCCCGGTGCGTCAGCCCGCGCATGCCGCGCTCGGCGAGCAGGGCGAGGGCGGCGTCGGCGACGAGATCGGCACGGGAGGGGCTCGGGGGGCTCGGGGAACCGGGAGAACCGGGGGTTTCTACGGACATGAGCCGACCCTACCCAGCTCACTACGGCTGTAGTAGAGTCGCATGCACTACAGGTGTAGTCGCGAGGAGGGGTCATGGCACAGCCGACGCGTGTGATCGTCATCGGCGGCGGAATCGGAGGGCTGGCCGCGGCGGCGGCCCTGCACCAGAAGGGCTGGGCCGTCACCGTGCTGGAGCGCGCCCCCTCGCTGGAGCCGGTCGGCGCCGCCATCTCCCTCGCCCCGAACGCCCTGCGCGCCCTGGACGTCCTCGGCATCGGTGACGAGATCCGCGACCTGGCCGCCTGGCAGGGGGACGGCGGGTTGCGGACCCCGGGCGGGCGCTGGCTGTCCCGCTCCGATGCCGGGGCCGCCGCCGCCCGCTTCGGCGGCCCCCTGGTGCTGCTGCCCCGGGCCGTCCTCGTCGACCGGCTGGCCGCCCTGCTCCCGCCCGGCGCCGTCCGCACCGCGGCCCCCGCGTCCCTCGCCGACCCCGGCGAGGGAGCCCGGCCCGCCCGGGTGACCACCGGCGGGGAGGAGCTGGAGGCCGAGCTCGTCGTCGGCTCGGACGGCATCAACTCCAGGGTCCGCACCGCCCTGTTCCCCGGCCACCCCGGACCCGCGTACGCGGGATTCACCACCTGGCGGGTGCTGATCCCGGTGCCCGGCACGGAGTTCGCCTCGCACGAGACGTGGGGCCGCGGCCACATCTGGGGCACCCACCCCCTCAAGGACGGCCGGGTCTACGCCTACGCGGCGGCCGTGGTCCCGGCGGGGGAGCGCGCCCCGGACGACGAGAAGGCCGAACTCCTGCGCCGCTACGGCGACTGGCACGACCCCGTCCCCGCCGTGCTCGCCGCCGCCCGCCCCGAGGACGTGCTCCGGAACGACGTCCACCACCTCGCCCGGCCCCTGCCGGCCTACCACTCGGGCCGGACCGTCCTCCTCGGCGACGCCGCGCACGCCATGCCCCCCACCCTCGGCCAGGGCGGCAACCAGGCCGTCGAGGACGCGGTCGTCCTCGCCCACCACCGTGCGGATCCGGCCGCGTACACCGCCGCCCGCCTCCCGCGGACAACGGCGATCGCCCGCCAGGCCGTCCGGGTCGCCCACCTCAACATGGCCGGCAACCGAGCCGTCGTAGCCGTACGGAACACGGCCGTCGCGGCCCTCTCGGCGGCCGGGCCGGCGCTCTTCCTGCGCGCTTTCGACGGCATCGCCGACTGGCGGCCCCCGTATGCTTCCGGCAGGGAACACGCGGCCCAGCGGTAGAGGAGAGCACGTGAAGGTCGGCTGCATCGGACTCGGGGACATCGCACAGAAGGCGTACCTGCCGGTGCTGGGCGCCCAGCCGGGGCTCGACCTGCATCTGCAGACCCGCACGCCCGCCACCCTGGACCGGGTCGGGGACAGTCTGCGCCTGCCCCGGGAGCAGCGGCACACCACTCTGGACTCGCTGCTCGCCGTGGGCCTCGACGCGGCCTTCGTGCACGCGCCCACCGTCGTCCACCCCGAGATCGTCACCCGGCTGCTGGAAGCCGGCGTCCCGACATACGTGGACAAGCCGCTCGCCTACGAACTCGCCGACTCCGAGCGGCTGGTCGACCTCGCCGAACGGCGCGGCGTCTCGCTGTCCGTGGGCTTCAACCGCCGGTACGCCCCCGGGTACGCGCAGTGCCTGGACCACCCGCGCGAGCTGATCATCCTGCAGAAGAACCGGATCGGGCTGCCCGAGGAACCGCGGTCGATGATCCTGGACGACTTCATCCATGTCGTCGACACCCTGCGGTTCCTGGTGCCGGGCCCGGTCGACGACGTGACGGTCCGCGCCCGCGTCGAGGACGGGCTGCTGCACCACGTGGTGCTCCAGCTCGGCGGCGACGGCTTCACCGCGCTCGGCGTCATGAACCGGCTCAGCGGCTCCACCGAGGAGATCCTGGAGGTGTCCGGGCAGGACACCAAGCGCCAGGTCGTCAACCTCGCGGAGGTGATCGACCACAAGGGGCAGCCGACCGTGCGCCGGCGCGGCGACTGGGTGCCGGTGGCCCGGCAGCGCGGCATCGAGCAGGCGGTCCTCGCCTTCCTCGACGCCGTACGGGCCGGGAAGGTGCTCAGCGCCAGGGACGCGCTGGCGACCCATGAACTGTGCGAGCGGGTGGTCCGAGCGGTTCAGGAGCGCTCCGGCGCAGCCTGAGCGCCCGCGTCCCCTCGGTGACGCCCAGCGCGGCCAGCACCAGCAGCGCGCCGTGCACCGGCCAGTCGCCGTAGCGGACGTACGGCGTGACGCCGTGCGCGAGCGGTACGTCGTAGACGCGCGCGGTGCTCGCGCCGGTGCCGAGCCACGGACCGAGGCGCCGGCCGTCCGGCCCGTACACCGCCGAGACGCCCGTGAGCGTGGCGTGCACCATCGGGCGGCCGGTCTCGGCGGCGCGCAGCGCGGCCAGTGACGCGTGCTGCTCCGGCGCCCAGCTGTGCTGGAAGGACGAGGTGGACGACTGGCCGAGGAGGAGGTCCGCGCCGTCCTCGGCGAGGTTCCGGCTCATGTCGGGGAACGCGGTCTCGAAGCAGATCAGCGGGCCGACCCGCAGCCCGTGCCCGACGTTCATCACGGTCTGCTCGGTGCCGCGGTGCCGGTCCTCCCCGGCGGCCCGGCCCACCGAGGTGGCCCAGCCGAGCAGCGAACGGGCCGGTATGTACTCGCCGAAGGGGACCAGCCGCATCTTGTCGTACCGCTCACCGGTCAGGCCGTCGGGGCCGACCGGCACCGAACTCTTGTAGATCCCGGGCCGGTCGAAGCGGCGGGCGTCCACGTTCACCAGGACGTCGGCGCCGGTCTCGCGGGACAGCGCGGCCAGCCGGCGGGCCAGGTCGGGGCGGTCGTCCAGGTCGAAGCCGACGCTGGACTCGCCCCACACCACCAGGTCGACGCCCTGCCCGGCGAGCCGCCGGGTCAGCTGTTCCTCCCGGTCGAACCGGCTGTCTCCGCCGGCCACGACACCCGGCTGTACGACGGCGACCCGCACGTGTGCGTCTACGTCCGGGCGCGGTGCCCAGACCCACGCGGCCGAGGTCGCGGCGGCCGTGGCGACCAGCGAGGCCAGGGCGGGCACCCGCGACGCGCGGACCGAGAGCAGCACGGCCACCGCCACGTTGACGGCCACCACCAGGAAGCTGAGCAGCCACACCCCGCCCACCGAGGCCAGCCGCAGCGCCGGTTCCACCTGCCACTGGCTGGCCCCCAGCATGCCCCAGGGCCCGCCGAGGCCCTGCCAGGACCGGACCAGCTCCACCGCCAGCCAGGCCGACGGCAGCACCAGCAGCGCGGCGGCACTCCGGAGCGGCGACGACACCCCGCCCAGGAACCGGCGCACCAGCCGGCCCCAGGGCGCCCAGAGCAGGCCCAGCAGCGCGGCGATCAGGAAGATGAACACGTGCAGGCTCGGCAGCAGCCAGTGGTGGACGGCCACCAGGAAGCCGATGCCGCCGAACCAGCCGTCGTACCCGGCCCGCCGGGCGGTCGGTGCCGAGCGGGCCAGCAGGATCCACGGCACCAGGGCGACGTACGCGAACCACCACAGCGACGGCGCCGGGAACGTGAGCACGGGCAGGGCGCCCGCGAGGGCGGCGATGCCCGAGCGGCGCCAGGGGGAGGTCAGCCAGCGTTCGATCGTCCTCATACTGGCCCTCCCTACCCAGGCCCTGCCTCCAGTGTGCGCGCCGGAGGCGATCTCCCGCACAGGAGGCCGGTTCAGTCGCCCACGGTGGCCGGACCGCGCTCGGACAGCCGCCGCCACTTCTCCTGGACGACGACCTCGCGCAGCCGCCAGCCGTCACCGGTGCGCAGCAGCCCGAAGTCGTACCGGCCGCCGCACACGAGGTCCGGCGCCGCGGAGCCGCCGGGGCCGGCGAAGCACATCGGATTGACGTAGTCGGCCCGCACCCGGGCGGTGTCCCCGGTGTCGTGCTCCAGGATCCCGAACCGCACCTGGCGGTTGACGATCAGATGCTGGCGCATGGCGAACAGGGCCAGGCTCTCGGCGAGCCAGGCGACGACCCGCTCGGCGTCGCCCTCGATGCCGCCCGCCGAACGGTAGTCGGCCCGCCCGTCCGCCGTGAACAGCCTCCGGTACGCCGCCCAGTCGCCGTCGTCCACCGCCACCGCGTACGCGGTGACCAGGTCGTCCACGGCCAGCCGGTCCCTCACCGTCGCGAACTCCGCACGCTGCGTCATCGGCACAGTCTTGGGCACGACGGTCGCGGAGCCAAGAGGTCCGGGTGAATATTCGGTGGTGCGGGCCCGTCCCGGCAGCCGAACCTGTCCCTGTGAACGATCAGTCCATCGCAACCGAACCCACGTTCCGCGTCCGCGCCCGGCACACGGACGCCACGGTCACCGTGTACCAGGCCTACCGCCCGCAGATCGGCGGCCCCGCGGCCCGCACCGGACGCTTCCCGTCCGCCTGGAAGCGGGACCGGATGACCTGGATCAAGCGGTGCTCATAGCCTTTTGCCATGGCTGAAGACGACGGGAACCAGCCGACGGACGCCCAGTTACGGCGAGCCCTCCGGGCCGGACAAACAGTCGGCACGCAGCGGACCAAGAGGCACCAGTCCGACTGGTCTGGGGAGTCCGCGGCGACCTACTGCCGTGTCTCTCATGTGAACGACGACGACCAGACCGGCGTGGAGCGCCAGGAGCGCATCTGCCGTGACGTGGCCGAGCGCCTGGTGCTGACCGTCGCCGGAGACCAGATCTTCGTGCAGAACCACCGGTCGGCGTGGCAGGCAAGCGCAAGCGCCCGGGATGGGACGCCCTTCTCGCCGAGGTTGACCAAGGCCGCATCCGCCACGTCCTCACGGACCACCCCGACCGGTTCATGCGTCAGCCACGCGATCTCGAAGAGGTGATGCAGATCGCCGACGACCACGACATCACGTTGTACGGCCAGGCGAACCGACACAATCTCGCGGATCCTGATGACCGGTTATTCCTTCGCATCGAGGTGGCGCATGCGTGCCGCTCCAGCGACGACACCTCGCGCGATTCCATGGTCGACCGCGCTCAGGAGGGAAGGCCGCACACCGGCAGGCGCCGCCACGGGTACGACAAGACCGGCATGGAGATCATCCCCGAAGAGGCGGCCATCGTGCGCGAGATCTTCACTCGCTACCTCGACAGCCGCCACGTCGCCGGCATCCGTGTCTTTCGGGGCGAGGAGATCACTCGAAGGCGCGTTCACTGCCTGGCTGGCAGATCAGCGGAAACGCCCATATGGCTGGGAAGTTCTAGCTCTAACGTCATCGTCACTGGCTGCGCCTCCGGGGCCCGAGCTGGGGGGCGGGTCTCGGACCTTGCGTTGGACCTCGTGGCCTGCCGTGCCACCAGCGCCGTGATCAAGCTGGCAATGGCAGTGATCAAACCTGAGATTGCACCTACGATCGGTGCAAAAGCTGGTGCGACCCCAGACCCGCGACCAGCGTTCTTGACCGTCAGAGGCAGCAGCTTCTCGCCGGTCGGGTCGATTTTCGAGGCACCAACAGGTGTACGGCCAAGCCAGGCCTAGTCTTCGCCGAGAAGAGGTTCGCTGTCGGCCGGCGAGGAGGTACTTGGGGCAAGAGGCTCGAAGCGTGGATCATGGAGGGGTGAAGAAGTCGACCAATGAGGCGGCCCCAGTGGAACAACGGAGGCGTGCTCCAGGGCTCCCCCCGTACCAACAAGCCATGCGGGACCGGCTCCTCGCTGCCCCTGTGGTGCCGGCGCCCGAACCCTGGCGGCCCGTCTTCGAGTACGAGTACGGCGTCCCCGTCGGTGGACTGCTCGGAATCGGCTTCGCGACCCACCCGGACAGCGGCCACGACCTTGTGATGGTTGTCTCGCATGACGGTCACGGCCTCTTCGACGCCGTTACGGGGGAAAAGATTGCCCGGGACCGTGACCCCGACCCGGACGAGCACACTCCGGACGCATCCACTGACCTGTCATGCCCTGGGCTTGGTCCGATCGCCGGCAGCAGGGTGCGCATAGCCGGGCTCTTCGGTGGAGGATTTCATACCGTTACCGCGGACAGTTGGACCCTGGAGGTCGTCACTCCGGCCTGGCCCAATGCCCGGGTACTGCTGTCCCGGGACGGAGGATTGCCTCACGCGGGTCCGCATGGAGAGGGGTGGTGGCACATCTTCCACGCCAGCTACTCCGAGTTCCGAGCTGCCGGCTTTTCTCCCTCAGGTCAGACGATTGCCGTTGCGACGAGCAGCGATCTGTCTCTGTGGACACGCAGGCCGGTCTGATCCCGGCCTGGCCCCACAATGGGTTTGTGAGCACGGCTTGACATGATCATCAAGCCGCGTTCACGAACCTCTTCCGGATCACCGCAGTCTCCGGACTCAAGCGCGGATGGCCTACTCCACCTCGATGCCGTAGTCCTTGACGAGTTCCTCCAGGCCGCCCGTGTAGCCCTTACCGCCGAGGACGAAGTCCCAGTCCCCGTTGGGCCTGCGGCGGAAGGAGCCGAGTACCAGGGCGGTCTCGCGGGATCTGCCGTCGGAGACCTCAAGTCTTCCGAGTTCGGTCATCCCAGGATCGAGAAGCCGGATACATGCGTTTGTGAAGCCGGAGAGGTCGGCGTCCGGGTTGACCTCTGGGTCGATGGCGGCCACGAGAACGAATCGGTCAGCCTCAGTCGGCAACGAGTCGAAGGAGACGGAGATCGCGGCCTTGTCGGGTGCATCGGCGGGACGAGCGCGCACGGTACCGTCCGGCGTCTGCGGGTTGTTGAAGAAGACGAAGTGATCATCACTGAGGACCCGGTTGCCACGGCAGACGAGAGCACACACATCCAAGGCAACACTTCCGGTCCACGACATGCCCAGGACGTTGTAGTCGTCGGGAAGTCGAGGCTCCGGAACGGACGACGCCGACTGCGCTCCTTCAGGGTGGGCACCACTGCCCAGGCGCCCGGGGAGCCCATGGCGATGCAGCAGGTCGACGAGCTCCGTTCCTGAGATCAGTTCCAGCGGTTTGCCGTTGGCGAAGGTGTGTGAGCCAGGGCCGAACCCTGACGTCGTCACGAGCACACCCTTGTTGGCGCCAGCGTCCTGCATGGTCCCGTACAAGTCACGTACAGCGGTGGGTGGCACCGTGTGGCGGTAGCGCTTCACCTGCACGACGATCTTTCCGCCTCGGATCGGTGTCGGGTCCAGCGCGTCGACGTCCACCCCTCCGTCGTTCGAGCGTCGGGTGGTGACTGCCTGCATTCCCATGGCCCGGAAGAGACCGGCAACGAGATTCTCGAAGGCGATCGGATCCATCTCGTACAGGTCAGGGTCCTCGGCGCTGCCATGCGTGACGACACGGTTCCCGACCTCCTGCGGTCGGCGACTCGGCCGCACCGGAGTGAGTTGGTCGGGACGAGCCGAGAGTTGCCCCCGCAGAGCATCAGCCAGGCAACTGCAGGAGTCCACCTGTGCCAAGTGCAGGTCGCGGAACGTCGAGCGCGGTGCCATGACGGTCGCCAGGTAGATGTGGCCCGGTCGGCCCGTCGTAGGGTCATGCCCATCCACAAACCCGTTCAAGGTCACCGACTTGAGTGCGCCCAGCTCATCCGCGGCGAAGAGTTCGTGAAGGACGAGCAGCATGCACTGCGCGAGGACCTCCCGGTAAAGAGTCCGGCGCTGACCTACTGGCCGGGGAGTCTCCTTGTCCTGATCCAGGCTGGGCATGTACCGAACAGACTTGACCTCAGGGGCGACGCCGTAGGCGGGCAGCTCCCAGTCCAGCACCAACTGTCCGGCTCTCGAGTCATAGGCCGCTGCCACCTGGCGTGGGAATCCCTCCGGCCACGCAGTCGACGCGTAGAGGGCAGCGGAGAAGTACTCGACCACAGCATCGGGATCGCGGCGCCTCACTCCTTCGGTCAGTTCGACGACGCCGGCGTTGTGTCGGCGCACATCGGCGACCTGGGCGTCGGCCCACTGCTGGTACTCCCGCTGGTACGACGCCAACTGTTGCTGCCGCTGTGTCTCCGCCGCCTGGGCCGCGTGCCAGTCCCGCTCGAAGCGCGCCCGAACTTCGGCCTGGGCCTGCGCTCGGCGACCGGCAGTCCACCCGCTCTGCGTCTGATAATGATCAAAGTTTGGCATGGGCACGGGCTGCGCCAGTGGTCCTGGGGCGAACGGCTGGACTGCTTCAGAGCGCATGAGCGAGGTGGCCCTGAAAGCCGGAGCCTGACAGCCCGAGGCGAGAAGACCTTGCAGCGACGCAACCTGTGCGTCCAGCTCCTCAGTGCGACGTAGTGCCTCTGCCTGCCTGTATTCGCGGTGACTCTGGGCAGCTCGCCGTTGGTAGGCCCGTGCTTGCTGTTCATCCTGTCTCCGTCGTCTGGCTTCGGCCTCCATCTGTCGCTGCTGCTGCCGCTGCATCTCAGCCCAGACGCCGACCAACCCACTAGAACGACGACTCATGTGCTGCAGGCCCTCCCCAAGGCGCTCTGGTTGTCCCCACAACCAGTTGTAACGGAACGACTCTAGCCAGCGATGACCGTCTCGCATATCCACTCGGCAAGAGAACCCACTCATCTGTCTGCGCCGGTCAACCTGACTGAGGAGTAACCGCGGACGTGCCCTCCGCCGCGCCGCTCATGCCTGAGTGCGGCGATCCGACTGTGGCTGGGATGCAGCCGCCGAGTGCTCAGACCGCGCAGGTTGGGCGCATATCGAGCCAACCTGCGTGCCTACGACTTGGCAGGCCAGGCGCTTGGGCCTAGTCCCTGCCAGCACCGGGATTGGGGGGACGATGGCGCGCAAGAAGTCTCTGACGGCTCAGTTGGTCCAGGCGTACCGCGATGCACAGAAGGCCAAGGAAGCCGAAGCCAAGCGCCAGCAGCAGCTACGGAAGCGGGCGGTTCGGGCCGCTGAGCAGGAGCGGAAGCGCCAGGAACGGGACCGTGCGCGCCAAGAGCGGGAGCAGGCTCAGGAGTGGGCTCGAACCCAGAAGGCCGCGGAGCGGGAGCGCCTGGCGCAAGCTCGGGCAGTTGAGCAGGTTGAGCGTGACTTGGCCAAACGCGAAGCAGCACGGGCCCGGCAGACTGAGGCGAAGAAGAAGGCCGCACAGCGGCAAGCGGCTGGACAGGAGCGTCTTGCCAAGCAACAGGCTGCCCAGGAGATGCGGACCCAGGCCGAGCGCCGAACGGCGGAGGTGCAGCAGAGGGTCGGAGAGCTGAACTCTGTTCTGTCTGTCCCGTACGCTCCGTCACCCGCTCGGCGGGAGCAGGTGGAAACGGCACTCGCTCAGGGCGATCCCGAGGCACTCACCAGTGCTGTGGAGGCTGCTCTGGCCGACGCTGCCTACCTTGAGGGCTTGCGTGACGAGTGGCGATGCGCGTTCGTCCCGGAGACACGGGAGTTGCTCTTGGAGGTGGACCTACCGGGACAGTCGGTCATACCGACCGCGGCTGCGTACCGGTACAAGGCGTCGACCCCGCCGGCTGTGACCGTCCAGCCGCGCAAGGAAGCTGAGATCAAGCAGATGTATCGGCTGCTGGTCGCTCGCCTGTCTCTACGCGCGATCAATGAAGTGCTCACGCTGACTCCGGCAGCCTTGGTGGACGTGGTGGCCTTCAACGGCCATGTGAACGCAAAGAACCGCGCCACTGGCAAAGCGATCCGCCCTTGCCTCGTCAGCGTGCGCGCGTCCAGAGAGACGGTGCGTGACCTTGTTCTGGACGAGCCTGAGCTCGACCCGGTCGCATGTCTACGGCACCTCAATGCTGTCGTCTCACAGCACCCCTACGACCTTGAACCCGTCCGCCCTGTCGTCACCTTCGACCTCACGAAGTACAAGTGGGGGCCAGACATCGACGTCGTTGCCGGGCTCGACCACCGCCCCGACCTCATGGAACTCGACCCGATCGAATTTGAGCACCTCGTTCGGCGCCTGTTCGAGGCCATCGGCCTCAAGGCCTGGGTGACCCAAGCGTCCCGCGACGACGGTATTGACGCTGTCGCCACGAACGAGGACCCCATCGTCGGGGGACTCTGCATCATCCAGGCCAAGCGCACGCGCAACGCCGTGCCTGCCGACACCGTGCGCGCTCTCGCCGGTGTCATGCATGACAAAGCCGCAGCCAAGGGCATCATCGTCACCACGGCGTGGTTCGGTAAGGCCAGCAAGGACTTCGCCTACCGCACCGGTCGCATGGAACTTATCGACGGCCGTGGGCTCAAAGCTCTCCTCCTGGAGCATCTGGGAATCGATGCGCTCATCAGCCTGCCCAAGACTCCGCCCGGCTGGGGATCCGTGATTAGCGCTGACCGCTGAGCCACTTACGCCAGGCCCGCGTCTGCCGACGGGGCCTGTGGCGGGCGTATGTGTGATTCCAGCCATTTCTGACGGTCGGCATGGACGCCTGCGTGATGCTCGGGAGGGTTCTCGGGACGGGCAAGCGATGGGCGGCGAGCCGCTACGCATGGCTTCTCGATTCCAGAGAGAGCGGGGGGTGGAGTGGGCCGCCTGCCTCTACGGTCGCAATCAGGACATCAACTCGCTTGCATGTAGGGGCTGTTGTGTGCGTTGGGGCGGTAAAGTGCTCTAGCTGCTCGGTGACTGCCGACGGTTGGAGACGAGAGCAGGGGGATGCACATGCAGTGCTTAGGCCACGAGGGTTCCACCCCGTGGTTGCCAGGCGTGTGCCGCACAGGCGATGCGCTTTGGCTACGACCTCAGTGCGTAGGCATTGGTCGTCCGGCTGGCATGTGTATTGAACCCTGCAAGATCCGGACACCGATGTTCTGACAGAACTCGGAAGGATCATCGTTGTCAGGTCAGGTTCCGGTGTGTAACCACCGGGTCTATGAAGTCGTGATCGTCTTTCTCGTATCCGTGGTCGCGGGTCTGGTGGCCGGCCTCCTCTGGGCCGCTCTTGGCATGTCGCCGGTGTCGGTGGTAGGGACTGGGGCTGCGGTCTTCGCCGGGGCGTTTGGGCTCTGCATGACGGCCGTGGCTTACGTGAAGAAGCAGAGTAACTAGCGCTGCGTGGGGGCGGTTCTACATGAGCCGCCCCCACGCGCTTGTGTGTTCACGCCAGGGTGAGGCGAGCAGGTCGATCTGTCGCGGAAAGGGTTGTGAACGCTGTTTGACCTGGATCAAGCCGTCCTTCCTGTGGATGATGTACCGCTGCGGCTGGGGCACCAAGGAGGGCCAGGAGACCGTCCTCGCCGTCGATATCGACCGTGCGGGCTTCGAATGGGCCCTGAGGCACGCCTGTCTGTCCCACTACGTGCCGGCCCTGCACGCGGACCAGGCCGCCTGGAAGCGGGAGTTGCGGCGCAGCCCGGCCAGTGTCCAGTGGGACCCGGAGCGGGATCTGCACCACAACCCGCTGCCGTACCGGTCCTTGCAGCTCGGCCTCGCCGGGGAGGCGGCGGCCCGGTACGCGGACGAGTGGATCGTCGGCATCGAGGACGTCACTCCGCTGGCGACGGAGATCCACGCGCTGGTGCGGGCGGGTGAACTGGAGCGGGCGAGCGGGCTGTTGCCCGAGGAGACGCCGTATCCGGTGGCCGACGAGGTGCTGGCGCATCTGCGGGCCTAGGCAGGGCCTGTGCCCGCTTGGGTGGGGTGCCGGTGAACCCGTCAGGCCGCCTCGATGACCTGCTCGCGGATCGCCGCGGCCCACTCGATCACCAACAGCTCGTACTCCGTGCGCTCCTGGGCCGACAGGGTGCCGCCCGCGCGCAGCCACAGCGCCCGGATCTGCTCGTTCACCTCGGCAGCAGACCGCACGGAACCAGGGGGCAGGGAATCGGGGGACATGCCGACAGAGTAGGGGGAAGAACTGACCGTGCGCTACCGCGTGGCTACGCAGAAGGTATGGGGTTGGTCACCGTCGCCGGGCCGTCATGCGTTCGTAGCCGCGAAGTGCCGTGCGCCCATGGGGTGTTGCCCAGGTCGCGGGCGGTCCGCCGGAGTGCGGAAGATGTCCGAAACAGGGGCGGTGGGACGGGCCGTCAGCCCGCCGACTCCGCCGCGTGCGGGCTCAGTACGCCCGCGCCGACCAGGGCGATGATCAGGATGCCGAGGGCTATGCGGTACCAGACGAACGGCATGAAGCTCTTGTTGGAGATCCACTTCATGAACCATGCGATGACCGCGTAGCCGGAGGCGAAGGCGATCACCGTGGCGAAGAGGGTGGGTGGCCAGTCCACGTGGCCCTCGCCCAGTGAGTCCTTCACCTCGAAGGCGCCGGAGGCGAGGACGGCCGGGATGGCGAGCAGGAAGGAGTAGCGGGCCGCGGCCTCACGCCTGTAGCCCATGAACAGGCCGCCGCTGATGGTCGCGCCGGAGCGGGAGACGCCGGGGACGAGGGCGCACGCCTGGCAGAGGCCGAAGATCAGGCCGTCCTTGATGCCGAGGTTCTCCAGCGTCTTGCGCTGCTTGGGTGCGCGGTGCCGGCCGCCGGTCTCGTCGCGGGCCGCCATCCGGTCGGCGATGCCGATGATCACGCCGATGACGATGAGCATGGTGGCGGTGATCCGCAGATCGCGGAACGGTCCCTCGATCTGGTCCTTCAGCGTCACGCCCAGCACGCCGATCGGGATGGAGCCGACGATCACCAGCCAGCCCATCTGCGCGTCGTGGTTGTGCCGCATCGCCTTGTCGAACAGCGAGCGGAACCAGGACGTGATGATCCTGCCGATGTCCTTGCGGAAGTAGATCAGGACGGCGGTCTCCGTGCCGATCTGCGTGATCGCGGTGAAGGCCGCCCCGGGGTCCTTCCAGCCCGAGAACGCGGCGGTCAGCCGCAGGTGGGCACTGGAGGAGACGGGCAGGAACTCGGTCAGCCCCTGGACGAGTCCGAGGACGAGGGATTCAAACCAAGACATGAAGGTGTGGCGTCCAAGCGCTGAGGCGGTGAAGAGGTGATCATGTGACGAGGGAAGAGTAGCGGGCCCCGCTGACAGCCCGGCAACAGGGGCCGGACGCCGGCACACCAGCTCCCGCGACCTTGTGCGGCTCCCGGCATGCGCTTGCTTCCGGCTCGCCCCCGCCTCGCGCCTGCTTCCGGCTCGTACCGCTTCGGCTCGCGGCCGCGTCCGGCTTGTGCCGCTTCGGCTCGCGCCTGACTCCGGCTCGCGCCTGACTCCGGCTTGTGCGGCTTCCGGTCCGCACTCGCTTCCGGTCCGCACTCGCCTCCGGCTCGCCCCGTCACCGGTCCCCTCAGGCGGCCGTCTGTTCCGGTTTCGGTCCGGTCGCGCGGCTGTCGGTCGCGTCATCGACCCGCCTGGGCGGCCGTCCCGCTCGTCGTCGGTCGGCTCGCGGGGCTGTCGGTCCCGTCATCGGCCCCCACCGACCCGTCCACGCGGCCGTCACCCCCGCCTCCGGCCCGCTCCCCTCATCGGCCCGGGGCTGCGCGGCTGTCGGTCCCGTCCTTGGCCCGGCCCCTTCGCGAGGTCACTCCCGCCTCCGGCCCGCTCAGGTGGCTGTCTGTTTCGCTTCCGGTCCGCCGGCGAGGCTGGCGGTCTCGTCATGGGCCTGCCTGGGCGGCCGTCCCGCTCGTCGTCGGTCGGCTCGCGCGGCTGTCGGTCCCGTCATCGGCTCGTTCGTGCGGGCCATCGGTCCGCCATCGGCCCGGCCCGCTCACGCAGCAGTCGGTCCCGCTTCCCGCCTGTTCACGCAGCCGTAGGTCCCGTGAGCGTCCAGCCCGGGGCCTGGGGGTGGGCCGTGAGGTCCTCGTGGCGTACGGGGTCGCCGCAGGCCTGGCAGGTGACCACCGGTACCAGTTCGTTGCCGCAGGCGTGCTCGACCGCCATGGGGAGGTCGGTGCCCTTGCGGAGGTGGCGGTCGCCCCAGTCCTTGAGGGTCATCAGGACCGGCTCCAGTTCCAGACCCGCCTGCGTGGGCCGGTACTCGAAGCGCTGCGGGCGCTCGCTGTAGACCCGCTTGGTGAGGATGCCGGCCTCCACGAGCCGGCGCAGGCGGGCGGCCAGGATGTCGCGCGGGGCGCCGACGTTGCGCACGAGCTGGTCGAAGCGGCCGTTGCCCAGAAACACCTCCCGCAGGACGAGCAGCGAGTACTTCTCGCCGACCAGCGCGAGGGCGTCGGCGATGGAGCAGGGGCGCGGGTGCTTGGTGGCAGCCATGCGGTCAGTCTAGAGGAGGGTTTGATTTTCCAACCCACCCGGCTATGGTGAGTTTGGATTTCCTACTCACCGGTAGCTCCCCATGGGAAGCCAGGGCGGCCAAGGAGGCCCGCACCATGCGAGACGCAGTCATCGTCGAAGCCGTACGCACTCCCGTCGGCAAGGGCAAGCCGAACGGCTCCCTCGCCCACGTCCACCCCGTGCAACTCCTCGCGCACACCCTGCGCACCCTGGTCGAGCGCTCCGGCGTCGACCCCACGCTGATCGACGACGTGATCGGCGGCACCGTCGACCAGGTCGGCGAGCAGGCCATGAACACCACCCGGTACGCCGTCCTCTCCGCCGGCTTCCCCGAGTCGGTGCCGGCGACCACCGTGGACCGCCAGTGCGGCTCCTCCCAGCAGGCCGTGCACTTCGCCGCGCAGGGCGTCATCTCGGGCGCGTACGACCTCGTCGTCGCCTGCGGTGTCGAGTCGATGAGCCGGGTGCCGATGTGGTCCAACGTGCCCGCCGGCAAGGACCCGTTCGGGCCCGGTGTCGCCGAGCGCTACCCGGAGGGCCTGGTCCCGCAGGGGATCAGCGCCGAACTCATCGCCGCCAAGTGGTCCCTCACGCGCGCGCGGATGGACGAGTTCGCGGTCTCCTCGCACCACAAGGCCGCCGCCGCGTGGGAGGCCGGCTTGTTCGACGCGGAGGTCGCGCCGCTGGACGGCGTCACCCGCGACGAGTGCGTACGGCCCGGCAGCACCCCGGAGATCCTCGCCGGCCTCAAGCCCGCCTACTACGACCCCGGCTTCGCCGAGCGCTTCCCGCAGATCGAGTGGAACGTCACCGCGGGCAACGCGAGCCCGGTCAACGACGGCGCCTCCGCCGTGCTGATCACCTCCAGCGAGACCGCGGCCCGGCTCGGCCTGCGCCCGCTGGCCCGGCTGCACAGCTTCGCCGTGACCGGCTCCGACCCGCTGCTCATGCTCACCGGGGTCATACCGGCCACCGAGAAGGTGCTGCGCCGGGCCGGGCTGACCCTCGACGACATCGACCTGTTCGAGATCAACGAGGCCTTCTCCAGCGTGGTGCTCGCCTGGCAGCAGGAGACCGGCGCCGACCTCGCCAAGGTCAACGTGCACGGCGGCGCCATCGCACTCGGCCACCCGCTCGGCGCGAGCGGCACCCGGCTGACCACGACCCTGGTGCACGCGATGCGCGAACGCGGTGCTCGCTACGCCCTGCAGACCATGTGCGAGGCGGGCGGTCTCGCCAACGCGATGATCCTGGAAGGAGTCTGAGTCCCGGGAGTCCCGGGACCGCTGGTCCGCGGACCGGTCACCAGGCCATGAGCCGTCCGGCGGCGGCGACCAGTTCGTCGGTCGCCGCGATGGCGGCTTCGCGGCGGGCGGCCAGCTCGGTGTGATCGCCGGCGTCGCGGATGCCGAACGCGGCCAGGGCGGCCCTGCGGGCCGGTTCGGCCAGGGACGGTTCGAGGACGGAGACCGAGACCAAGGGGGCGGTCACGGCGGAGCGGGTGGCGTGGGACACCGCCCGGGCCGCCTCCACGGCGTCCTGGCCCGCGCCGTTCAGGACGAGGTCCTCGCGGTGCCACAGGGCCCGCCGATGGTCACCCAGGGCCGCCACCAGTTCGCCGAGCGCCACGCGCAGCGCCTCCGCCCTCCGCTCGCCGCGGGCGGCCCGCTCGCGCCGGATCTGGAGCAGCCCGGTGAGCGCGCCGCCGAGCAGGGTGCCGGCCACGGCGATGATGCTGGACCACATCGGAAAGCCCTCCTCGGCGGTAGGCGCGCCCGCTCACCGGCCGCGCAGCTGGTGACGCCTGCGCCAGGCCACCACGGTGCCCGCCAGCGCCGGTACGGCGATGCAGGCCATCGCGATCAGGAAGGCGGGGGACGTCGGTGCCGAGGCGCGGGCGCCGGCGACCGCGTAGGCGGCCGTGTTCGGGATCGAGCCGAGGCCGGTGGCCAGCAGGAAGGGCAGCCAGCCCATGCGGGAGACGGCCGCGCAGTAGTTCGCCGCCGAGAACGGCACCCCCGGGAAGAGCCGGACGGCCAGCATGGAGCGGAACCCGTGCCGGCTGAGCTGCCCGTCGGCCGCCTTCAGCCAGCGGCCCCGCAGCAGCGGGCGCAGCGCCTCCTGCCCGAGCACCCGGCCCAGCCCGAACGCCACCCCGGCCCCGAGCACCGTGCCCGCGAGCGCCGTCGCCAGCCCCAGCTGCGAGCCGAACAGCGCGCCCGCGGCCAGGTTCAGCAGGGGGCGCGGGACGAACGCCACGGTGCACAGCCCGTACACCGCCGCGAACACGACGGCCGCCGCGGCCCCGCCGAGCTGCTCCGGCCCGCCGTGCGTCAGCAGCCGCTGCGGCTCGAACAGCAGCACGCAGCCGGCCGCGCCGGCCAGCAGCGCGAGCAGCAGGGAGAGCCGGGCGTACGGGGAGAGCAGCACCCGGGTGCAGGCGGACGTGAACCCTCGGCCGCGCAGCGGGGACACGGGGACGGCGAGCTGTGTGGCGGCGGCCCGGGGAGAGGCCGTGGCGGTGCCAGAGCGGTTGGCATCGAGCATCCGAAGACAGTAACCGACACCCTTGTGTGATCGCCGTATGTCCTGAACTCGTCCTGAACTCGCTTACCGCGAAAAACCATTCGACGCCGGGCAAACCGTCGGCGATGATCTACCGCATGTTCCGGTACGCCTTCCTCCTCGCAGCATCCGCGGTCGCGGATGCCCCGAAGGCTGCCGTACCGCTCCTCGTGGCCGCTGTCGACGGCGCCCGAAGCTGACCCTCCCCGGATCGTCCGGCGGACCCCGCAGGGGGAGGGTCGGCCGGTCCCGGGGGTCCCGCATTCCAGCACGGCCGGAGAGGCTTCGAGGTACAGCCATGTCCAAAACCGCCTACGTGCGCACCAAGCCGCACCTGAACATCGGCACCATGGGTCATGTCGACCACGGCAAGACCACCCTGACCGCCGCCATCACCAAGGTCCTCGCCGAGCGCGGCACCGGCACGTTCGTGCCGTTCGACCGCATCGACCGCGCCCCGGAGGAGGCGGCCCGCGGCATCACCATCAACATCGCGCACGTCGAGTACGAGACCGACACCCGGCACTACGCCCACGTCGACATGCCGGGCCACGCCGACTACGTCAAGAACATGGTCACCGGGGCCGCGCAGCTCGACGGGGCGATCCTCGTCGTCTCCGCGCTCGACGGGATCATGCCGCAGACCGCCGAACACGTGCTGCTCGCCCGGCAGGTGGGCGTCGACCACATCGTGGTCGCGCTGAACAAGGCCGACGCCGGGGACGAGGAGCTGACCGACCTGGTCGAGCTGGAGGTCCGCGACCTGCTCACCGCCCAGGGGTATCCGGGCGACGCCGTACCCGTCGTACGCGTCTCCGGGCTGAAGGCGCTGGAGGGCGACCCGCGCTGGACGGCGTCCGTCGAGGCGCTGCTCGACGCGGTGGACACCTACGTGCCGATGCCGGAGCGGTATCTGGACGCGCCGTTCCTGCTGCCCGTCGAGAACGTGCTCACCATCACTGGGCGGGGCACGGTCGTCACGGGCGCCGTGGAGCGGGGCACGATCCGCGTCGGGGACCGGGTGTCGGTGCTCGGCGCGGAGACCGAGACCGTGGTCACCGGGCTGGAGACCTTCGGCAGGCCGATGACGGAGGCGCAGGCCGGGGACAACGTGGCGCTGCTGTTGCGGGGCGTGCCACGGGACGCCGTACGGCGCGGGCACGTGGTGGCCGCGCCGGGCAGTGTCGTGCCCCGTCGTCGCTTCACCGCGCGGGTGTACGTGCTGTCCGGGCGCGAGGGCGGTCGTACGACACCGGTGTCGACGGGGTACCGGCCGCAGTTCTACATCCGCACCGCGGATGTGGTCGGGGACGTCGACCTCGGGGAGGCGGCGGTCGTGCGGCCCGGTGAGACGGTGGAGATGACCGTCGAACTGGGGCGGGACGTGCCGCTGGAGCCGGGGCTCGGCTTCGCCATCCGCGAGGGCGGGCGGACCGTGGGAGCGGGGACGGTGACGTCGGTGGAGTGAGGCGGGGCGCGTCACAATGAACGGGTGACAGAGCAGATACCCGTTTCCCGTACCACCGATCACGGCACGGCCAAGCTGATGCCCGATGTCGACCGGGAGCGGGCCTGGCTGCTCACGGTCGACGGGGCGCCGCAGTCGTACGTCGACCTGGACGACCCCGCGTACCTGGAGTTCGAGTACGCGCGGCGGCTGGGGTACGTGCTGGACACCGTGGCCGAGGCCGGGCGGGCGCTGGACGTGGTGCACCTCGGCGGGGGAGCGCTGACGCTGCCCCGGTACGTGGCGGCCACCCGGCCCGGCTCCCGGCAGGACGTCGTCGAGGCCGACCGGGGGCTGCTGGAACTCGTCACCGAGCAGCTGCCGCTGCCGGCGGGCTCGGGCATCGCGCTGCACGCGGCCGATGCCCGGGCCTGGCTGGAGGACGCGCCGGACGACCATGCCGATGTGCTGATCGCCGACGTGTTCGGCGGGTCCCGGGTGCCCGCGCACCTCACCACGCTCGACTACGTCCGCACGGCCGAGCGGGTGCTGCGGCCCGGCGGGGTCTACCTGGCGAACCTCGCCGACGCGGCGCCGTTCGGCTTCCTGCGGTCCCAACTGGCCACGCTCGCGGCGGTGTTCGCGGAGGTGACGCTGATCGCGGAGCCGGCGGTGCTGCGCGGGCGGCGGTTCGGCAACGCGGTGGTCGTGGCCGCGCACCGGCCGCCGGACATCGCCGCGCTGGCCCGGCGCACCGCGTCGGACGCGTTTCCGGCGCGAGTCGAACACGGCGCGGCGGTACGGGAGTTCATCGGCTCGGCCCGGCCGGTCGAGGAGGCCGACGCCGTACCGTCACCCGAGCCCCCCGACGGGGCTTTCGGCATCGGCTGACGCGGGCGGTTCGCCGAGCGGCCGTCAGCCATTCAGCCCGCCGGACTCGCCCCGCCATTGCTCGG
The DNA here is from genome assembly GCF_040645635.1 of Streptomyces sp. NPDC046727. Lineage (NCBI taxonomy): Bacteria > Bacillati > Actinomycetota > Actinomycetes > Kitasatosporales > Streptomycetaceae > Streptomyces > Streptomyces sp. NPDC046727. The sequence continues at coordinate 54,026 of NZ_JBEYYR010000050.1, forward strand.
CACCGAACCTTGATCCAGGTGCAACCTGCGAGTCGGGGAGAGGAGCATGATCAAGGTGCTGCGAACGATGGCGACAGGTGTGGCTGTCGGTCTACTGCTGGCGGTCACGCCGACCGCTGCCCACGCCCGGAACATCGGCCATGGGGAACAGGCCCGCGCTCTCGACGCCGATCCCGGCGTCCTGGAAGACGTCCGAGGCCTGGTGGGCGCCCCGGTGAGCCTGTAGCCGGCCCCGGCCCCGGCCCGCGCTCCGGCGGCCGGGACCGGGAGCCGGTCACTGCACGGTCGGGTCGCCGTGCAGCCGCACCGTGCTGAGGATCTTGTCGACGGTCGCGTCCGGCACTTCGTCCTTGACGCCCTTGGCGCCGTAGAACGTCCACGAGACGAAGCTGCCCGTGGAGTTCTTGAAGGCGAACGTGGTGGCCTTGCCGTCGGTGTCACACTTGTTCTTCTTCGGTACGCCGGTGACGTACGACGTCGCGACGCTGCCCTTGACGCCCGACGCGGTCGTGAAGGACTTGGCCTTGCCGATCCGCAGGTACTTCTTGGCGGCGTCCGACTGGTCGGTGTAGCCGCCGAACGCGAAGGCGGCCGAGTCGCCGCGGGCGGTACTGGCCGTGTCCTTGGCGCCGTTCTCGCCCTTCGTGCCGCTGCCCCCGAGCGCGTGCGACTCCTCCGTGCCGTTCTTCTCGGAGGTGCAGTAGTCCGGCTTCAGGAAGCTGGTGCCGGAGAAGCCGATGTACGCCGAGCCGTCCCCCTTCTGCTGGTCCTCGAAGAAGGAGAAGACGCCGGGGCGCTGCACCTCCCAGTCGGCCGGTACGTCGAAGGCCGTGCCGTACTTGGGATTGACCACGACCTTCCAGCCGGCGACCGTCGGCTTCTCCGTCTCGCCGGAGCGCGGGTTGTCGCCCCCGGACGAGGTGGGGGAGGCGGACGAGGTGGCGGTCGGCGACGGGCTCGTGTGCTGTCCGCCCTTGCCGTTGTCCGCCTTGTCGTCCTTGTCGTCGCTCGATCCGCCCAGCACCAGATAGCCGGTCACCGCGGCGGTGACCACGACGGCCGTGGCCGCGATGATCGCGATCAGCTTCGTACGGCCGCCACCGCCCCCGCCCCGCGGCGGCTCGGGCGCGGCGGGGGGCTGCCCCCACTGCGGCTGCTGTCCGTACGGGCCGGGCTGCGCCTGCTGTCCGTACGGGGCGCCCTGCGGATGCTGCTGGTATCCGGGCTGCTGGTACGGGTTCGGCTGCTGGTAACCCGGCTGCTGGTACGGGTTCTGCTGCGGATGCTGCTGCGGGTTCTGCGCGCCCCCTGGCGGCTGCTGATCTGGCCACATGGCCCGTAACCCTAGTGTGCTTCTCTGGCCAGACTCTGCTACCCATGAGTAACATCGCTTCCATGAGCGCAGACCAGATGTCGATCGGCGAGATGCTCGCCGCCACCGTGCCCATGGCCCGGACCCTGAACCTGGAGTTCCAGGAGGCCACGCCCGACAAGGCCGTGGTGTCCCTGCCGGACCAGAGCGCGTACCACAACCACGTGGGCGGCCCGCACGCCGGCGCCATGTTCACGCTCGGGGAGTCGGCCAGCGGCGCCATCGTGCTGGCCGCCTTCGGGGACCAGCTCTCGCGCGCCGTGCCGCTCGCCGTGCGCGCCGAGATCGCCTACAAGAAGCTGGCGATGGGAGCCGTCACCGCGACCGCGACCCTCGGCCGCCCGGCCGCCGAGGTCGTCGCCGAACTGGACGCGGGGCAGCGCCCCGAATTCCCGGTGTCGATCGAGATCCGGCGCGCGGACGGCGCCGTGACCGGCGAGATGACCGTGCTGTGGACGCTCCGGCCGACCGACCAGGGGAAGTGAGTCCCGAGACCGGCCGCCGCGCCCCGCTCCCGATGACACCGGGGGCGGGGCGCTGTGGTGCGGGGCGGTTCATCGAACGGCGATGACGTTGGTGGCCTTCGCGCCGACCACCTCGAAGACGACCCGCTGACCCTCGCGGGTGGTCTGCGCCTCCATGCCGGAGAAGGGGCGCCGTGCACCGTCCTCGTCGGCGATGATGCCCATGCCGTCCGCCTTGTTGTAGACGGCGATCGTTCCGAGCGGCATCGTCTCTTCCTCCGTGGGTTGGTCGTGACGTCACTGATCTCCCCCGGTGAGCAGAGCATCACGCAACGTGCCCGGCAGGGGAAGGGCGCATCGGTGCGTCGGCCACGGTTTGACCGGAAGTCAGCGTGACCCGGCCGCCGGCGCCTCGGCGCCCGTTCGCCTGCCCGAACTACCCGCGGGGCGGGGCGGTTTGAGCGTGTCACTTCTGGTTAGGGGCCCGAAAGAAGCACCTGTGCAAGAAGTGGAACGAGACGAGGGGCTTGCGTGGTGTCTCAAGGGGCGCTGGTACATGCTTGATGCTCTTGGGCTTGATCCCGTGACCGACGTCGTCTACCGGGCGATGCTGGAGCATCCCGACGACGGTGTCACCGAACTCCGCGGCCGGACCGGCCTCACCGAGAGCGCCGTACACGCCGCGCTCGACCAGCTCAGCGAGATGGCGCTCATCCGGCCCGCGAGCGGGGACGGGCAGCGCCTGCACGCGGTCAGACCGCACCTGGCCATGCAGATCCTGCTGGCCCGCAAGCAGGCCGAAGTCGCCGCCCAGCAGCAGCAACTGGAGGAGACCCGGGCCGCCGCGGTCAGGCTGATCTCGGAGTTCGCGGGCGAGGACACGGACCCGCCCGGGGAGGATGTGGAGCATCTCAGAGGGCTGGACAACATCCGTGACCACTTGGCGGTGATGAACAGGACCGTCGAGTCCCAGCTCATGACGTTCGCGCCGGGAGGGCCGCAGACTCCCGACAACATGCGCAACTCGCGGCCGCTGACCCAGGAGTTGCTGGGGCGGGGCGTCGCCATACGGACCATCTACCTGGACAGCATCCGCAACGACCCGGCCACGGTCGCGCACGCCGAGTGGCTCACCTCCGTCGGCGTCCAGGTGCGGGCCGTGCCGTCCCTGCCCAACCGGATGATCATCGCGGACCGCCGCGTCGCCATCGTCGCCACGGACAGTGACGACACCGCGGAAGGGGCGGTCGTGATCCGCACGCCCGGCGTGCTGGCCACGCTCTGCTCCCTGTTCGAGACGACCTGGCAGGCGGCCGAGCCGTTCACCGCCGTCCGGCCTCCCGCCGAGGAGGCGCTCACCCGCCAGCAACACGAGGTGCTGCGGCTCCTGGCCCAGGGGGCGACCGACGAGACGATCGCCAAGCGGCTCGGGGTGTCACCCCGTACGGCACGGCGCATCTCCACCACCCTCATGGCCCGCCTCGGTGCGCGCAGCCGTTTCCAGGCCGGCGTCCACGCCGCGCAGAGAGGGCTCTTCGGCAACTGATCGGCGGCCCCCTCTTTCGCACGGAATTCCGGTGAACAGGTCCGCCGAATCCGCCGATTTCCCTGGACTGTTCCGCCCTTGGCCTGAACCGTCCAGCGGTAACGGATCGTGAGACTATATCGAACGCGACATAGTCGACGAATGCTTCTCGTTCATCTCACGCTCGATCCGCCTCCGTGCGGTGAGCTGCTGCCCCCCGACATCGGGGGCCTGATCCGGGCCTGTGCCGCCTGCGAGGACGGACTGGAGCACGTCGTCGTCCACGCGTCGGCCAGGCCGCGGCCGGTCATCGGCGTGTTCCTGTGTCATGCCGACCTCATGAGCGCCGAGGCCGCGGCGGAGCGGCTGTGGTCGCGCGCCGTGGCCTGCCGGCCCCGGCTCGCGGCCTGGCGGTTGCTGCGGGCCGAGGTGCCTCTGCTGCGGCCCGAAGTCCTGCGGCGGGAAGGCGGACTCACCTGAAGCGGCCTGAAGAGGTCAGGGACGGTTCTGTCCACCGAACACCACTTTCCCCGCTGGTGGTAACGGCCAAGAATCTTTCTCGTCGGGAAAACGAAATCCACGACCGAGAGGAATCGGACCATGCGTAGTCGCCTCCTTTCCGTCCTTTCCATCCTTTCCGCCGGCGTATTCGCCATGGCCGTCGTCCTGGCGTCGGCCGGCGAACCCGGCTGGCAGTGACCGCCCTATGAACGTCGCGGAAGCCCGTATCCAGGGCAACACGGTGACCGCCCTCGCCGAGGAGTTCGGCACCCCCTTGTTCGTCTACGACGCCGACGTGCTGGAGGACACCTACGGCCGGCTGCGGAAGCTGCTGCCCGAGACGGTGGACGTCTTCTACTCCCTCAAGGCCAACCCCAACGTCAGCGTGTGCGCGTTCCTCGGCGCGCAGGGCGCCGGAGCGGAGGTCTCCTCGCACACCGAGCTGGTGACCGCGCTGCGGGCCGGGGTCGCTCCCGAGGACATCATCTTTCTCGGACCCGGCAAGGACGCCCGGGAACTGGCGGCCTGTGTGGACGCCGGAATCCATGCCGTGGTCTGCGAATCGCTGGAGGAACTGCGGCAGCTGGACGAGCTGGTGGCGGCCGGAGGAGCCGCGGACGGTTCGGAGGGGGAGCGCGGGCCGATCTCGCCGTTCCCCGTACTGCTGCGGGTGAACCCGTCGTTCGGCAGCAAGGGGTCGGGGCTCGCCATGGGCGGCAAGCCACGGCAGTTCGGCATCGACGAGGAAGAAGTGCGCCGGGCCAAGGACACCCTGGCGGACCTGCGGCACCTGCGCGTCAAGGGCGTGCACGCCTACATGGGCACACGGTTCCTGCACCACGCGGACGTCGTGCACAACACCGCCGGGATCCTGGCCATGGCCGAGGATCTCGCAGGCCGGCTGGGCGTCCCGCTGGAGACCGTGGACTTCGGCGGCGGTCTGGGAGTCGCGTACTTCGAGAACGAGGAGGACCTCGATCTCGACGCGCTCGGCGCGGGCATGCGCGAGGCGGTCGCCCCCTTCGCCGCACGTCACCCGCACTGCCGGCTGATCATGGAACTCGGCCGGTTCCTCACCGCCGACGCCGGAACCTATGTCGTACGCGCCCGCTACGTGAAGCAGTCCAGAGGCGAGTGGTTCGTCGTCGCGGACGGCGGCACCAACCACCACATGGCGGCGGTCGGCATCGGCAGCTTCGTCAAGCGGAACTTCCCCGTGACCCATCTCGGCCGCCCCGCGGACGCCCCCGAGCGTTCCTACACGCTGACCGGGCCGCTGTGCACGCCGAACGACGTGGTCGCCAAGAAGGTGCCGCTCCCGGAGGTCGTCCCCGGGGACCTGCTGGGCGTGGCCCGCTCGGGAGCCTACGGCCCGACGGCCTCCCCGGGCCTCTTCCTCAGCCACGGCTTCCCCGCCGAGGTGCTGGTCCACCGCGGCCGGGCCCAGCTGATCAGGGAGCGGGACTCGACCGAGGACATGCTGGCCAAGCAGCGCCTGGTCGACCTCGATGGCGAGGACGCGCCTTGACGGACGCGGCGGACGGCACCCTCCGCATCGGCGTGGACGTCCTGGACCGCACGGAACTGCGCCGTCTCCTCACCCGGCCGTGGTTCATGCGCCTCAGCTACGCCCCCGAAGAGGTGCGGCTGGCCGACCGCATGGGAGAAGAGCGCCGGCTGGAGTTCCTGGCCGGACGCTTCGCCGCCAAGGAAGCCGTGGTGAAGGTGCTGGGCACCGGACTTCTGCGCGGTGTCGCCCCACGGGACATCTGCGTGGACCGGGCCGACGACGGAGCGCCCGTCGTCGTCCTGCGCGGCCGCGCGGCCACCCTGGGCCCGGCCGCCATCGAACTGTCCATCACCCACAAACACAACGTGGTCGCCGCCGTGGCCCTCGGAGTCGTCACGCCGGCGGGCCCGCCCCCTGCCAGAACGCTCAGAGAGGACGATGCCCCCATGTCCCTGGCGGACACCCAGGACGAGGCCACGACAACCGCCTTCCTCCGCGTACGCATCGGCCAGGAGGACGCCCATTACGGCGGCGGCCTGGTGGACGGCGCGCACGTCCTGCGGCTCTTCGGCGACCTCGTCACCGAGATCACCGCACGGACGGACCAGGACGAGGGACTGCTGTCCGAGTACTCCTCCGTCCGCTTCCTCGCCCCGGTACGGCCCGGTGACTACATCGAGGCCCGAGCCCGGCTGGTGCGCGCCACCCGGCTGCGCCGAGTGGTCGAACTGGAGGCGCACAAGGTCATCGAGTCCCGCCCGGCCGACGGGCCGAGCGCCGTACAGATCCTCAGCCCCCCACGGCTGGTGTGCACGGCGACCGCCACGACGGTGATCCCGATGCGGAAGGCCGCGGCGAGGGCACCGGGCACCGTCGGCAGCCCCGGCGCTGCCGCGCCGCGCACCGCCACCGCACCCGGGCCCCTCCCGGCGACCACCGCGAAGGAGTCGTGATGACCTCATCGCCCGTGCTGCTGCACGACCTGCTCGACCGTGCCGCCGAACGCGCCCCGCGGGCCGGCGCGCTGAGCACCACCGGTGCCTCCCTCACCTACGAGGAGTTCGCCCGCGCCAGTGTCCGGCTGGCCGGACGACTGCACGAGCTGGGCGTGCGCGCCGGCGACCGCGTCGTGGTGAGCGCCGCCGACGGACTGGGCACGGCCGTGCTCGTGTTCGCCGTCTCCCGGCTGGGCGCCGTCTTCAGCGTCCTGCACGAGGAGGTGCGCGGCGGTCCGCTGGAGCACGTCCTGCGCGACTGCGAACCCGTGCTCCTCGTCTCCGACGACCCCGGCGCGGGCCGGACCGCCGACGCGCACGGCGTCGCCTTCCGGCACCTCACCGACCTCGTCCGGGACGCCCTCGACCAGCGGCAGCCCGCCCCGGCCGCACCACCCGAGGACCCGGGGACGCTGGCCGTCGACCCGGTCTGCCTCATCTACACCTCGGGGACGACCGCGCTGCCCAAGGCGGTGGTGAGCACCCACCAGCAGGTGCTGTTCGCGGCATCGGCGATCCACGACTGCCTCGCCTACCGCGCCGACGACATCATCTTCTGCCCGCTGCCGCTCTCCTTCGACTACGGCCTCTACCAGCTCTACCTCGCCGCGCTCAGCGGAGCCCGGATCCACCTGGGCACGGCCGCCGAAGCCGGTCCGCCGCTGCTGCGCCACCTTGAGCGGACCCGGGCCACCGTGCTGCCCGGCGTGCCCTCGATCGCGGACCGGCTGGCCTGGCTGGTCCGCCGCAGCCCCGACAGCCTCCGTCACCTGCGCCTGCTCACCAACACCGGCGCCGCCCTGTCGGAGAGCACCCTGAGCGCCCTCAGGCAGGCCCTGCCGCGGTTGCGGGTCCAGGTCATGTACGGGCTCACCGAGTGCAAACGCGCGGCGATCATGCCACCGGACGGCGATCTGGAGCACCCCGGATCCTGCGGATACCCGCTGCCCGGCACCAGGATCCATGTGATCGACGACGACGGACGGCGGCTGCCGCCCGGCGAGATCGGACAGATCGTCGTCCGCGGCCCGCACGTCATGGCCGGCTACTGGCGGCGCCCGGAACTCAACGCCGAGCGTTTCCCCCGCGTCGACGGCCTCTTCCCGGAACTGCGCACCGGCGACTACGGCTGGGTGGACGACGAGGGCTTCCTGTACTTCTCCGGTCGCCGCGACGACCTGTACAAGGAGCGCGGTTTCCGGATCAGCGCGACCGAGGTCGAGGCGGCGGCGCACCGGGTGGAGGGCGTGACCTCCGCGGCCGTCCTCCCGCCGGCCGGCCGGCGCGGCGCGGTCCTCGTCGTGGTCGGTGACGGCGTCAGCGCCGACGCGGTGCGCGAGCAGATGCGGCAGCACATCGAGCCGTTCAAGATTCCCCGGCGCTGCCTGCGGACCGATGCCCTGCCCACGAACGGCAACGGCAAGGTCGACCGGAAGAAGCTGGCCGCCTGGGCCGAGGCGGCCGACAACCCCACCCTCTCCGCGAAGTGACGAGCCAAGGAGGATCACTGATGGACCGTGAGGCGATTGTGCGGGCGCTCGAAGCCGCCCTGACCGATGTGCTGGAGCGCCCGGTCACGGGGCTGAGCGGCGAGGTCAGGCTCTTCGACGACCTGCACCTGGACTCCACCACCATGCTGGAGATGCTGATGGCCCTGGAGAACTCCCTGGGCCTGATCGTCGACCCGGAGGAGCTGGACGCGGACGACTTCGAGTCGGTGGACACGTTCACCGCCTTCGTCGCGTCGACGCTGCGCAACCAGGTGCCGGCGTGACCATCACCCAGCCGGACCTCAGCGTCTTCGAGACCCTTGAGTCCGAGGTGCGCAGCTACTGCCGCGGCTGGCCCACCGTCTTCGACCGCGCGCGGGGCAGCCGGATGTA
>NZ_JBEYYR010000051.1:0-61307 GCF_040645635.1 Streptomyces sp. NPDC046727
GGCGTTCCCTGGGCCGCGCCCGCCGACCCCGCCGCGGCCGAGCGGACGGCGGCCACCGCGGAACGGCGGCTGCGCGAGGCCGGCTCCGCGCGCGACGCGGCGGCCCGCTGCCGCACCGAGCTGGACCGCCTGTCCGCCCGGGCCGCCGATGCCGTACGCCGGCTCGGCCCGCTCCGCGAGGAGTACGACCGGGTGGCCCGCCTGGCCGCCCTCACGGCGGGCACCTCCGCCGACAACGAACGCCGGATGCGCCTGGAGTCGTACGTCCTGGCGGCCCGTCTCGAACAGGTCGCCGCCGCCGCGACCGTCCGCCTCCAGCGCATGTCGTCCGGCCGCTACACCCTCGTCCACTCCGACGACCGCACCGGACGCGGACGCAGCGGGCTCGGGCTGCACGTGGTCGACGCGTGGACCGGACGGGAGCGGGACACCGCCACCCTGTCCGGCGGTGAGACCTTCTTCGCCTCCCTCGCGCTCGCCCTCGGCCTCGCCGACGTCGTCACCGACGAGGCGGGCGGCGTCCGCCTCGACACCCTCTTCATCGACGAGGGCTTCGGCAGCCTCGACGACCAGACCCTGGACGAGGTCCTGGACGTCCTGGACTCGCTGCGCGAACGCGACCGCAGCGTCGGCATCGTCAGCCATGTCGCCGACCTGCGCCGCCGCATCCACGCCCAACTGGAGGTCGTCAAGGGCCGGTCGGGGTCCTCGCTGCGGCAGCGGGGAGAGGTGGCCTAGCGGCCCAGCGGGCGTCGGGTCAGCGGGGACGAGTACACGACGCTGGTGGTCACCGAGCCCAGCGCGCCGATCTTCCCCGAGACCTCCTCAAGATGGGACATCGACCGCGCGGCGACCTTGATGACGAAGCAGTCGTCGCCCGTGACGTGGTGCGCCTCCAGGATCTCGGGTGTCGCGGCGACCAGGTCGTGGAACGGCTTGTAGTTGCCGTTCGGATAGCGCAGCCGCACGAACGCCAGGATCGGCAGGCCCAGCCGGTCGGCGTCGACCACCGCCGCGTACCCCTGGATCACACCCGCCTCCTCCAGCCGGCGGACCCGCTCGGTGACGGCGCTCGGCGACATGGACACGGCCCGCGCGAGCTCGGCGTAGCTGACCCGTCCGTCGCGCTGGAGGACGTCGAGGATGCGCCAGTCGGTGGCGTCCGGGGAATACACGGTCATCCCGGATGGATAGCAGGGGAATCCCCGGCCGGGCAAGAGGAAGCCCGGGGATCACCCCTTCAGGGAGCGGCCCGCGGGCCATAGATTTCCAGTCATGATCAACACGACTTCCGCGAACCCCGTCCTGCGCGTCGCCCCCGCCGCCCCCGCCGAGGCCGCCGCCTACTTCCGGGCGAGCCTCGCCTTCCACGCCGACGTCTCCGACGTGGCCGCCGCGCTCGCGGCCGGCGGCGACCCCGGCTTCGTCGTCCTGGACTCCCGCTCCACCGAGTCCTGGGACCAGGGCCACGTCCCCGGCGCCGTCCACCTGCCGACCGCGCTCATCCCCGAGCAGGCCGAACAGCTCCTCGACAAGTCCGTGCCGGTCGTGACGTACTGCTGGGGCCCCGGCTGCAACGGCGCCACCCGTGCCGCCCTCGCCCTCGCCGAACTCGGCTACCAGGTCAAGGAGATGCTTGGCGGCTTCGAGTACTGGGCCCGCGAGGGCTTCGCCTACGAGACCTGGCAGGGTCCGGCGCGCCGCGACGCGGACCCGTTGACGGCCCCGGTCGAAGGCGAGTGCGGCTGCTGAGGAACGGCCGTGTAGGTTCTCCGCCCATGGCTCGATACGCGGATCCCGGCGTACTGGAGTGGGTGGAGTCGGGCGGTGGCCCGCTGATCGCGGTTCCGGAGGCGGTGCTGGCGTTCTGGGCCGGCGCCGACAGCGAGGAACTCGCCACGGACTACGACCGGGCGTGCGAGGTCGACGGCCTCGCCGGTCTGCTGCCCGTCGGCGACAGCGCGGCCCTGGTGCTCGGCGACGAACCCGCCTCCACCTCGTTCCTGCCCGACCTCGGCACCTTCGTGCGGTGGTCCGCCGCGGACTCCGAGGCGGACCTGCTCGCCGGTGTCCCCGCCGCCCTCGCCACGGCGGTGTGGGGCGGCGAGGCGCACTGGCGCGTGCCCGGCCCGGTCCTGCTGTTCGACTCGGCCTGGCCCGGGCGGGAGGCCGGCCGCACCGAGCACCTCCGGGTGCCACTGGAGGCGGGCACGTACACGGTGCGGGCCGCGTACGCGCAGCCGCGCCCGGAGACCTGGATCGGCCTGGTGCAGCTCAGACGGCTCGGGCCCTGACGCGACGCCCGCCCCCTTCACCTGCTCAACGCAGCTCCTTGAAGGCGACGTTCAGATGGCGGGGACCGCGCAGCAGCGGGTTCTCCCGGTACGGCGGCGGGTCCTCGACGAGCCGGGGTTCCTCCAGCCGCCGGGCCAGTTCGGACAGCGCGAGCTGGGTCTCCAGGCGGGCCAGCGGGGCGCCGAAGCAGCTGTGGACGCCGCTGCCGAAGCCCAGGTGCTCGATGTCCCCGCGGTCCGGGTCGAAGCGGTCGGGGTCGGGGAACCGCTCCGGATCCCGGTTGCCCGCGGCGAGGACCAGCCAGATCCGTGAGCCCTTGGGGATCGTGACCCCGCGCACCTCGATGTCGGTGATATTGGTGCGCTGCGGCACGAACTGCACCGGCGGCTCGTACCGCAGCAGCTCCTCCACGATCTTCACCGACAGCCCCGGATCCTTCCGCAGCCTGTCCAGGACCTCCGGGTACCGCAGCAGGGTCAGCATGCCGTTGGTGATCAGGTTGACGGTCGTCTCGTGCCCGGCGATCAGCAGCAGCACCGAGGTGGTGAGCACCTCCATCGTCGACATGGCGCCGTGCGGGCCCTTGCCGCCCACCAGGTCGGACAGCATGTCGTCGCGCGGCTCCTTGGCCCGCTGGTCCACCAGCCCGGCCAGGTACATGCCGAGCTGCAACCGCCCCTCCTGGGCCGCCTTCGAGGCGACCGGATCCAGCTGCGTCCGGGGATCGAGACCGGCCACGATCGGATCGACCAGGGTACGGAAGTGCGGCTCGTCCTCCCGGGGGACGCCCAGCAGCCGGCAGATCACGGTCACCGGGAACGGGTAGGCGAACTGGTCCACCAGGTCGACCTGCCGCGCGTCCCCGAACCCGTCGATCAGCTCGGTGACGATCGCGCGCATCTCGTCCCGCATGTCGTACACCCGGTGCGGCCGGTGGGGCGGCCCGAAGGCGCTGTTGGCGATGCGCCGCAGCCGGTCGTGCTCCGGCGGGTCGAGCCGGATGAAGGACGGCGGCAGCCCCGTGTCCTCGGCCTGGGACAGGCTGTCGTCCCCGGCGGCGGCCAGGTTGGCGGCGTCGGAGCTGATGCGCGGGTCGTGGAGCAGGGCCTCGATGTCCCAGTACGAGCTGATGATGTACGGGCCGCCCTCCTCCTCGTGCAGCACCGGCGTCCTGCGCAGCTCGGCGTACAGCGGATACGGGTCGGCGCGGTTCGCGTAGTCGACGATCTGGCGCGCCAGCGAGGCTTGCGTCATGACAGGTCCTTGGAGCGTCGGGGCCGGGAGCGGCGGTCAGTGACGGGCGGGGGTGAAGACCAGCCGGCGTTCGGCCGGCGAGTAGCCGCTGAGGGTCACGGTGGGGCCGTGAGTGGGCAGAGCGGGGTCGGGGAAGTCCGCGGGGACCGGTTGCCGGCCCTCGGGACGCCGGTCCACCGTGGTGTGCTCGACCGGGAACGGCGCGCCCCGCTCGATCTCCCGCTGGTAGAACTCCAGCCACTTCGCGTTGTCGAAGGTCACGGCGGCCACGATCCGGCCCTGGTATCCGTAGACGCCGACGAACCGGCGCTCGGCCAGCGAGCCCTGAGTGATCATCAGCTGCTCGCCCATGGGCGGCACCCCGACCGACTTGATGTTGACGCCGAACTGCGAGGACCAGAAGGCGGGCATCCAGATGTGCGGGCGCCGGTCGGCGGGCGGGCAGATCATGTTGTGCGCGGCGGTCCGGCCCTGCGCGACGGCGTTGCCCCAGTGTTCGAGCGAGAGGAACTGGTAGCCGAACAGCGGATGCGGGGACCGGGCCACGTCTCCGGCGACGAAGACGTCGTCGGTGACGATGCCCCGGAAGTCGAAGGCCCGGCAGCCCGCGTCGCTGGCGATGCCGCGCGGGCCCGCGCCGAGCCCCGACCCGGTCAGCCACTCGGTGTTGCGCAGCGAGCCCAGCGAGACGACCACGACATCCGTCTCGACGACGCTCGCGTCGGACAGGTGGACGGCCCGCACCCGGCCCGCCGGGTCGCCCTCCAGCATCGTCACCGTGACACCGGTCCGCAGATCCACGCCGTTCTCGGTCTGCAGGTCGGCGGCGACCGCGCCGACGACCCCGCCGAGCGCGCCCACCAGCGGGGCGCCCGCGCGTTCCGCCACGGTGACGGCGAGGCCCATCTCCCGGCAGGCCGAGGCGACCTCCGAGCCGGCGAACCCGGCCCCGATCACGAACACCCGCCGGGCCCCGGCGCTCAGCCGCCGCTTCAAGGCGACCCCGTCGTCGCGGGTGCGCAGCACGAAGACGCCGTCCAGCCCGGCCTCCGCCTCGTTCGGCCAGGGCCGGGCGCGGACGCCGGTCGCGATGAGCAACCGGTCGTACTCGACCTCGTCCCCGTCGGCCAGCCGTACCCGCTTGGCGGTGATGTCCAGACCGGTCGCCGCGACGCCGAGCCGCCACTTCGCGTCGACGTCCCGCAGGCGCGGCAGGTCGGTGTGGTTCGGCGATGCCTTGCCCAGCAGCACCGCCTTGGACAGCGGCGGCCGGTCGTACGGCTCGTACGGCTCGTCACCGACGAGGGTGAGCGAACCGGCGAAGCCCTCGGCGCGCAGCGTCTCGGCGGCCCGCAGGCCCGCCAGTGAGGCTCCGACGATCACGATCCTGCCCTCGCGCCGCAGCCAGTCCATGTAGTCACCGGCCATCCGACGCCCCCCGTACGGCCTCCTCGGCCGGCTTCTCCAGGCCGTCCGCGGTGATCGCCTGCACCGGGCAGGCGGCGACGGCCCGCGCCAGGTTCTCCCGGTGCTCCTCGCTCGCCAGCGGGTTGTAGATCAGCGACTCCTCGCCGTGCATGGTGAAGACGTCCGGCGCGAGGAACGCGCACTGCGCGTACCCCTGACACTTGTTGAGATCGACGACGAGCCTCATCGACGCTCCGCCCTTCCGGTGGCCAGGTCCGGTGCCCACCACACGGCTCGCGCGGCGCCTCCGGACGGCGGTCGTCCCCCGCTCGCCAGCATGCGAGTGCGGGCGGTCCGGCCGCGCGCCGGGCACGCCGATCGGGTGAGCGGCCCGCGGCCGGGAGCGGCGGTCACCGGGCCGGGGCCGGCCGGGGCCGGCCCCGGCGGCTCGCCCTGAGGATGTGCACGCTGAGCAGCAGTGACCACACCGGGAAGGCGAGTTCCGCCCACGGCACGTTGGACGAGAGGAAGAGCAGCGTCAGGGCGGCGAGGAAGCCGACGATCGTGAGCCAGCGCGGCAGGACGCCGAGGCGGTGGCCGATGACCGACATGGAGGACACGAAGACCGCCGCCATCCGCGTGGCGTACTCCGTCATCAGCCGGTACGCGAAGTGGCGGCCGAAGTCCCAGCCGGCCGGCAGCGGCAGCGCGCCCACCCGGTGGTCCACCGCCAGCACGGCACCCGCCGCCGCGGCGGCGCCGAACATCATGGCGGTGAAGACCAGCCCGCTGCCCAGGAAGACGGTGGCGACGAACTTGTCCTCGACCGCGCCGACGTGCGCGCGGATCGCGCCGATGAACCACAGGAAGAAGATGCCGGCGAACGGCACGAGCGCGAGAGCCGTCCGCAGCGCGTCCCGCCGCGCGGAGTCCGTGAACACCGGAGCGCCGGCCGCGTCGGCCCCCTCCGGGATGCCCAGCCTGACCAGGACCATCGCCGCCGCCAGGAGCAGCGCGAAGACGACTCCGGCGAGTCCCGCGGCGCCCGGTGTCTCCAGTGCCTCCTGCCCCGGCCCCTTCTCCTGCATGCCCGGCCCGCCTCTCCGCATCGGCCCCCGGCACCAGCCAGCCGCCCGCACCCCGCCCGCGCCACCGGGAGGCGGCCGTCCGGCCGAGCGGAATCCCACTCGCGGCCCGGCCACCGGTCTCCCTAGAGTGGGCGGCCATGCTCACACCTGCCGAACTGCGCCGCGACCCCCTGCCCCTGCGCGGCCGAACCGCACTCGTCACCGGTGCCGGCAGGCGGGCCGGTATCGGCCATGCCGTGGCCCGGCGGCTGGCCGCCTACGGCGCCTGCGTGTATCTGCACCACCACCTGCCGCACGACGCCGCCATGCCCTGGGGAGCCGACAGCCCCGAGGCCGTCGCCGGCTCCGTGCGGGAGGCGCTCGGCGACCCCGGGGCCCGGGTCGTGTCGGGCCCCGGCGACCTGGCGGATCCCACGGAACCCGCCCGGCTGATCGACACCGTGGTCGCGGAGTTCGGCCGCCTGGACATCCTCGTGGCCAACCACGCCCTCAGCGGCTCCGACGGCACCCTGGACGACATCGACGCCGCGATGCTGGACGCCCACTGGGCCGTGGACACCCGCTCGGTGCTGCTGCTCGTCCAGGCGTACGCCCGTTCGCGCGCCGTGCTGCCCCACGGCACTCCCGGCGGGCGCGTGGTGATGATGACCTCAGGGCAGGACATCGCGGGCGGGATGCCCGGCGAGATCGCCTATGCCCTGCAGAAGGGTGCCCTCGCCTCGATCACCCGCTCCCTGGCCACCACCCTCGCCGGGCGGGGCATCACCGTGAACACCGTCAACCCGGGTCCCGTGGACACCGGGTACGCCACCGGCGAGGCACACGCGGCCGTGGCCGCCCGGTTTCCCGCCGGACGCTGGGGTGCGCCGGACGACCCGGCCCGGCTCATCGCGTGGCTGGCCACGGACGAGGCGGGCTGGATCACCGGCGAGGTCGTCAACTCCGAGGGCGGCTTCCGGCGTTGAGCGCCCGGCAGACCCCGGGCGGGGACCGGGGAGGTCAGAGCTGCGACAGCTCGTCCACCAGGTCGTCCAGGCCCAGGGAACCCTGCGACAGCGCCGCCATGTGCCAGGCCTTCAGGTCGAAGGCGTCACCGTGCCGCTCGCGCGCCTTCTCCCGGCCCAGCAGCCACGCCCGCTCGCCCAGCTTGTAGCCGATGGCCTGGCCCGGGATCGTCAGGTACCGGGTCAGCTCGCTCTCCACGTAGTCCGCGGGCCGGCTGCTGTGCGCGCCGCAGAACTCCTCCGCCAGCTCCGGCGTCCACCGCTCACCGGGGCGGAACGGCGAGTCCGCCGGAATCTCCAGCTCCAGGTGCATGCCGATGTCCACGATCACCCGGACCGCCCGCATCATCTGCGCGTCCAGGTAGCCGAGCCGCTCCTCGGCATCCGTGAGGTAGCCCAGCTCGTCCATCAGCCGCTCCGCGTACAGCGCCCAGCCCTCCGCGTTGGCGCTGACCCCGCCGACCGTCGCCTGGTAGCGGGAGAGGTTCTCGGCCACGTGCGTCCACTGCGCGAGCTGGAGGTGATGACCGGGCACACCCTCGTGGTACCAGGTCGACACGAGATCGTAGACCGGGAAGCGGGTCAGGCCCATCGTGGGCAGCCAGGTGCGGCCCGGCCGGGAGAAGTCCTCCGACGGCGGCGTGTAGTAGGGGGCCGCCGCGCCGCCGGGCGGGGCGATGCACGACTCCACCTTCCGCACCCGCTCGGCGAGGTCGAAGTGGGTGCCGTCCAGCTCCCCGATCGCCTTGTCCATCAGGCCCTGGAGCCACTCCCGGACCTCGTCCACGCCCTCGATGTGCCGGCCGTGCTCGTCCAGGTGCGCGAGCGCCACCCACGGCGTCCCGGCGCCGGGCAGGATCTTCTCCGCCTCCTGCCGCATCTCGCCGAGGATGCGGTGGAACTCCGCCCAGCCGTACGCGTACGCCTCGTCCAGGTCCAGGTCGGTGCCGTTGAAGTAGCGGGCCCAGCGCGCGTACCGCTCCCGGCCCACCACGTTCGGGGCGCCCGCGATCGCCGGCGCGTACACGTCCCGCAGCCAGTCCCGCAGCTCCACCAGGGCGCCGGTCGCGGTGCGCGCCGCCTCGTCCAGCTCCGCGCGCAGCGACTCGGGTCCCGCGGCGGCGAAGTCCTCGTACCAGCCGCGGCCCTTGCCGTCCGTGTCCGTCCACTCGGTGAGCTGGCCGATGTAGGTGGCGGTCGGCCGGGGCGCCGCGAACAGCCCCCGCTCCAGGCCGAGTTCGAGCGAGGCACGGTAGCCCGCGAGCGCGCCCGGCACCGCGCGCAGCCGCTCCGTGATCGCCGCCCAGTCCTCCTCCGTGTCCGCCGGGGTGACCGTGAAGATCTCCCGGACCGCGTGGCCGGGCGTGTCGAGGTTGCCGACCTCGCGCAGGTGCTCACCCGCCTCGTACATGGCGAGACCGGCCGTCAGCCGCTCCCGGAGCAGCCGGGCGCAGCGCCGCTCCTCGTCGCTGTCGGCACCGGGCCGGCGCTCGGCCTCGTCGAGCTTCGCGAGCGTGGCCCGCGCCAGCTCCGCCTGCGCCTCGAAGCCGGCGGGCGAGTAGTCGGGCAGCCTGCTCGAACTCTCCTTCACACCGAGGTAGGTACCGGTGACCGGGTCGAGGGCGATGAGGTCGTCCACATAGGCGTCGGCGACCTGACGGGGCAGCGGGATCTGGGTCTCAGACATGCGGCCCATCCTCGTACGCGGAGGATCACCGCGTCACCCGAGTATGGGGGATTCAGCTCTGGGCGTGGCCGGGCGGCAGCATCGGCCCGCACTCCCACTGCTGGAAGATCAGCCGGGTCTCCACCCGGGCCACCTCGCGCCGTGCCGTGAACTCGTCGAGCACCAGCCGCTGCAGATCGGCCATGTCCGCGACCGCCACATGCACCAGATAGTCGTCCGGCCCGGTCAGATGGAACACGGTCCGCGCCTCCGGCAGCGCCCGGATCCGCTCCACGAACGGCCCGACCAGCTCCCTGCGGTGCGGCCGGACCTGCACCGACAGCAGCGCCTGGAGGCCGCGCCCGAGCCGGGCCGGATCGAGCTGCAGCCGGTGGCCGAGTATCACGCCCGAGCGGCGCAGCCGGGTCACCCGGTCCAGGCAGGTCGACGGCGCCACGCCCACCTGCGCGGCGAGGTCGCGGTAGGTGGTCCGGGCGTCGTTCTGCAGCAGCCGCAGCAGATGCAGATCGACCGGATCCAGTACGACAGATTCGGCCATTGGCCGAACGTAGCACGGTGTTCGATTTCCAGGAACCGTTCGATGTTCACCCTTCCGCCCATGGACACAGCGAGCACCGGCGCCTACGACGACGTACGCGCCGCATCGAGAGCCCTGGCCACCGAGGCCGTGCACGCCGGCCGCGACGACCTCGCCCGCCAGGGCCTGCACGCCCCGCCGATCGACCTGTCCACCACCTACCCCTCCTACGACAGCCGCGCCGAGGCCGCCCGCATCGACGCCTTCGCCACCGACGGCGCCGACCCGGCGGGCCCGCCGGTCTACGGCCGCCTGGGCAACCCGACCGTCGCCCGCTTCGAGACCGCCCTCGCCCGGCTTGAGGGCACCGAGTCCGCGGTCGCCTTCGCCAGTGGCATGGCCGCGCTCAGCGCGGTGCTGCTCGCCCGGTCGGCCATGGGCCTGCGCCATGTCGTCGCGGTACGGCCCCTGTACGGCTGCAGCGACCATCTGCTGACCGCCGGGCTGCTCGGTACGGAGGTCACCTGGACCGACCCGGCCGGCATCGCCGACGCGGTGCGCGCGGACACCGGCCTGGTGATGGTCGAGTCCCCGGCCAACCCGACCCTCGCCGAACTCGACCTGCGGGCCGTCGCCCACGCCTGCGGCTCGGTCCCGCTGCTCGCCGACAACACCTTCGCCACGCCCGTGCTCCAGCGCCCGGCCGAACAGGGCGCCCGGATGGTGCTGCACAGCGCCACCAAGTACCTCGGCGGCCACGGCGACGTCCTGGCCGGGGTCGTCGCCTGCGACGAGGAGTTCGCGGGCCGGCTGCGGCAGATACGGTTCGCCACGGGCGGCGTCCTGCATCCGCTGGCCGGCTATCTGCTGCTGCGCGGCCTGTCCACGCTGCCCGTGCGGGTACGGGCGGCCTCCGCGAACGCCGCCGAACTGGCGCGCCGGCTCGCCGCCGACCCGCGCGTGGCCCGCGTGCGCTATCCCCGGCTGGGCGGCGCGATGGTCGCCTTCGAGGTGCTCGGCGACCCGCACGAGGTGATCTCCCGGGTCCGGCTCGTCACCCCCGCGGTGAGCCTGGGCAGCGTCGACACGCTCATCCAGCATCCCGCGTCCATCAGCCACCGCATCGTGGACGCGGAGGACCGGCGGAGTGCCGGGGTGAGCGACCGGCTGCTGCGGCTGTCCGTGGGCCTGGAGGACGTGGACGACCTGTGGGCAGACCTGGACCAGGCCCTGGGGCAGCCCACCCGCACACCGGTACCGCTGCGGGAGGCGGTGCGCTGAACGGGGGGGCGGGGGAGCCGGGGCCCCGCGGGCTGATCCCGCGGGGTCCGGCACCCCTGGGCTCCAGGCCTCCGGAGCCGTCTGTCCGGTCCGCGCAGGGGGCGCCCCACGTAACCTCGTCCTGTGCCAGCCTCCCGCCCGCATCGCGTCGCCGTCCTCGTACTCGAGGGTGCGAAGCCGCTCGATGTCGGAATTCCCGCTCAGGTCTTCACGACCCGCGCGAGCATGCCGTACGAGGTGCGGGTGTGCGGGGCGACACCCGGCCTCGTGACCGGCGGCGACGGCCTCGCGTACCACGTCGACCACGGCCTCGACGCCCTTGCGTGGGCCGACATCGTCTTCGTCCCCGGCTACCGGTTCCCGGACCGCGACGACCCGCCGCGGGCCGTCGTCGACGCACTGATAGCCGCCCACGACCGGGGCGCGCGGCTCGCCGCCATCTCGACGGGCGCCTTCGCGCTCGCCGCCACGGGCCTGCTCGACGGCAGGCGCGCCACGACGCACTGGCACTACACCCGGGCACTCGTGGCCAGGCACCCGCTCGTCCAGGTCGACGAGAACGTGCTGTTCGTCGACGAGGGCAGCGTGCTCACCTCGGCCGGCGCCGCCTCCGGCATCGACCTGTGCCTGCACATCCTGCGCGGCGACCTCGGAGTGGCCGCGTCCAACCACGCGGCCCGGCGTCTGGTCGCGGCCCCCTACCGCAGCGGCGGCCAGGCCCAGTACGTACCGCGCAGCGTCCCCGAGCCGCTCGGCGAGCGGTTCGCCGCCACCCGGGAGTGGGCGCTGCACCGGCTCGGCGAGCCCCTCACCCTCGACATACTGGCGCGTCAGGCGGGGGTCTCGCCGCGCACGTTCTCCCGGCGCTTCGTCGAGGAGACCGGCTACACGCCGCTGCAGTGGGTGATGCGCGCCCGCGTCGACCTGGCCCGCGAACTGCTCGAGCGTTCGGAGCGCAGCGTCGAGCAGATCGCCGCCGACGTCGGGCTCGGCACCGGCGCGAACCTGCGCCTGCACTTCCAGCGCATCCTCGGCACCACACCGAGCGAGTACCGGCGCACCTTCACCCGGGGCGAGTGACGCCGCCCGGCACGCAGTGGCGGGATCCTTTTGAACCATGGCGATACCGCCACTGTCAGCGGCGCCGGCCGCGGAGGAGCCTGGTGGCGATAGGAAGGGGCATCATTCATGACTCGCATCGCCATCAACGGATTCGGCCGCATCGGACGCAATGTGCTGCGCGCACTGCTCGAACGCGACAGCGCCCTCGAGATCGTCGCCGTCAACGACCTGACGGAGCCCGCCACTCTCGCCCGGCTGCTCGCCTACGACAGCACGGCCGGCCGGCTCGGGCGTCCGGTGACCGTCGACGGGGACGCCCTCGTCGTCGACGGCCGTCGGATCACGGTGCTGGCCGAGCGCGAACCGGCGCAGCTGCCGTGGGCCGAACTCGGCGTCGACATCGTCCTGGAGGCCACCGGCCGCTTCACCTCGGCGAAGGCAGCCCGCGCCCACCTCGACGCGGGCGCGAAGAAGGTACTCGTCAGCGCGCCGTCGGACGGCGCCGACGTCACGCTCGCGTTCGGGGTCAACACCGACGCCTACGACCCGGCCGTGCACACGATCGTCTCGAACGCCTCCTGCACCACCAACGCGCTCGCGCCGCTCGCCGCGGTTCTCGACGAACTCGCCGGTATCGAGCACGGGTTCATGACGACGGTGCACGCCTACACCCAGGAGCAGAACCT
Source organism: Streptomyces sp. NPDC046727 (assembly GCF_040645635.1). NCBI lineage: Bacteria > Bacillati > Actinomycetota > Actinomycetes > Kitasatosporales > Streptomycetaceae > Streptomyces > Streptomyces sp. NPDC046727. The sequence goes on from NZ_JBEYYR010000051.1 coordinate 12,282, forward strand.
CCAGGACGGCCCGCACCGGGACGCCCGCCGCGCCCGTGCGGCCGGCGTCAACATCGTGCCCACCACGACGGGCGCCGCCAAGGCGATCGGCCTGGTCCTGCCGAACCTCGACGGCAAGCTGTCGGGCGACTCGATCCGCGTCCCGGTGCCGGTGGGCTCGATCGTCGAACTCAACACGACCGTCGCCCGCGAGGTGACGCGCGACAACGTGCTGGCGGCGTACCGCGCCGCGGCGGAGGGGCCGCTCGCCGGCATCCTCGAGTACTCGGAGGACCCGCTCGTGTCGTCCGACATCACGGGAAATCCCGCCTCTTCCATCTTCGACTCGGCCCTCACCCGCGTCGACGGCCGCCACGTCAAGGTGGTCGCCTGGTACGACAACGAGTGGGGCTTCTCGAACCGCGTGATCGACACACTCGAGTTCCTCGCCACCCACTGACGACCCCTACTCCCCGCTGACCTTCGGCGCGTAGTGGGTGGCGATCGCGGTGGCGCGGTCGCGCAGGGAGGTGCGCAGCCACTGCGGGGCCAGGGCTTCCGCGTCCGTGCCGAGGCGCCACAACGCCCATTCGGCGTGTCTCGCGTCCTGGAAGGTCACCTCCAGCTGCAGCCGGCCGCCCGCGTCGGCTTCCTCGGCGAGGACGGCCAGCGCGGTGCCCACCAGGTCCTCCCGCCGCGCCGGGTCCATCCGCACCAGCACGGTGACCTGGTCGCCGCCGGTCCGAAACCGTGTGCTCCGTTCCTGCCAGGCCCGGTCCAGATCGACCCGGTCCGGTCGCTGCGCCGGTTCGGGAAGCTTTTCGGCGGCCAGGATGCGGGACAGCCGGTAGGTGCGGTCCGCGCCGGATCGCGTGGCCAGCAAGTAGCCCTGGTCGCGCACGGTGACCAGGCCGATCGGGTCCACCGTGCGCCATTCGGGGGTCTGGTGCACGGCTGCGTAGCGGATGCGCAGCTTGTGCCCGGCGAGCACCGCGCGCCGCACCTCGGCCACGACGGTGTCGGGCACCTCCTCGGTGACCAGCCGACGCGAGAGGAGATCGGTCTCCGGGTCGATGAGCAACCGCCGGGCCGCGCCGGCCGCGGTGGCCCGGTCGCTTTCGGGCAGCGCGTCGACCACCTTGCGCATGGCCGACGCGAGCGCCGAACCAAGTCCGAACGCCTGCGCGCCGCGCCGCGATCCGGCGACCAGCAGGGCGAGTGCCTCGTCGTGGTTCAGTCCGGTGAGCTCGGTCTGGAAACCGGGTAGCAACGCGAAACCGCCGTGCCGGCCGCGTTCGGAATAGACCGGGACGCCGGCCGCGGACAGCGCCTCGATGTCGCGCAGCACGGTGCGGGTGGACACCTCCAGCTCGCGGGCCAGCGCGGTCGCGGACAGCCGGCCGTGCTGCCGCAGCAGCAGCACCAGCGATACCAATCGATCGGCGCGCATACGAAAACCCTACGGCAATACATGACACAGGATGTCGTGATGCGTTGGGAGGCTTCAGCACGACAGAGGTCCAACGCACACGAGAGGTGACCCGCATGGGACACGCCATTGTCAATCCCGACGGTCTGCACAACCCGGTTCCGTTCGGCTACAGCCACACCGCCGTCGTCCCCGCGGGCACGGAACTGGTGCTTGTCGCGGGTCAGTACGGCTCGGGCCCGGACGGCGCGGTTGTCTCGACCGATTTCACCGAGCAGGTGAAGCAGGCGTTCCGCAACATCGGCGTCGCTCTTGCCGCCCATGGGCTCGACCTGAGCCATGTCGTCCAGCTCAGGACGTACGTGGTGAACCATGACGTCAGCAAGCTCGGACCGATCGCCGAGGCCGTGCGGGAGGGCTGGGGTACGAAGCCGCCCACGCAGACCCTCATCGGTGTCGCGGGCCTGGCCGCGCCCGACGTGCTGTTCGAGGTCGAGGCCCTCGCCGCCCGGCCCTGACCCGCCGCCCGCATCCGGTCAGGTCACCCTGTCTCGCGCCACGCTTCAGCCGAGGTGGGGTGGCCGTGCCCGGAGTGCGGAGGGCACGGGGGCCGCGTCCAGCCGGGCCGTGATGACCAGCGTGCCCTCCTCGACCTGGTAGTCCAGCGGCAGCCCGAGGCCGCGCATCGCGGCGACCATGCCGGTGTTGGACGCCTTGGTCACGGCGTACACGCTCTCGCAGCCCGCCTCCACCGCCAGCGCCACCAGCCGGCCGAGCAGCTCACCGCCGATGCCGCGTTGCTGCCAGTCGTCCTCGACCAGCAGCGCGACCTCGGTCTCGTCGCCGTCCCACAGCAGGTGCCCGAGGCCGACGATCCGGCCGGAGGCGGTCTGCGCGGCCAGCGTCCGGCCGAAGCGGGGGCTGAGCAGGTGGTTGAGATAGCGGTCCGCGTCGCCGACCGGGCCGTGGTAGCGCAGGTCGAGGGTGCGCGGAGAGCACCGGTCGTGCATGGCCCGGGCCGCGGCCAGGTCACCGGTGTCGACCCGGCGCACAGTGATGTCGTTGCCCTCGGGCAGCGTCAGCACGTCCTCGCCGCGCGGGATCCGCGGCCCGAGCCGGCTGTCCAGCTCCACCAGCGCCCGAGCGCGCGCGAACTCGGTGGGGGTGAACGGCAGATACGGCCGCTCCACGGTGAGCACCCCGCCCTCGGGCGCCGGCAGCCGCATCACGGTGTCCTCCAGGACCCCCTCGACCGGCACCGGCCGCGGGCCACTGCCACCGCCGGCCGGTGTGCCGGGCAGCGACCGGATCGTGCAGCGGCCGAGCAACTGACGCAGCGCCAGTGGAAGTTCGGCGGTGTCCAGGGCCGTGCGGGCCGCCAGGCCGAGCACCCGGGTGGGCGCGTCGACCAGGTCGTGGGCGTCGGCCCGCTCGATCCAGGTGGCCGTGCCACCGGCCAGCGCGACCGCCCGGGTGATGTCGGCCGCCGCCACCGCGCCCGGCGCCCGCAGCAGGAACTCGTCCACCGTGCCGTCGGCCAGCGGGTGCGTCTGCAGGCTCAGGATGTCCACCCGCCGCTCGGCGAGCGCCGCGCACAGGGCGGCCAGGGAGCCCGGCTCGTCCTTCACCGTCGTCCGCATCCGCCACAGCGCACCGGCGACCTCGTCGGCGGCGGGCTGCCCGGACGGCCCGGCCGGCCGCGTCTCGGCGTCCGGCCGGGCGTCGGTATCGGTGACCGGCGGCGCGTGCCCGTGGCGGCGTGACCACCACACGTGGAATCCCGCGGTCGCGGCCAGCACGAGTGCCGACATCACCAGCAGGGCCGGGCCGTCGGGCCCATGGCCGATCAGGTTGGCCACCGCGTCCGCGACGGCCACGGCCGTGAAGAGCGCGGCGAGTTCGACGACGTCCCGTCGCCAGTGGTGCACGGGCCGTCCGTGCCTCGCTCGGGTCACATCAGGCATGTCTGGAGTCATGCAGCCACTGTGAAGGAGAGGTGTTGCGTGATCACGAACTGATTGTGACCGATGGGTAAAGGATGCTTCCGCCCTTTTTGTTGGGTTTTCTATCGTTGACGGATGCGGGCATTCGGGTCCGGCTCAGGCGGCCGCCTCCTCGCGCAGGGCGTCCCGCAGCCGCCGCGCCTGGGTGACCAGCCGGGAGGAACCGGCCCGTGCCGCGGTCTCCGCGAGATGCGGCACGTCTCCGCGCGCCCCGGACCGCTCGGCACACTCCGCCGCGACGGTCAGCAGTTCCCCGAGGCCCCGGGCCGCCACGGCCGCCGCCTCCGGGCGGGCGGTCGCGAGACCGGCCAGCGGAACGGGCAGGGCGTGCCGGAGTATCTCCCACATCGTCGCAGGGGCTCCCGTGGCCGCCGCGGTCCGTGCCGACTCGGACAGCCGCTGCGGCTTCGCACCCCGGTCCATCAGCTCACCCAGATCCGCGCCCAGTCGCATCCCGCGAAGCTGCCCCCGTGCGGCGAGCACCAGCAGGGCGTCCACCGCGGCGAGCCGGTCCTCCTGGTGCCGCGCACCGAGTCCGTACGCCACGCACAGGCGGACGGCCTCGCCCGCCTCGGCGAGCCGGGGACGGACGCCGGCTCCGCGGTCGCCGTCGACGGCCGTCCCGGCCAGGTCGGGCAGCATCCGCTCGGCGACCGGCTCCCGCCGCTCCGGGAGGACGGCGAGCCAGTGCGGACGTATCGCGTCGCTCCAGTGGGTGCAGTGACAGCGGTCGCTGACGACGGACAGCGGCTGGCCGAGCCGGCGGAACTCCTGCGGGAAACCCGCCTGCAGCTCCGGGATTTCCCCCGGTTCCAGAAGGATCCGCACGCCCTTGGTCCGGCGCCGGGCCGGGTCCTCGGCGGTGGTGCCGGTGCGCAGCCAGTCATGGAAAAACCGTGGAGGCGACCACTGACAATCGGCTTGACCTGCGAAAACGCCCGCCCGCTACTGGCCGACCCGGCCCGGCCGCAGCTCTTGTGTGAACAGCACGGTGCCGTCCTGCTCCCGCAGCCGTACCGTCAGCTCACCGCTGTCGCCGTCGATGTCGACCTCGCCGAAGAACTGGTACCCGCCCGCGGGCGAGACGTTCGACGCGGTCGGCGCCTTCACGAACACCCGTTCCGGGCCGAAGGTGGCGTCCAGCGCGCTGGCCGGGAAGGCGCCGGCGTTCAGCGGACCGGAGACGAACTCCCAGAACGGTTCGAAGTCGGTGAACGTGGCCCGCGAGGGCTGGTAGTGCTGGGCGGAGGTGTGGTGCACGTCGGCCGTCAGCCACAGCGTGCCGGTGATCCGCCGGTGCTTGATGAAGCGCAGCAGCTCGGCGATCTGCAGCTCACGGCCCAGCGGCGCGCCCGGGTCGCCCTGCGCGACCGCCTCGAAGTTCGGCTTGCTCTCCATCGGGTCGGGCACCACGAGGCCGAGCGGCATGTCGGCGGCGATGACCTTCCACACCGCACGCGACCGGGCCAGCTCCCGCTTGAGCCACTCCAGCTGCTCCCGGCCGAGGATGCCCTGCGGGTCGACGGTCTGGTCGTCGGGGGAGTTGGCGTTGCGGTAGGTCCGCATGTCGAGCACGAACACGTCCAGCAGCGGACCCTGGCGCAGCACGCGGTAGACGCGGCCCTCCTTGGCGCCCGGCCGCAGGGTGGAGATCGGGAAGTACTCGCTGAACGCCCGGCGGGCGCGCGCCGCGAGCACGTCGATGCTCTTCTCGGTGTACCGGGTGTCGGTGGACGCGATCACCTCGCCCGGGTACCAGTTGTTGCGCACCTCGTGGTCGTCCCACTGGATGATCGAGGGCACCTGGGCGTTGAACCCGCGCAGGTTGGCATCGAGCAGGTTGTAGCGGAAGTTGCCCCGGTACTCGGCGAGGGTCTCGGCGACCTTCGCCTTCTCCTCGGTGGTGACGTTCCGCCAGGTACTGCCGTCGGGCAGCGCCTGGGTGGCGGTGATCGGCCCGTCGGCGTAGATGTTGTCGCCGCTGCACAGGAAGAAGTCCGGGTCCAGCTTCGCCATGGCGTCGTAGATGCGGTAGCCGCCGAGGTCGGGGTTGATGCCCCAGCCCTGGCCGGCCAGGTCGCCCGACCACAGGAAGCGCACGCCGTCCCGGCGGCGCCGGGAGACCGTGCGGAAGGTGCCGGTCACGGGCTCACCGGTGCGGCGCGGGTCGTCCGGGTCGGCGAGCAGGACGCGGTAGTGGATCTGCTCGCCGGAGGGCAGGCCGTGCAGCCGGGTGGTGCCGGTGAAGTCCGTGCCGGCGCCCAGCAGCGGACCGTGCCATCTGCGCGGGTTGCGGAACGACTCGGTGGCCGAGGTCTCCACGATCATCCGGGCCGGCCGGTCCGAACGCACCCACACCAGGCCGGAGTCGGCGGTCACGTCACCGGTCTGCACACCCCAGCCCGCCTCGGGACGCCCCGAGCGGGCGAACGCCGGGGCCGCGCCGAGACCGACGGGCAGGGTCAGGGCCGCCGACGCGGCGAGGGAGCCGCGCAGAACGCTGCGGCGGCCGGGGAACGGACGGTGTGACATGGCTGCGCCTCCAGAGACGGACGGCCGTACGGGATCCGGCCGGTGTGCAGAGCCACACCTACTGCCGCGCTGCGGCGCGTACGCAAACCACAAGTGAACAACCGCCGTGGCCCGGCCGGCTGGGGCGCTGTCAGGTCCCGCTCAGCGGCTGCCGGCCAGGATGACCCGCGCGACCAGCGCCGGGTCGTCGCTCATCGGGCAGTGGCCGCAGCCGGGCAGCCGCACCAGCCGGGCGTGCGGGATGAGCCGCTTGGCGCGGACGCCCTGGCGGCGCACGAGCAGCCGGTCCCGGGTGCCCCAGGCCACCGTGACCGGCAGGCCCGGCAGGTCGTCGGTGAACTGCACGGTGGCTCCCGCGCGCAGGGTGGCCTCGAAACCGGTGGCCGCCACGAGCGCGAGCGTCTCGGCGACCACCGCGTCCGGCGAACGGCGTGCGGGCCGGGCGTAGATGGTGCTGGTCAGGGCGGTACGGCCGGCCGCCGTGCGGGCCAGCCGCTCCACCAGCGGCAGCGGAAGCCGCTGGGCGACGCCCCGCATCGCGAGCAGCACGGCGAAGGCGTACCGCCGCTCGGCGTCGGTCCAGAACCCGGCGGGGGAGAGGGCGGTGACCGACCGTGCGAGCTTCTCCCGGCCCAGCTCCAGCGCGAGCAGGCCGCCCAGCGAGTTGCCGGCCACGTGCGGCCGGTCCAGCTCCAGCGCCTCGAACAGGGCGCCGAGCACCGAGTTGGTGGTGGGCAGGTCGTAGGCCAGGCCGTCCGGCAGTCCCGGGGAGGCGCCGAAGCCCGGCAGGTCGACGGCGATCACGTCGCGCTCGGTGGCGAGGATGTCCACGACCGGGTCCCAGGCCTGCCGGTGATGGCCGATGCCGTGCAGCAGGACCAGCGGCTCGCCGCGGCCCACGCGCGCGTAGGAGACGGTCACATCGCCCGGGCCGTGCGGGGTGGGGACCTTGAAGGAGACGGTGGCGGACATGGGGTGCTCCTCGTCTGGGCTGCTGACGGACGCCGTAGACAGCTTGTCAGCAATTGCTACCGGTCGGTAGCCCTCGGGTGGTGACCGAACCTCAGCCCGCCCGGCGGACCTCGACGTTGAAGTCGGCGTCCCCGAAGCGGCCGAACAGGGTGAGCCACAGCGGCAGATACATCTCCAGCGCGCGGGCCGCCCGGATGTCGCCCAGGTCCAGCACCCGCCCGGCCGGCCAGCCGAACTCCCCGAGCAGCGCCGTCACGTGCTCCTTGGCCCGGGCGTCCGCCCCGCACACGAACATGTGATGCTCGCCCGGCACCCGCCCCGGGTCCACCATCACCCGGCAGTTGACGGTGTTCAGCGTCTTCACCACGCGCGCGTGCGGGAACGCCCGCTGGATCCGCTCGCCCACACTGTCCGACTCCACCGGGTCCAGCCGCGGCTGCCCGTCCTCGAACGCCAGCGGATTGGACACGTCCACCAGCACCTTGCCCACCAGATGCTCGGCACCCGCCGCCTCCAGCGCGTCGAGCGCCACCCGGCCGCCCACCGCGTTGACGACCACCTCGCCCGCCGCCGCCGCGTCCGCGAACGTCCCCGCGTGCGCCCGGCCGGCCGCGGCCGTGGCCCACTCCCGTGCCACCGGGTTGTCCGGGGTGCGGGACCCGAGGGTCACCTCGTGCCCCAGCTCCAGCAGCCGGCCGGCCAGGGTACGGCCCACCTCGCCCGTGCCCAGCACCGCGTACCGCATCGCCCACCTCAAGTTCACCGGCCGCCGTCCGCCGACGGTCCGCGGTCATTGTGATCCGGACCGCTCCTGGAGCCGGGCATTCCGGGTGGACACCGGCAGGCGTGTCGGATGGGATGGACCCGTGACCACCGACCTTGCCACCGATGTCTTCGAAGAGCACCGGCCCCTGCTCATGGGAGTCGCCTATCGCATGCTCGGCCGGGTCGCCGACGCCGAGGACGTGGTCCAGGAGGCCTGGCTGCGCTGGGCCCAGGCCGACCGCACGGAGGTCCGCGAACCGCGCGCCTACCTGGTGCGCGTCACCACCCGGCTGGCCATCGACCGGCTGCGCCAGGTGCAGGCGCGCGGCGAGGCGTACGTCGGGCCCTGGCTGCCGGAGCCGTACCTCACCGAATTCGCCGACACCGCCCCGGACTCCGCGGAGCGCGCGGTGCTCGCCGACACGGTCTCGCTGGCCGTCCTGGTCGTCCTGGAGTCGCTGTCGCCGCTGGAGCGGGCGGTGTTCGTGCTCAGGGAGGCGTTCGGCTTCCCGTTCGCCGAGATCGCCGCACTGCTCGACCGGGCCGAGCCGGCGGTACGGCAGCTCGCCGGACGGGCCCGCCGGCACGTGGCGGAACGGCGTCCCCGGTACGAGGTCGACCCGGCCCGGCGCCGGGATCTGACCGAACGTTTCCTCGCCGCCGCGGGGGAGGGCGATCTGGAAGGACTGATGTCCCTGCTCGCCCCGGACGTCCGGCTGGTCGGCGACAGCGGCGGCAAGGCCAAGGCGCCGGTGCGCGCCCTGCAGACCCCCGACAAGGTCGGCCGCTTCCTCATCGGCGTGGCGCGCTCGACCCCCGCGGACATGTCCTTCCGTGCGCTGGAGGTCAACGGCGGCCCCGCCGTGCTGATCCTGTACGGCGACAAGCCCGACACCCTGCTCCAGCTGGACATCGCCGACGGCCACGTCACGGCCGTCTACATCCACCGCAACCCCGAAAAGCTGCGGCACCTCACCGGCCACTGAGTCACCGCCTGTCCCACGAGCCCCCGTCGTACGACGGGGGCTCCGTCGTGCTGCAGGGGTTTTGCCGGGATGTCACACGCGCCGTCGCGTACGAACGCCTCGTGAACGCTCCGCGCCAGGTCACCCTCCTGATCCCCACGGGGCCGAGGATTGGTCTTGACCAAGGGTGGCGGCCGCCCTATGGTCGCAGAGAAGTGCAACAACCTTTAATAAACAAGGGCGCTAAAAACCGCCGGACCACGGCTCTTGCGGAGGACAGGGTGGGGACCACGCAGCTGGAATCGGTACCGGAACCGAAGTACTGGCATCTCAAGACCGTGCTCACCGAGGCACTGGACTCCGAGTTCTCCGTCGGGGAGATCCTGCCCAACGAGCGTGATCTCGCCGCCCGCTTCGGCGTGGCCCGCGCCACGCTCCGCCAGGCCCTCGAACAGCTGGAGCTGGAGGGCCGGCTGCAGCGCCGCCGCGGCGTCGGCACGACCGTCGCGCCTCCGCGCGTGGGCGTGGCCGTCGGTACGGAGCAGCACACCTGGCCCGGCGCCGCCGGAGACGCCTGGCAGCCCGTCGACAGCGCCCAGGCGACGCCGCCCGCCGCAGTCGCCGCGGCCCTGGAGACAGGCACGGACGAGCCCGTCCACACCGTCCGCCGCTCCCGCACGTCCCACGGCCAGCAGGTCGCCACCGAACTGCTCTACATCCCGGCCGCTTCGGTGCCCGGCCTGACCGCGATCGACGCCCCGTCCGACGCGGCACGCGCGCGTGCGGTGCTGCGCGAACTGCAGCACCTGCCGCTGGAGGGCGAGGAGCGCGCCGTCGAACTGGGCTCCGCGCGCGCGGACGACGCCAAGGCGCTCGACCGGCTCCCCGGCTCGCCCGTCCTCGTCGTCACGACCCGCTTCATCGCCCAGGGCCGCACCGCGGCACTCTCGGTGGCGACTTACCGCGCCGACACCTGCCGGCTGACCTTCGGCGACTCGGCGGGCGTGGAGATCCACCACGACCCGGAGCGACAGGCTTCCTGAGCCACCTGACGCCCCGGCCCCCGGCCGGGGCGCACGGGTACGCGCGGCTAGGGGCGGGGCCTACCCCGTGGGGGCGTGGGGAACTGCGTGACCGGCCATGGCGGTGCCGCGTCGGCGTGATGACCGTGCCCGGTACGCGGCAGCCGGCGGCGCTCAGTGCCGTGTCACGGTGGCGTCCACCGCGGACAGGTGCTCGCCTCTGCTGCCCCGGCCGTCGGCCGTGCGCATGGATGCTCGCGGCTGAGGGCGGGGCCAACCCACGCGGAGAACTGTGCGACCGGCCATGGCGGTGCCGCGTCGGCACGATGACCGTGCCCGGCGCGCGGCAGCCGACGGTGCGCTCAGCGCCTTGTCATCGTGGCGTCCATCGCGAACAGCTGCTCGCCTCCGCCGCCCCGGCCGTCGGCTGTGTGCACGGATGCTCGCGGCCGAGGGCGGGGCCTAGTCCCTGGGGCGCGGGGAACTGTGCGACCGGCCATGGTGGCGCCGCGTCGGCACGATGACCGTGCCCGGCGCGCGGCATCCGGCGGCGCTCGGTGCCGTGTCACGGTGGCGTCCACCGCGGACAGGTGCTCGCCTCCGCTGCCCTGGCCGTCGGCTGTGCGCATGGATGCTCGCGGCCGAGGGCGGGGCCTAGTCCCTGGGGGCATGGGGAACTGTGCGACCGGCCATGGCGGTGCCGCGTCGGCACGATGACCGTGCCCGGCGCGCGGCATCCGGCGACGGTCAGCGCCGTGTCACCGTGCCGTCCACCGCGAACAGCTGCTCCTCGACATGGTCCAGAGCCAGGCGCAGTGCCCCCGTCGCCACCGCCGCCTCGCCCAGCAGGGACAGCGTCACCTGAGGCGGACGCAGGCAGTAGCGGGCCAGTTCGCCGCGCAGCGGCTCCAGGACGCCGTCCAGACCGGCCGCCCAGCCCCCGATCACGACCAGCGCCGGATCGAGCGCCAGCACCAGCGCCGCCACGTCGTGCACGAGCCGCTGGATGAACCGGTCGACGGCCGCCCGCGCCCGCTGGTCGCCCTTGCGCGCCAGCGCGAACACCTCGGCGACCGCCTGCTCGTCCAGCGGGTGCAGCGGCTCGTCGGTGGTCGACAGCAGCGCCTCCGGCGTCGCCTCCCGGCCCAGCAGATGCAGCGCGCCGATCTCCCCGGCCGCCCCGCCGTAGCCCCGGTGCAGCCGCCCGCCGATCAGCGAACCGGCCCCCGGGCTCAGCCCGGCCAGCACGAACACCACGTCGTCCGTCTCGGTCGCCGCGCCCTTCCAGTGCTCGGCGACCGCCGCCGCGTTGGCGTCGTTCTCCACCAGCACCGGGCACCTGAAGGAACGGCTCAGCCGCTCGCCGAGCCTCAGGCCCGTCCACTGCGGCAGGGCCGTGCTCAGCCGCACCGTGCCGTCCGCCTCCACGATGCCCGGCGTGCCCACGCCCACCGCCCGCAGCGAGCTGCGCGCGACCCCGGCCCGCCGCAGCAGCTCGGCGACCGCGCCGCGCAGCCGGTCGAGCCGCTCGTCCGCCGAGGCCGTCTCGTCGACCTCCTTGGCCTGCGCGCCCAGCACCCGTCCGTCCAGGTCGGACAGGAGCGCGGCGACCCGGTGCGGCCCGATCTCCAGGCCCAGCAGATGCCCCGCCTCGGCCCGGAACCGGAACCGCCGGGCGGGCCGCCCCTGCCTGCGCGTGCCGCCCTCGTCGGCCGCCGCCTCCACCACCAGGCCGCCCTCGATGAGCCCCTCCACGACGCCCTCGACGGTCGGCCGGGACAGTCCGGTGACGCGGGTGATCTCGGTGAGCGTCGCGCAGTCCGTGGCACGCAGCGCGTGCAGCACCACCGCGGAATTGATCCTTCGCAGCAGCGAGGGATCGCCGCCGGTCAGCTGCCCCACCGTCCGTCCTCCCAGCTCGCGGGCGTGTTGGCCGGATCGTACTCGGCCCGGCGCACCCCGGCGAGTGCCGGGTTCCGCCGACGGCCGGACCCCCGGATCACCTGGGCTCCACGAACCCCGACTCGTAGGCCGCGATCACCGCCTGGGTGCGGTCGCGCGCGCCGAGCTTGGCCAGGACGGCGCTCACATGCGACTTCACCGTCTCCACGCCGACGACCAGCCGGGCCGCGATCTCCGCGTTCGACAGCCCCCGCGCCATGAGCCGCAGCACCTCCGCCTCCCGCTCGGTCAGCCGGGCCCGCTCCAGCACGGCCCGTGCCGGCCGGTCCCCGTCGCCGTACCGGGCGGCGAGGCGCCGTACGGAGGCCGGGAACAGCAGCGACTCGCCCTCCGCGACCAGCCGCACCGCGTGCACGATCTCGGCGGGACGGGCCCGCTTCAACAGGAACCCGTCGGCACCCGCGCGCAGCGCCTCGTACACGTACTCGTCGTCCTCGAAGGTGGTCACCACGAGGATCTTCGGCGGCTCGGCCACCGTGCGCAGCACCGCGCGCGTCGCCTCGATGCCGTCCATGAGGGGCATCCGTACGTCCATGGCGACCACGTCCGGCCGCAGCTGCCGGACCAGCGGGATGACCGCCGCGCCGTCGGCCGCCTCACCCACCACCTCGATGTCGGGCTGCGCCCCCAGCACGGCCCGCAGACCCGCGCGGACCAGGGGTTCGTCGTCGACGAGGAGTACGGTGACCGGCATCCGGCCAGCCTAGATCAACTCAGCGGAAGCTCCACGCGCACCTGCCAGTTGCCCTCGTCCGGACCCGTCCGGGCGGTGCCGCCGAGGAGCGCGGCCCGCTCCCGTATGCCCCGCAGGCCGCTGCCCCGGCCGGCGTCGGGTATCGGGCCCGGCAGCGGGTTGCGGACCTCCAGGACGAGCATGCCGCCGGTGACCGCGACCCGGACCCGCGCGGGCACGGCTCCCGCGTGCCGCAGTACGTTGGTGAGCGCCTCCTGGAGGATGCGGTAGCCCTCCCGGGACACCGGGCCGGGCAGGGCCTCGACCGGGCCCGTCACCTCGGCGTCGACCTTCGCCCCGGACGCCCGTGCCGACTCCAGCAGCCGGTCGGCGTCGGCCAGCGTGGGCCGCGCGCTCACCGGCCGCTCGCTCTCCCGCAGGACGCCCAGCACCCGCTCCAGGTCCGCGAGCGCGGCCCGGCCGGTCTCCTCGATGGCGTCCAGCGCGCGGTCGGTGAACTCCGGATCGCCCGCCGCGCGCGCCGCACCCGCCTGCACCACCGCCACCGTCAGGGCGTGCCCGATCGAGTCGTGCAACTCCCGTGCGATCCGGGTGCGTTCCAGCAGCTGCTCGGTGCGCTCCTCCAGCGCGGCCAGCCGCTCGGCCGCCGACGGCCCGAGGAGCCGGCGCGCACCGGCCGTGGCCAGCTCGCCGAGCCCGACGACCGCTCCGTACAGGGCGAACAGCGGCAACGGCGCCAGCAGGGCCCAGGCGCGGTGCGGCGGCAGCCGGTCCAGCAGCGGGACGTCGGCCGGCGCCTCCCCCCACGCGCAACGCAACAGCTCGAAGCAGATGATGGGCAGCCACACCGAGGCGAACGCGGTCGCCCCGCCGAGCAGCATGCGCAGCTCCAGCCACAGCACCGTACGCAGCCGGTCCCGCCAGGTCGCCGCCGGTGTCTCGGAGATGCCCGGCTCCGGCTCGCCGGGTGTGAGCAGCAGCCGCGCCTGCACGCCCTCGCCCCGCCGCACCGCGGGCAGCAGCCCGACCGGGGCGAGCAGCAGCGCGGGCATCCACGGACTCGACGGGTCGACGAAGATCCAGACGCTGACCGCAAGCATCGGCACCCACAGATGCAGCAGGCGCGTGTACGTCGTCCCGCGCAGCAGCGGGCGCAGAAAGCGGGCCATGACCTCATCGTCGCAGGCGGCACTGACAACGGACCTCCCCCGCACGGGGGAGACGGTCTCCACCGGCGGGGGAGGAACCGATCGCCGTGCCCGGCCAGGCTGTTGCCATGACCAGCATCGACGTACGAGACCTCACCAAGGAGTACGGCGGCCGACGGGCCGTGGACCGGCTCACCTTCAGCGTCCGCCCCGGCCGGGTCACCGGCTTCCTCGGCCCCAACGGCGCCGGCAAGTCCACCACCTTCCGCCTCGTCCTCGGCCTCGACCGGCCCACCGCCGGCACCGCCACGATCGGCGGCCACGCCTACGCCGGGCTCCACGAACCCCTGCGCCGGGTGGGCGCCCTGCTCGACGCACGCGCCGCGCACGGCTCCCGCACCGCCCGCGACCATCTGCTGGCCCTCGCGGCGAGCAACCGCATCCCGGCCCGCCGGGTCGACACCGTCCTGGAGGAGACCGGCCTCGCCACCGTGGCCAAGCGCCGCGTACGGACCTACTCCCTCGGCATGCGCCAGCGGCTCGGCATCGCCGCCGCCCTGCTCGGGGACCCCGAGGTCGTCCTGCTCGACGAACCCGCCAACGGCCTCGACCCCGAAGGCATCGTGTGGATCCGCACGATGCTGCGCCGCCTCGCCGAGGAAGGCCGTACGGTGCTGGTCTCCAGCCATCTGATGGGCGAGACCGCCGCATTCGCCGACCACCTGCTGATCCTCGGCCGGGGCCGCCTGCTCGCCGACACGCCGGTGCAGGAGTTCATCCACGCGCGCGTACAGCCCCACGTCCGCATCCGCACCACCGACTCCGCCGCCCTCGGTGACCTCCTCGACCGGCACGGCCACGACGCCTCCCGGGACGAGGACGGGGCCTGGACCGTGCGGCACGCGCGCGTGGACGACCTCGGCCGGCTGATGGCCGAGGCGGGCGTCCCCGTCCTGGAACTCACCGCCCGGGAGGCCACCTTGGAGGAGGCCTACCTCGATCTGACAGCGGCCGAGGCCGAGTTCACCGCACAGCCCCAGGAGGCCTGACCATGTCGTTCGCACCCGTGCTCCACGCCGAGTGGATCAAGGTCCGCACCCTGCGCTCCCTCAGGGGCGCCCTCGCCGCGATCCTCGTCGCCACCGCCGCGTTCTCGGCGCTGGCCTCGGTCGACACCGACACCGGCGACCCCGACCCGCTGTTCGCGGTGTTCTTCGGCGTCAGTTTCGGGCAGATCGCCGCGATCGCCTTCGGCACGACGGCCGTCTCCTCCGAGTTCCGCGGCGGGGCACTGCGGCTGACGCTGTCGGCGGTGCCCGACCGGGGGCGCTGGTTCGCCGCGAAGGCGCTGGCGATCGCCCTGCCGACGCTGGCCGTCGGGCTGCTCACCGGATTCGTCACGCTCCTGGTGGGCCGGGCGGCTCTCGGCACGTCCGCTCCCGGCTGGGCCGAAGGAGCGCGGGGCGCCGTCGGCTGCGGCCTGCACCTGACGTTCATGGCCCTGTTCGCCGCCGGACTGGCCGCCGTGCTGCGCAGCGGAGTCGCGACCCTCTCCGTGCTGATCCCCTTCCTGCTGATCGTGTCCTTCGTCATCGGCGACCTGTCCGGCGGCGTCGCCGACTTCCTGCCCGACCGGGCCGGCCAAGTGGCCCTGCACAGCGGCTGGGACGGCACGCTCGGCCCGTGGAGCGGACTCGCGGTGGCCGGGCTGTGGGCCGCGGCGGCCCTGCTCGCGGGCGGGTGGAGCCTGCGGCGCAGGGACGCGTGACGGCGGGCGCCCGGGGTCGCCGCACGGGCACCCCGGGGTCGCTTGACGGGCCGCCAATTGTCAGTGGTGCCCGCTTTACTGGATCCCATGGACATCGCGAAGTGTCTGACCCTCATCGACCTGCTGTGCGCCCGGGAGTTCCCAGCGGCGCACGGCAGGACGGAGCACGGCGAGAGCGGGCCCGGCTATCACATAGCCGAATTACAGACCAGCGAGGAGTTCTGGGAGGGCGACGGCAGCGAACGGGACGAGACGGCGGCGCAGTACGAGGCCGACCGGGACGGCCTCGCGGAGCGGCTCGGCGAGCGGTGGGGACAGCCGCAGCACGTCAGCCTGTACAGCGTGTTCGACCGGACCATGGCGGGCGAGGACATCGCGGAGCCCTGGGCCGGCCTCAGCAACCATGTCCCGGACGTCCAGCTGTGGCGGCTCCCGGAGTCAGGCCGCTGGCTCGCCCTCGCCGTCTCCCAATGGGACAAGGAGCTGCCTTTTCAGCTGCTCGGCATAGTGACGGAGACCGACCCGCCGTGACCGCCCGCACCCGCCGCCTCCCGCAGCCGGGCGAACTCCTCCGCCATCGTGGCCGCCGTCCAGTGCGCGTTCAGCCCGCTGGGGTTGGGCAGCACCCACACCCGCGTGTCCCCGATGGTCCGCTCCTGCGGGCCGACCTGGGCCGTGCGGTCACCGAAGGCCGCGCGGTAGGCGGTCACGCCGACCACCGCCAGCCACCTGGGCCGCAGCCGCGTCACCTTCGTGGTCAGCAGCCGCCCGCCCTCGACGTACTCCTCGGCGGTCAGCTCGTCCGCGCGCGCGGACGCCCGCGCCACCACGTTGGTGATGCCGAGCCCGTACGACAGCAGTTCCCCCTGCTCGGCCGGCTTCAGCAGCCGGGGTGTGAAGCCGGACAGGTGCAGCACCGGCCAGAACCGGTTGCCGGGGCGCGCGAAGTGGTGGCCGGTCGCCGCCGTCATCAGCCCCGGGTTGATGCCGCAGAACAGCACATGGAGGCCGTCCGCGACCACATCCGGGACGAGACGGTCGCGGGCGGCCTCCAGTTCCGCCTGAGTGAAGCGGGGAGAGCGCGATGCGCGGGTCAGAGGATCGCTCCGGGCGTGTAGCCGGCGGCCTCCGGGTGCTGCTTGACGATCTCCTCGATCCGGCCG
This sequence comes from Streptomyces sp. NPDC046727, assembly GCF_040645635.1. Taxonomy (NCBI): domain Bacteria; kingdom Bacillati; phylum Actinomycetota; class Actinomycetes; order Kitasatosporales; family Streptomycetaceae; genus Streptomyces; species Streptomyces sp. NPDC046727. The sequence continues at coordinate 28,684 of NZ_JBEYYR010000051.1, forward strand.
ACGACCACGCCGACCTGGTCGGCGGCGGCGCCGGTGAAGGAGAGCTTGTCGGCCATCAGCGCGGCCAGCTGCTCGCGGTCGAGCGGCAGCCGCTCGTCGGCGGCGAGCTTGTCGAGCAGTTCGTTGCGCTCAGCGCCCTGCTCGCGCATCCCGAGCGCGGTGGCCACGGCGTTCTCCTTGATCGCCTCGTGCGCGACCTCACGGCCGACGCCCGCCCGCACCGCGCCCATCAGCACCTTGGTGGTGGCGAGGAAGGGGAGGTAGCGGTCCAGCTCACGGGCGATGACGGCCGGGAAGGCACCGAACTCGTCGAGGACGGTGAGGAAGGTCTCCAGCAGACCGTCCAGGGCGAAGAACGCGTCCGGCAGCGCGACCCGGCGCACCACCGAGCAGGACACGTCGCCCTCGTTCCACTGGTCGCCCGCCAGCTCGCCGGTCATCGAGGCGTAGCCGCGCAGGATCACCATGAGGCCGTTGACGCGCTCGCAGGAGCGGGTGTTCATCTTGTGCGGCATCGCGGAGGAGCCGACCTGGCCCGGCTTGAAGCCCTCGGTGACCAGCTCGTGCCCGGCCATCAGCCGGATCGTCTTGGCCAGCGAGGACGGCGCCGCCGCCAGCTGCACCAGCGCGGTGACGACCTCGTAGTCCAGCGAGCGCGGGTAGACCTGGCCGACCGAGGTGAACGCCTGCGAGAAGCCCAGGTGCCGCGCGATCCGGTTCTCCAGGTCGGCGAGCTTGTCCGCGTCGCCGCCCAGCAGGTCCAGCATGTCCTGCGCGGTGCCGACCGGGCCCTTGATGCCGCGCAGCGGGTAGCGGCCGAGCAGCTCCTCGACGCGGCCGTGGGCCACGAGCAGCTCGTCGGCGGCGGTCGCGAAACGCTTGCCGAGGGTGGTGGCCTGCGCGGCCACGTTGTGCGAGCGGCCGGCCATGACCAGCTCGGCGTACTCGCCCGCGAGCTTGCCGAGACGCGCCAGCACGGCCACGGTGCGGTCGCGCATCAGCTCCAGGGAGAGCCGGATCTGCAGCTGCTCGACGTTCTCCGTGAGGTCACGGGAGGTCATCCCCTTGTGCACGTGCTCGTGCCCGGCGAGGTCGTTGAACTCCTCGATCCGCGCCTTCACGTCGTGCCGGGTGACCTTCTCGCGCTCGGCGATCGAGGCCAGGTCCACGGTGTCGAGGACGCGCTCGTAGTCGGCGATCGCCTCGTCCGGCACCTCGATGCCGAGGTCCTTCTGGGCCCGCAGCACGGCGAGCCAGAGCTGCCGCTCCAGCTTCACCTTCTGCTCGGGGGACCAGAGCGTGGCGAGCTCGGCGGAGGCGTAGCGTCCGGCGAGGACGTTCGGGATGCGGGGCTTGGCGGGCGCAGAAGTCACGTGTCCAGAGTCTACTGGCGATTCGTGCAGGCCAACGCCATGGGTGCGTTCGGTCGAAGCTACGAGAGCGCCGTCACGTCGGCGCGGCATGCGCGGCGGGATGGTGACGCCCGCCTCGGCCCGGCCGAACGTGACGTCGCCGACGTCGCCCCCGTCCCCTGTCGAAGACGGGCTACGCCTGCCCCTCGTACGGCAGCAGCTCCGGCCGCTTCGGCGGGCGGCCGTCGCCCGAGGAACGGCCGGTCAGGCGGCGGCCTATCCACGGGAGCAGGTACTGCCGGGCGAACCGGACGTCCGCGGTCCGGCGCGTCACCCAGCCGGGCGGGGCCGTCGCCGGCATCGGTACCCGCCACTCGGTGTCCTCCGGCTCGTACCCGAGCGTCTGCCACACCGCCTCGGCGACCCGGCGGTGCCCCTCCGCCGTCAGATGCAGCCGGTCCACGTCCCACAGCCGCGGGTCGGCCAGCGAAGGCGCGCCGTACAGGTCGACCACCAGGGCGCCGTGCTTGTCCGCCAGCTCGTCCACGCAGGCGAACAGCTCCTCCATGCGCGGCCGGAACCGCTCCAGCACCGGGCCCTGCCGGCCGGGGCTGCGCATCAGCACCAGCTGCTTGCAGGAAGGCGCCAGCCGCTCCACGGCCTCGGTGAGCAGGCCGCGGACCCGGCCCATGTCGCACTTGGGGCGCAGGGTGTCGTTGAGTCCGCCGACCAGGGTGACGACGTCGGGCTTCATGGCCGCGGCCACCGCCACCTGCTCGTCGACGATCTGCCCGATCAGCTTCCCGCGCACGGCCAGGTTGGCGTACCGGAAGCCGGGCGTGCGGGCGGCCATCCGCGCGGCGAGCACATCGGCCCAGCCCCGGTAGGAACCGTCGGGCAGCAGGTCCGACATGCCCTCGGTGAAGGAGTCGCCGACCGCGACCAGGCTGGTGTACGGGGAAGGTGTGGGATTCGTCTGCATGGCGACAGAGATGGTATCCCGAGGCCAATACCTGCCGGTCGGTCGGCCCAACCAAGTCGTCCAGGCCCGGGGGTGATGGTTCGGGGACCCCTGGGCGACGGGCCGGGCCCGATGCCGGGCTGTGCTCGTGGGTGATTCTGAGGCAGCCGGCCGTAGGGCTGGGAGCAGTCCCCAGGCCCTGGAGTGATGCTCCGGCGGATCCTGCAAGGGGACCGGCCGTCGGGCCAGGAGCCTGTCCCGGGGAGATGCTGGCGCTGTCGGCCGGCGGGCCGGGTCCGGTTCGTCCCCGAAGTCGATTCCGGCATGACCGATCGGCCGGAGGGCCGGCCGCAGGCTGTCCCAGGGTGATGACGCCCTCCCGCTGGACCCTCGCGCCGGATCCACCGACGCACCCCCGGGGTACCGGCCCGCCTCCGCCTGCCGCCCGCTGACCGGCTCCGCCGGAGCATCACCTGGGGCAGGCCCTGACCCGCCGGCAGGCCCCAGGGGCACCCAGGAGGAACACCCTGGGACCGGAACTCCGCCGACGCGTCCCCCGGTATGGGCTCGCTTCCGCCTGCCGCCCCCCACCGGATCCGCCGAAGAGCCACCCGAGACAGGCCCCTGGCCCTGCTGTCAGCCCCCTCGCGCCGGATCCACCGGCGCACCCCCGGGGTACCGGCCCGCCTCCCATGCCGCCCGCTCACCGGCTCCGCCGCAGCATCACCTGGGACAGGCCCCGACCTTCCGGCAGGCCCAGGGGCACCCAGGAGGAACACCCTGGTACAGGCCCTGACCCGCCGGCAGGGCCAGGGGCACCCAGGAGGAACACCCTGGGACCGGACCTCCGCCGACGCGTCCCCGTATCGGCTCGCTTCCGCCTGCCGCCGCCTCACCGGATCCGCCGAAGAGCCACCCGAGACGGGCCCCTGGCCCTGCTGTCAGCCCCCTCACTCGATCCACCGGCGCATCCTCCCGGTACCGGGCCGCCTCCGCCTGCCGTCCCCGCCTCGCCCAGCTACCGGGCCCACAGCCGCCCATCCCTCCGCCCAACCGCCGGAGGCTCACGCAGGCTGGCCGAAGAGTTCGCGCAGGACGTCCTCCATCGTCACCAGGCCGGCCAGGCGGCCGTCGTCGCCGAGTACCGCCGCCAGGTGTGTGCGGCTGCCTCGCATGGCGGTGAGGACGTCGTCCAACGGGGTGCCTTCCCGGACGCGGGCGATGGGGCGCATGTCGCGGAGCCGGAACGGCACGTCCTGCGGTGAGGCGTCCAGCGCGTCCTTGACGTGCAGGTAGCCGACGATCCGGCGGCCGGTGTCGACCACCGGGAAACGGGAGAACCCCGACTCGGCCGACAGCCGCTCCAGCTGCTCGGGGGTGACGCCCACGCGCGCGTAGACCACCCGCTGCAAGGGGACGACCACGTCGCGCACCGGGCGGCTGCCCAGCTCCAGCGCGTCGTGCAGGCGCTCCTGCGCCCGGTTGTCGATCAGGCCCGCCTCGCTGGCGTCCTTGACGATCTCGGCCAGCTCGGTGTCCGTGAAGGTCGCCGCGACCTCGTCCTTCGCCTCCACCCGCAGCAGCTTCAGCAGCCCGTTGGCGAAGGCGTTGATCGCGAAGATCACCGGGCGCAGCGCCCGGGACAGCGCGACCAGCGGCGGACCGAGCAGCAGCGCGCTGCGCACGGGTTCCGCCAGCGCGATGTTCTTGGGGACCATCTCGCCGAGCAGCATGTGCAGATACGTGGCGAGGCTCAGCGCGATCACGAACGAGACCGCGTGACCCGCGCTCACCGGCACGCCCACCGCGTGGAACACCGGCTCCAGCAGATGCGCGATGGCCGGCTCGGCGACCACGCCCAGGACCAGCGTGCACAGCGTGATGCCCAGCTGGGCGGCCGCCAGCAGGGCCGAGACGTGCTGCAGGCCCCACAGCACGCTCCGCGCGCGCCGGTCGCCCTCCTGGGCCAGCGGCTCGATCTGCGAGCGGCGTACGGAGATCAGAGCGAACTCGGCACCCACGAAGAAGGCGTTGACGACGAGGGTCGCCAGACCGATCAGCAGCTGTACGGCGGTCATCGCGTCCCCTCCCGCATCCCGCCGGTCCCCTCGGCGCGCTCGTCGTCCAGCGGTGCGTGCAGCAGTACCCGGGCGGCCCGGTGGCCCGACGCGTCGACCACGTCCAGCCGCCAGCCGGCCACCTCGACGCTGTCACCGACGGCGGGTATCCGGCCCAGTTCCGTGGCGACCAGGCCGGCCAGCGTCTCGTACGGCCCCTCGGGCGCGCGCAGTCCCACGCGCGCGAGCTGGTCGGTGCGGGCGGCGCCGTCCGCCGAGTACAGGGCCCGGCCCCGCTCGTCCGCGCCGGCGGGGGCGAGGTCGGGTGTCTCGTGCGGGTCGTGCTCGTCCCGCACCTCGCCGACGACCTCCTCCACGATGTCCTCCAGCGTGGCCACGCCGGCCGTACCGCCGTACTCGTCGATGACGACGGCCATGGTGCGCCGGCCGGAGAGCCGGTCCAGCAGGCGGTCGACGGTCAGGGACTCGGGCACCAGCAGCGGTTCGCGCATCACCTGGGCGACCGTGCGGTGGCGCCGCTGGTCCGCGGGGACGGCCAGCACGTCCTTGATGTGGGCGGTGCCGACGACCGCGTCCAGGCTGCCCCGGTAGACCGGGAACCGGGACAGGCCGGTGGCCCGGGTGGCGTTGGCCACGTCCTCGCAGGTCGCCTGGGTCTCCAGGGCGATGACCTGGACGCGCGGGGTCATCACGTTCTCGGCCGTCAGGTCGGCCAGGTTCAGCGTCCGGACGAACAGCTCCGCGGTGTCCGGCTCCAGCGCGCCCTCCCTGGCGGAGTGCCGGGCGAGGGCGGCCAGCTCCTGCGGACCGCGCGCGGAGGCCAGTTCCTCGGCCGGTTCGACGCCGAGCCGGCGCACGAAATGGTTGGCCGTGTTGTTCAGGTGGGTGATGAAGGGCCGGAAGGCCGCGCTGAACCAGCGCTGTGCGCTGCCCACCCGCTTGGCCACGGTCAGCGGCGAGGAGATCGCCCAGTTCTTCGGCACCAGCTCGCCGACGACCATCAGGAACACCGTCGACAGGGCCGTGCCCAGCACCAGCGCGACCGAGCTCGCCGTGGTCGCCGGCAGCCCCATCGCCCGGAACGGCCCGGAGAGCAGTTTGGCGATCGACGGCTCGGCGAGCATGCCGACCACCAGGTTGGTGACGGTGATGCCGAGCTGGGCGCCGGACAGCTGGAAGGTCAGGGTCCGTACGGCCTTCAGGGCGCCCGCGGCACCGCGCTCGCCACGCTGGGCGGCCCGCTCCAGCTCGCCGCGTTCCACCGTGGTCAGCGAGAACTCCGCTGCGACGAAGGCGCCGCAGGCCACCGACAGCAGGATCGCCACCAGGAGGAGGAGCACTTCGGTCATCGGGTCACCCCCGTCCCATGATCGGACAGGGCAGGGCGGAATGCGCGGTGTCGCGGACTGGGAGGCTCGCCCATGGGCGGACGCTCACAACCTTTCATAGAGGACCGAGTGCTCCCTCAATGGTAAAGGATGAGCAAAGATGCCTTTCGGGTTCAGTCCGTGAGCGGCTTCACCCAGCGCCGCCACCGCTCCTCCGGCCCGTACCCGGCCGCACTCCAGGCGTGGTGCGCGGTCTCGTTGCGCACCAGCACCATCGCGTCCGCCCGCCGCCCGCCGAGCCGTACGAAACGCTCCTCGGCGGCGGCCAGCAGCGCCGAGCCGATGCCCTGCCGCCGCCGCTCCGGACGCACCGCGAGCCGGTACAGATGACACCGCCAGCCGTCGAAGCCGGCGATCACCGTGCCCACCAGTTCCCCGTCCTGCTCGGCGAGGAGGAGAGCCTCGGGGTCGCGGGCGACCAGCCGCTCCACACCGGCGCGGTCGTCACTGATGCTCGTCCCCTCGGCGGCCGTCCTCCAGAAGGCGAGGACGGAGTCGAGGTCGGCGGGAACGGCGGCACGTACACGCAGGTCTGTCATGCGGCCATGGTGATCATGAAGGGACCGCGTCGCGCGGGGAATTCCATCATGCGGACTCCTCGCGCAGCCGCTCCATCACCGGCGCGAACGCCTCCATGAACGGCTCCAGCACGGTCAGGTACGAGAACCCGAACCGCTCGCGCTGCGCCCGTACCTTGGCGACGACATCCTCCAGGGTTCCGGCCAGCACGATCGGCAGGGCCAGCGCCTGCTCGACGGTGAACTGGGGCAGGCGCTCCACCAGCGGCTTCAGCGCGGCCTCCGGGTCGTCGGTGATCGCCACGAACTGGATCAGCAGGTTCAGCTCGGCGGGTTCCGCCCGGTCGGCGGCCAGCGCGCGGTACCGGGCCACGCGCTCGTCCAGCTCCTCGGGGCTCAGCGGATCGAGCGTCCCGGGCGTGTTGCCCGGCCGGGCTCCGGTGAAGGCCGCGATGTCCGCGTGCCCGGCGGTCAGGCGCAGCATCCGGTCGCCGTTGGCGCCGATCAGCACCGGCACCCGGGACTGTGCGGGGCGGGGTTCGTGGTCCCCGGAGCCGAGCAGGCGCTCCAGCTCCTCCACCGTCCGCCGCAGATGGTCCACGCGCTCGCGCGGCGAGCCGTACGGCAGCCCGGCCGCCTCGTGCTCCGCCGCCACGTACCCGGTGCCGAGGCCGAGTTCGAGCCGGCCGCCGGTCAGCGCGTCCGTGGTCGCCACCTCGCGGGCCAGCAACGCCGGGTTCCAGAAACCCGCGTTGAGCACGAACGTGCCGAGCCGCGGCCGCTCGGTCGCCTCGGCCGCCGCGACCAGCGCCGGGAACGGCGCGGGCATGCCGAGGTGGTCGGGGACGAGGATCACGTCGTACCCCAGCTCCTCCGCGCGACGGCACTTGGTGCGCCACTCGGCGGCGGGCGCGGGCGTGAGCAGGTTGACCCCGAAGCGGAACGGACGCGACATGAACTCTCCTCGGCGAAGGACGACTTGGGCCTGACGCGATTCCATCACGTCCGCTTCCGTCCTGTCCGTGTGGAGATGATCACTCGTGCGCGATCGCCGCCAGCACGTTCATCCGCGAGGCCCGCAGCGCCGGCAGCAGCGCCGCCACCACACCCACCACGGCCGAGCCGATCACCACCGCGACGATCGTGCCCCACGGCACCGCGAACGCCGTCAGCCCGCGCAGGGCCAGCACCTGCTGCATGCACACGCCCCACACCAGTCCCAGCGCCAGCCCGAGGACCGCTCCGAACACCGCGATCACCACCGACTCCAGCCGGATCATCCGGCGCAGCTGCCGCCGCTCCAGTCCGATCGCCCGCAGCAGCCCGATCTCCCGGGTCCGCTCCACGACCGACAGGGCGAGGGTGTTGACCACGCCGAGCACGGCGATGACGATCGCCAGCCCGAGCAGCGCGTACACCAGGTACAGCAGTACGGCGATCTGGTCGTGGACCAGGTCCTTGTAGTCGGCCTGGTCGCGCACCTGCACCTGCGGGAAGGCGGTGAGCGTCCGCTCCAGGCGGGGGCGCAGGTCCGCCGGGTTCGTGCCGGGCGCCGCGTTGACGTAGAGCGCCGCGTCCTGCCCGCCCGGCGCGTACTTCTCCAGCGTCGTCAGGCCGAAGAAGATGCCGCCCTGCGTGCCGAAGCCCTCCGCCTGCTCCTGGTCGGTCAGCGCCCCGACGGTCAGCTCCGCCCGGTGCCCGCCCGGGAACTCGACCGGCAGCACACTGCCGACCCGCACGCCGTGGTCCGCTGCGTAGTCCGCGTCCAGGGCGAGGTGCCCGTCGGCCAGGGCCGCCGCCGAGCCGCCCCGGGCGTACGTGACGTGCGCGACGTCGTCGAGCCGGGTGCCGTACCCGGTGGCGACCGTCGTCTCCCGCCGGCCGTCCGGCAGGCGTACGGCGATGGGCGTGAGCCGCTGCCGTACGACGAGCCCGACCCCCGGCGTCCCGGTCACCCGGTCCGCGATCTCCCGGGTGAACGGCGTGAAGTTGGCGTTCTGGACGACGAAGTCGGCGCCCAGCGTCCGGTCGATCTGCCGGTCGAACGACGCGGACATCGAGGCGCTCGCCACCGACATCCCGCCGACCAGGGCCAGGCCCACCATCAGCGCGGCGGCCGTGGCGCCGGTCCGGCGCGGATTGCGCAGGGCGTTGCGCTGGCTCATCCGGCCGACCGGGCCGAACAGCGCGGGGAAGGCCGCGCCCAGCACCCGGATCACCGGCCGCACCAGCAGCGGCCCGGCGACCACGGTCGCGATCAGCGTCAGGGCGACACCGACGCCCAGCAGCGCGGCGGCCTGCGCGGTCCGCGTCGCCGCGGCACACCCGGCCAGCGCCGCCGCGCCGGCCGCCCCGACCACCGCCCCGACGATCGCCCGCGCCTTCAACGGCCTGCCCGCACCGGCCACTTCCGCGTCCACGAGAGCCGCCATCGGCGAGACGGCCGCCGCCCGCCGCGCGGGCAGATAGGCGGCCACGAAGGTGACGCCGAGGCCGACGACGTAGGCCGCGACCGGCGTGCCCCAGCCGATCACCATCTCCGTGGCCTTCAGGTTCATCCCGAACGCGCTCATCAGCCGGATCAGCCCGGCCGCCAGTCCTGTACCGGCGGCCAGCCCCAGCGTCGAGCCGAACAGGCCGAGCAGCAGGGCCTCCGTGAGCACCGAGCGCCGCACCTGCCGACGGTCCGCGCCCAGCGCCCGCAGCAGGCCCAGTTCGCGGGTGCGCTGCGCGATCAGCATGGAGAACGTGTTGACGATCAGGAACACGCCCACCAGGAGAGCGACACCGGCGAATCCCAGCATCACGTACTTGATCACGTCGAGGAACGTGCCGAGGGTGGCCGCGGCCGACTTGGCCTGCTCCGCGGCCGTCTTCAGGTCGTACGTCCTGGTGCCGACCGCCGCGCCGACCCGGCGTTCGAGTTCCGCGTCGGACACGCCCCGGGCCGCGTCCGCCGAGATGCTGGTCGCCCTCGCGGCGGAGCCGAGCAGTTCCCGGCCGGCGACGGCCGGGTCCAGGAAGAGCAGCGCCGCGCCCGGGTTGGTCGTGGTGAAGGTGGCGATGCCGACGACGCGGACCCGGAACGTGCCCGGCTGCGCCTGCACGGTCAGCCTGTCACCGATCCGCACGTGCCTCTTGCCGGCCGTGTCCGCGTCCAGCAGCGCCTCGCCGGGGCCGTGCGGGGCGTGCCCGGAGGTGAGCCTGACCGGGCTGCGGTGGGTGGCGTACCAGGCCATGGCGATGGTCGGGGCGCCGGTGGTCGGGCCCACGGACTTGTTGCGGCTGTCGACCACGACGGCGTTCTGCACCGACACCTCGGCACGGGCCGCCGCGACCCCGTCGACCTTCGCCACCCGGTCCCGCAGCGCGGCCGGCACGGTCCGCACCGTGCCGCTCGTCCGCGCCGACCGCAGGTCCTGCCGGGGCTGGACCGTCACATCGGCGGCGGTGGAGGCGAACAGCCGGTCGAACGTGCGGGTGACGGTGTCGGAGAAGATCAGGCTGCCCGCGACGAACGCCACGGACAGGATCACGGCCAGCGCGGACAGCGCGAGCCGCCCCCGGTGCGCCAGGAAGCTCCTCAGTGTCGCCTTGAGCACCGGTCAGCCCTCCTGAGCGGCGCGGCCGTCGCCAGGAAAGACACGCATTCTCTCCAGCACGGCCTCCGCCGTCGGCCGGGGCATCTCGTCCACGATCCGCCCGTCGGCGAGGAAGAGCACCAGATCCGAGTGGGCAGCGGCACCCGGGTCGTGCGTGACCATGACGACGGTCTGCCCGAGATCGTCCACGGCACCGCGCAGAAAGCCCAGCACCTCCAGGCCGGCCCGCGAATCCAGGTTGCCGGTCGGCTCGTCGGCGAAGATCAGCTCGGGCCGGGAGGCCAGCGCCCGCGCGCACGCGACCCGTTGCTGCTGCCCGCCGGAGAGCTGGGCGGGCCGGTGCCGCAGGCGGTCCCGCAGCCCGAGCGTGTCGATGACCTGGTCCAGCCATCGCGGGTCGGGCCTGCGGCCCGCGATGTCCATGGGCAGGGTGATGTTCTCGGCCGCGGTCAGCGTGGGGATGAGGTTGAACGACTGGAACATGAACCCGATCCGGTCCCGCCGCAGCCGGGTCAGTTCCCGCTCCCTCAGCCCGGTGATCTCGGTGCCGCCGAGCCACACCTGACCGGCCGTGACGGTGTCGAGGCCGGCGAGGCAGTGCATGAGCGTGGACTTCCCGGACCCCGAGGGGCCCATCACGGCGGTGAACCGGCCCCGCGTGATGTCCACGTCCACCGCGTCCAGGGCGAGTACGGCCGTCTCACCGGAGCCGTACGCCTTGGTCAGTCCGCGGGCGCGGGCCGCGGTCCCGCCGTCCGGTGTGCGGTCGGGTGCGTGCTGCGCAGCAGGTGTCGACAAGACCGCCTCCCGGTCTCCGGTACTGCCCTCCCGGGCGAGCGTAGGGCACCGCCCGTGCGGGCGAGCGTAAGGGACGTGCGCGCCCGGCGCAGCGCTCCGTGCGCCCTTGCCGCCGCTAGCATTCCGGCGCTAGCGTCGAGACATGGCGAAGACCCAGCTGAACGTGCGCGTGGACGAGGGCACCGCCCGCGCGGCCCGCGAGCGCGCCCTGGCCCGCGGCATGAGCGTCAACCGCTACATCGAAGAGCTGGTCAGACAGGACGCCGGCGAGGCGGGCCGCACCTTCGTGGAGGCCGCCGCCGACTTCATGAAGCAGTACGAGTCGGTGTTCGCCGAGGAGTTCGCCGAGACCCGCGCCGCCGACGCCGGTGAAGGCCGCCGCTGATCCCTTGAACGAGCTCAGCATCGACCTCGCCTGGCTGCTCATGCTCGCCGAACAGCGGACCCCGGGGGATCCGCAGGTCACCGACTGGGGCGCCCTGGTCGCCGCCGTCGCCCGGCACCGCGCCGAGATATTCGGCGTGCCCGTCTACGACACCCCGCACGCCCGAGCCGCCTCCCTGCTCCAGCTGCTGATCCACGTGCCCGCGCTGGAACGCTCCAACGCGCTGTTCGCCTCGGCGGTCGCCTACGCCTACCTGGTCGCCGGCGGCGAGAAGGTCGCCCCCACCCCCGAGCAGGTCCGGGACCTCGCCCGGCTGGTCAAGGACGGCGCGGTGAGCGTGGACGACATCGCCCGGGAACTGCGCGGCTGGAGCATCTGATCAGCGGGCGTCCGGCTCGTCCTCCCGCCAGGCCACACCGAGCGAGCAGTACGAGGTCGGCAGCGCCGGACCGTGCTCGGGCAGCATCACCCGCCGGTGCGGGCCGAGGCGGAACCCGGCGGCGCGCAGCGCGGCGACCGGGTCCCGGGACAGATGGCAGCCGCCGGTCAGCGCCGGCCACAGGGTGCGGTCCAGGGCCTGCTGGGTCAGCGCCATCGCCCGGCCGCCGCCCCGCCCGTGCTCGAAGAACCGCACCTCGCCGCCGGGCCGGAGCACCCGCCGTACCTCGCCGAGCGCCCGCTCGACATCCCGCACGCTGCACAGCACCAGCGACAGCACGGCCGCGTCGAACGCCTCGCTCTTGACCGGCAGCGCTTCCGCCGCACCCGGCACCACGTCGACCGGCACCTGGGCGCGCAGCGCGGCCCGCAGCGCCAACTTCCGCAGCAGCGGCTCCGGTTCGATCGCGACGACCTCCGCGACCGCCCCGGGATAGTGCCCGAAGTTCAGCCCGTTGCCCGCGCCGATCTCGATCACACGCCCGGACAGCCCGGCGAGCAGCCGCTCCCGCACCCCGGCCATCCCCAGCCGGGACTCGGCGCCCACGCTGATCCGGGCGTAGTAACGGGCGAACAGCGGATGACTTACGGGACTCCGCGCCATCTGGCCGGAGCGGGTGGACAGCAGCCGCATGGCAACCTCCCTGGACAGCACGTCCCTGGGGAGAGTCTCCCCAGGGACGGCCCGGTGCACCCGCGCCGGCCGCCGGCGGACGGGGACGGCGCGCGCGTACAGGGGGCTACGGCGCCTCCCGTACCCGGAACGCCTCCGCGTCCCAGGTGCCGTCCAGCCGGGGTGCGAGCCAGCTCGCCGCCGCCGTGCGGAACTCGGCGGGCGGCAGCGCACCGGCGCCCGCGGGCAGCGCGCCGAGCAGCGGGGCGTCGGCGACCTCCGGCAGGTCGGCCACATTGCAGCGGGTGGCCAGATCGGGGGCGCCGGGCCAGCTGCCGATCACCACACCGGCCAACTCCAGCTCACGGCGCCGCAGTTCGCGTGCGGTCAGCTCCGTGGTGTTGAGCGTGCCGAGCCCGGCCTGCGCGACGACCAGCACCGGAGCGTCCAGCAGCCGGGCCGTGTCGGCCAGCGTGCCGCCGGCCGCGTCGAACCGGACGAGCAGTCCGCCCGCCCCCTCGACCAGCACCAGATCGTGCTCGGTGGCCAGCTTGGCGGCCCGCTCGGCCACCTCGTGCGGATGCACCGGAGCCATCCCGGCCCGCCGGGCCGCCGTGCCCGGAGCCAACGGCTCCGGATAGCGGGCGAGTTCGGCGGCCGTGACCGGACCCGCGAGCCGCGCGACCTCGTCCGCGTCCCCGCGCTCGTCCGGCCGTACGCCCGTCTGGGCGGCCTTCAGCACGGCCACCGAGCGCCCGGCCGCGAGCGCCGCCGCGGCGACGGCGGCGGTGGTGACGGTCTTGCCGACCTCCGTGCCCGTCCCCGTGATCACCAGTACCGGCATCTCATCCCTCCCGTGCCGCGGCGCACACCGCGCGCGTGATCCGTTGCACGTCCTCGTCCGAGGTGACGTACGGCGGCATCGTGTAGATCAGGTCGCGGAACGGGCGCAGCCACACGCCCTCCCGCACGGCGGCGTCGGTGGCGGCCTTCATGTCCACGGCGTGGTCGAGCTGGACCACCCCGATCGCGCCGAGGACGCGGACGTCCCGTACCCCGGGCACGTCGAGCGCCGGCGCCAGGCCCTCCCGCAGACCCGCCTCGATCCGCTTCACCTCCGCGAGCCAGTCCTGCCCCAGCAGCAGCTCGATCGAGGCGCAGGCCACGGCCGCCGCCAGCGGGTTGCCCATGAACGTCGGGCCGTGCGCGAGCACCGGCACCTCGCCCCGCGAGATGCCGTCGGCGACCCGCGCCGTGCACAAGGTGGCCGCCATCGTGAGATAGCCGCCGGTCAGCGCCTTGCCCACGCACATCACGTCCGGGGTCACGGCCGCGTGGTCCGCCGCGAACAGCGCACCGGTGCGGCCGAAGCCGGTGGCGATCTCGTCGAACACCAGCAGCACGTCGTGCGCGTCGCACGCCTCGCGCAGCACCCGCAGATAGGCGGGGGAGTGGAAGCGCATCCCGCCCGCGCCCTGCACCACCGGCTCCACGATCACCGCGGCCAGCTCGTCCGCGTGCCGCTCGATCAGCGACCGCAGATGGTCGGCGTACGACTCCTCGTACTCCGTCGGCGGCGGGTCCGCGAACACCTGGCGCTGGAGCACCCCGGTCCACAGCTCGTGCATCCCGCCCTTGGGGTCGCACACCGACATGGGCTGCCAGGTGTCGCCGTGGTAGCCGCCCCGCCAGGTCAGCAGACGCTGCTTGCCGGGGCGGCCCAGGGAACGCCAGTACTGCAGGCACATCTTGACCGCGACCTCGACCGACACCGACCCGGAGTCGGCCAGGAAGACGTGCTCCAGACCGTCGGGTGACATGTCGACAAGGAGCTTCGCGAGCCGGACAGCGGGCTCGTGCGTGAGCCCGCCGAACATGACATGGCTCATCCGCCCCAGCTGCTCGCGCACGGCCTCGTTGAGGACCGGGTGGTTGTAGCCGTGGATGGCCGACCACCACGAGGACATGCCGTCGACCAGCTCACCGGAACCGTCCGCCCGTCGCAGCCGGACCCCGCTCGCCGCCTCCACGACGAGCGGTTCCCCACGCCCGGGCATCGGGCCGTACGGATGCCACACGTGCCGCCGGTCCAGCTCCAGCAGCTCGGGCACGCTCAGTCCGGGCCGGTCAGGCATTGGGCGCGAGGTCCGTTCCGGCGCCCCGGCGGCGGACCGCGACCAGATCGGTGCGCGCCTCGCCCTTCACCGCGGGCTCGCCCGTCGCGGCGGGCACACCGGCCGTACCGCAGACACCGCCACCCGCGTGCGACCCGCACCCGCCGCCCTCGTGCGAGCCGCACCCGGCGTCGGCGTGCGAACCGCAGCCCGCCTCCGCGTGCGAGCCGCACCCGCCGCCGGCCGTCGCCCGGTGCTCCGGCAGGGTGATCTGGTCCGCGCCCTCGACCTCGAAGCCCGCGTCCGCGATCATCTCCAGGTCGGCCTTGCCCGCCTGGCCCTCGCTGGTCAGGTAGTCGCCGAGGAAGATCGAGTTGGCCAGGTGCAGCGCCAGCGGCTGCATCGTGCGCAGGTGGACCTCACGGCCGCCCGCGATGCGGACCTCCACGTCCGGGCAGACGAACCGGACCATCGCCAGGATCCGCAGGCAGCGCTGCGGGGTGAGGTTCCACTCCTTGGCCAGCGGGGTGCCCTCGAACGGGATCAGGAAGTTCACCGGCACCGAGTCCGGGTCCAGCTCACGCAGCGAGAAGACGACGTCGACGAGGTCCTCGTCGGTCTCGCCCATGCCCGCGATCAGACCGGAGCAGGCGGACAGACCGGCCGCGTGCGCCTTCTGCACCGTGTCCACCCGGTCGGCGTACGTGTGGGTGGTCGTGATGTCCCCGTACGTCCCCTCGGACGTGTTGAGGTTGTGGTTGTAGGCGTCCGCGCCCGCCGCGCGCAGCCGCTCGGCCTGGCCGTCGGAGAGCAGGCCGAGGCAGGCGCACACCTCGACGTCCTCGTTCTGCTCCTTGATCGCCTTGATGGTCTGGGAGACCCGGTCCACGTCCCGGTCCGTCGGACCGCGCCCGCTGGCCACCAGGCAGACCCGCTTGGCGCCGCCCGCGAGGCCCGCCGCCGCGGCCTCGGAGGCCTCGTCCGGCTTGAGCCAGGTGTACTTCAGGATGTCGGCCTTGGAGCCCAGCCGCTGGGAACAGTAGGAGCAGTCCTCCGGGCACAGGCCCGACTTGAGGTTGACCAGATAGTTGAGTTTCACCCGGCGCCCGAACCAGTGCCGGCGCACCTTTCCGGCCGCGGCCACCACGTCGAGCACATCGTCATCGGAGGTGGCCAGTACGGCGAGCGCTTCCTCGCGGGTCGGCAGCTCGCGCCGAAGCCCCTTGTCCACCAGCGTGTTCAGCAGGTCCATGAGGTCCGATCCTGTCCTACGGGACCCTTCCGGGCCAAGGAGACTTCGCACAACAGAGCCGGTTCACCGTGTGGGTATTGCCACACCCTGGGTGACTGCCCCTACCGCTAGGGTCTGTCCGCTACCTACAAAAGCACCGGAGGACCCATGGCGTTCGGCTGGATCGACGAGCAGGCCGAGGCGCGCCGCCGCGCCGGACTCGTGCGTACCCTGCGTCCGCGCCCCGCCGACTCGCCGCTGCTGGACCTGGCGAGCAACGACTACCTGGGCCTGGCCCGGCATCCCGAGGTCACCGGGGGAGCGGCCGACGCCGCCCGGACCTGGGGCGGCGGTTCCACCGGCTCCCGGCTGGTCACCGGCACCACCGCGCTGCACACCGAGCTGGAGCGGGCGCTGGCCGCGTTCTGCGGGTTCGAGGCGGCATTGGTGTTCTCCTCCGGGTACGCCGCCAACCTGGCCGCGGTCGCCACGCTCGGCCCGCACGGCTCGCTGATCGTCTCCGACGCGGGCAACCACGCCTCCCTCATCGACGGCTGCCGGCTCGCCCGGGGCGAGAGGCAGGTCGTCGCGCACGCCGACCCCGAGGCCGTGCGCAAGGCCCTGGCCACGCACGAGGGCGCGGCGATCGTCGTCTCCGACACGGTGTTCTCCGTCGACGGGGACGAGGCGCCGCTGGCCGCGCTGGCCGAGGCGTGCCGGGAGCACGGCGCGGGACTGGTGGTGGACGACGCCCACGGACTCGGGGTGCTGGGCGACGGCGGCCGGGGCGCGCCGTACGCGGCCGGGCTCGCGGGCGCCGACGACGTGGTCGTGACGGCCACCCTGTCCAAGTCGCTGGGCAGTCAGGGCGGCGTGGTGCTCGGCCCGGCCCGGGTGATCGACCACCTGGTCAACGCGGCCCGGACGTTCATCTTCGACACGGGCCTGGCGCCGGCGGCGGCGGGTGCCGCGCTGGCGGCGCTGCGGCTGCTGGAGCGCGAGCCGGAACGGGCGGCGCGGGCCCGTGAGGTGGCCGCGGAGCTGCACGCACGGCTGACCGCCGCGGGTCTGGAAGCGGTACGTCCGGACGCCGCGGTGGTCTCCGTGCGGGCCCCGTCCCCGGAGCAGGCGGTGCGCTGGGCGGCCGACTGCCGTACGGCGGGCCTGGCCGTGGGCTGCTTCCGCCCTCCCTCCGTGCCCGACGGCATCTCACGGCTGAGGCTGACCGCCCGGGCGGACCTCTCCGGGGCCGAGATCGAACGCGCTGTACGAGTCATCGGCGAGACGCGACCATGAGTCGGCGTGACACGGCCGTGCATCGCACCCGAGCGATGGCAGACTGATCGGTTCTGACCGGATTGTGGTTCGGATCGTTCAGATCGTGGTGATGAATCCCGCCCAGCTCTCGGGAGCGAAGAGCAGGGCGGGTCCGGCCGGCTTCTTCGAGTCGCGCACGGCGAGCAGTCCGGCCCCGGGGCCGGAGCGCGGCCGGGCCGTCTCCACACAGTTGTTGGCTCCCGTGCTGTAGCTGCTGCGCAGCCAGCGCACGTCGTGCAGATCGGTACTGGCAGGGACGTTCCGAGGCAGAGCTGACATGGTGCCTCCTTACGCGCCGTCACCTATCCCGGCGATGTAGTCCAACGAGTCCTCGGGGGAAAGGGCGTGGAACTGAAGGGTGTTGAAGGCCTCGGAGTAGGCCATGAGGTCTTCTTTCCGTTCCAGATAGAGGCTACTCGTCAACTGGTCGAGAACAACCACGTCCAGATCAGAAGTGCTCGGAAATGAGAAGATAACGAAAGGTCCGGTGAGGCCGACATGCGCTCCTGCTCCGAACGGCAGGACCTGGAGCCGTACTTGGGGCAGGCGGGCGGCCTCCGTCAGCCGCTCCAGCTGCCGGGCCATCACCTCCGGCCCGCCCACCTCGCGGCGCAGCACCGCCTCGTCCAGCACGGCGCTCAGCACCAGCGGCGGGTCCGAACGCAGCACGTCCTGCCGGGCCAGACGCACCTCCACCAGCGTGTCCAGGCGGTCCTCGGCCAGGTCTTTCACGGCCGCCCGGGTCACCGCGCGGGCGTACTCGGGGGTCTGCAGCAGACCGGGCACGACCGTGGTCTCCAGCGTGCGCATCGCGCTCGCCTGCGACTCCAGGCTGATGAAGTCGCGGTACGTGGGCGGCAGTACGCCGCGATAGGCGTGCCACCAGCGGTGCCGGCCGCCCGCGTCCTCCGCGCCCGCCAGCATCAGCAGCAGCTCGCGCAGATGGGCGTCCCGCACCCCATAGGCATCCAGGAGTAACCGCAGATCCGCCGATTTCACGCCGCTGGAGCCGGTCTCGATGCGGCTCACCTTCGACTGGTGCCAGCCGACCAGCCGGGCCGCCTCACCGCTCGTGAGCCCAGCGCCGGTACGCAGCATGCGCAATTCGGCGCCCAGTTTGCGGCGGCGCACTGCAGGACCGTTCTGCATGGGCTCCTCCTTACTCCTTCCGGGCCGCCCAAATACGGTCTCGCGTCGCAGAGTTCACCGCTTTGAGCGACAGATATATGCATATCTTGGTGGATCGCCCCCCGTGACCGGCCGTTGATGGCAGTCTGGCGAACAAGCACCAGTCCGGGACCGTACTCGAACCCTCCGCCGTCTGTCGGACCGCGGTCCCGTGGGAAAGGGACGACGTCGCCATGGCAGACCATCTGGAAGCATCCGTCACTCTGCCGAGCGATCCCGCTTCGGTCTCCGCCGCCCGCTCCTACGTGGTGGGGACCCTCGTGGAGTGGGGCCTGCCGTCGGACACCGAAACCGCCGACACCGTGCGACTCATCGTCTCCGAACTCGCCACCAACGCCGTACAGCACACCTTCGGGCAGTCACCCACCTTCACGGTCGACATCGCGCTGCACCGTGACGAACACCTGCGCATCGGTGTCACGGACAGTCATCCGCGCTTCCCGAAGAGACTGCCCGCCGCCGTCCAGCAGGACAACGGCCGCGGCATGGTCATCATCCGCTGGCTCACCGCGGAGTGCGGCGGCAGACTCCGCATCCGCCCCACCCGCGAGGGCGGCAAGACGGTCTCCATCGAACTCCCCTGGATCGTCCCGGCCGCACCGGTGCCGGCCGGACAACCCGAGCCGTAGCCTCCGGCCGAGTCGCGCAGTCCTCGGGTCGGTGCGCTCAGCCCCTCTCCCTGCCCGCCCGAACGCCCCGCGCAGCAGCGCGCGGAAGGCGTCCGCCGTCGGATTCGTCTCGTCCGCGCGGTACGCCGGGACAGCCGGAGCCGTAGCCCTCCGGCCGGGGCCGCGCCGGTGCGTCCTGCCGAGCCGGGCTCGGGCGTTGACCGGGATGCCCTGTCCGACCGGCCGGGTCGCGCACGACCGACGCGTCGTGGCGTCGGCCGGCGTCGTGAGCGCATGAGTCTCGGGTCGGTGCGTTCAGCCGCTCGCCCCTCTCCCCGCCCGCCCGAACGCCCCGCGCAGCAGCGCGCGGAAGGCGTCCGCCGCCGGATTCGTCTCGTCCGCGCGGTACGCCACCGAGATCGTCCGGCGCAGCCGGCCGTCCTCCAGGTGCCGCACCCCGACCGGTGTGGTCGCGGTCCGCGCCACCATCTCCGGTACGACGGCCACCCCCAGCCCCGCGCTGACGAGCGCGCACACCACGGCGTACCCGGGTGTCGGCACCAGCAGCGCCGGCGTGGCCCCCGCCCCGGCGAGCAGGGCCTCGATCTCCCGCCGGGCCGGATGGTGCGGCGCCATGCTGATCAGCGGCTGCCCGGCCAGCTCCGCCAGCGGCAGCCGGGACGAGGCACTGCCGAGCGCGTGTCCCGGGGCGGTCACCAGCACCAGCTCGTCCTCCAGGACCGGCTCCAGCCGCACCGCGGCCGGCACCGGCACGGGCTCGGCCGGGTGGTACGTGTGGGTGAGCGCCAGGTCCACCTCACCGGCCGCCACCGCGGTGACCCCGGCCGGCGGGTCGTAGTCCGCGACCGAGAGCCGGACGTCCGGATGCGCCCGGCGGAAGGCGCTCAGCGCCGGCGGCAGCAGATGCACCCCGGCGGTCGGGAAGGTGCCCAGCCGCAGCGCGCCGCCGGTCAGGCCGGTCAGCCGCGCCAGCTCGTCCAGCACCCTCCTCGCACGGGCCACCAGCACCTCGCCGGCCTCGGTCAGCCGGGCCCCGCGGTGGTGGCGCACCAGCAGCGCCGTGCCCGCCTCCCGCTCCAGCTTGGCCAGCTGCTGGGAGAGCGCGGGCGGCGTGTAGCCGAGCCGGTCGGCGGCCCGGGTGATCGAGCCGGCCTCCGCGACCGCCACGAGCGCGGCGAGCCGAGTGGGGTCGTACATACGCCCAGCCTAAAGCAGTGCTTAGGGCAGACCGTGCTGATTCGAAATACCTGGTGAAGGCTCCGCCGGTGCAGCCTGGAGGGCATGGACGGACAGCTCATCGCCTTCACCGGCATCGCCGCGGGACTCGTCGCCATGCCGGGCGCCGACTTCACCGTGGTCGTGCGCAACGCCCTCGTCTCACGCCGGGCCGGCGCGATCTGCGGACTCGGCATCGCGGGCGGACTCCTCGTGCACACCACCCTGGCGGTGGCCGGCGTCGCGGCCGTCCTGGTCGCCGTGCCCGCGCTGTTCCGGGCGCTGCAGCTGCTGGGCGGCGCCTATGTGCTGCAGCTCGGCCTGCGCACCCTGTGGGCGCTGCGGCGGCCCGCCCCGACGCCGGAGCAGATCGCGGCCGAGGCCGCCCACCCGCTCCGGCAGGGGTTCGTCACCAACGTGCTCAATCCGAAGGCCTCGCTGACCTTCCTGAGCCTCCTGCCGCAGTTCGTGCCCGCGGGGAGCCCCGCCCTGCCCCGGACGCTCCTGCTCGCGCTGATCGTGTGCGCGCTGGCGCTGGCGTGGTTCCAGGCGGTCGCGCTGCTGGTGGACCGGCTCGGCAGGTGGCTGCGCCGGCCCCGGGCCGCCCGTGGGCTCCAGGCGGGCACCGGGGTGGCGCTGACGGCCCTGGGAGCGGCCCTGCTGCTGGAGCCGCTCCTGGCCTGACGGAGGGTCAGCTGACGCGGCCGTACCAGACGCTCCTCGTCCAGATCTTCTGGAGCTTCACCACGTCTCCGGTCTTCGGGGCGTGCCAGATCTTCCCGTGGCCGGCGTAGATGCCGACGTGGTAGACGCTGGAACCCGAGTGGAAGAAGACCAGGTCGCCCGACTTGCGGTTGCGGGCGGAGATGTGGTGCGTCTTGTTGTACTGCTGGGCGGCCGTGCGCGGCAGCTTCTTGCCCGCCTTCTTGTACGCGTAGAGCGTCAGCCCCGAGCAGTCGAACCTGCGCGGCCCGGTGGCGCCCCACGCGTACGGAGCGCCCTTCTTGGACGCCGCGATCTGGAGTGCTTTTGTCGCTGTGGTCGCGGCGGAGGCGTCGGTCGCGAGACCGGGCACCGCGATGGAGCCGCCCACGGCGGCGAGGGTGAGGGCCGAGGCCGTGCCGGCCCGGGCCATCAGCGACGGGACACGATTGAGCGCAGTCATGCGCAACCCTTCGTCAGCCGCCTGTGAAGGATGACCTGTCGGATTCGGGCTGGCGAAGTAGCCCGGCCGCGTTACCGCGACTTCACCCCAAGGGTTGCTCGGAGGCAGAAGCCCGTCCGTGTCGAACAGACGAACATCCGTCCCGGCGACCCGCCTTGCTTGGGTCCTCCACTCCTGCCGATCCACTCCTGTCGACCGGTCATCCGGGCGGCGGCAGGACTCGGCGTCCGCCCGGACCGCCCCGCCGCGGTGGCGGGGGCTTGTCGTCAGACAGGGATCTTGACGCACAGCTGTCTGAAAATCCCAACGGAATCGGGGGTTTGTGGCGTTACTCACCACTCGCCCGTTCGGGTGGACACTGCTCTGTTCGAGCCTCCGTCAGTTCCTCGCCGTAGCCCCCGACCTGCGGCGAAGCCTTCTCCGCCGCCCTCTGGACGCGCAAGTTGCGCAACTCGGGAGGCCCGGAAAGCGATCAGGAAGTCCACCGGTCGGCGGTACGTCGTTCGGGCCGTTTCAAGTCCCGTCCGAACGGCAGGCGTCGACGCGCGGGGCCGCCGGACCGGAGCGGTGTCCGCCTCAGCCGACGCCGTCCGGCGGGAGCATGACGCGAGCGGCCCGGCGCTCGCCGTCGAGCACCCGCAACGCCCGTGCCAGCGTGTCCCCGTGCAGCTCCGTCTCGCCCCGCTGGTGCATCAGCGCGAGCGCGTCCCGCAGCTCTGTCGCCTTGCGCACCAGGGCCTGTGCCGCCCGCAGCCCGAGGTAGGTGTCCCCGGGGCGGGCCGGATTGATGCGACCCAGCAGGTCGACCGCCTCCAGGTAACGGTCGATCAACTCGCCCTCGGCGCGGGTCAGGGCGGGCAGCGGCGGCAGGTCCGGCAGCATGGGCGGCTCACCTCGCGTCCGGTGCGCCGGGCGTGTCCCGGCGGCTCGGCACGATGCCGTCCACCAGACCGTACGCGAGCGCCCCGGGGGCGTCCAGGATCAGGTCACGCTCCAGATCCCCGTGGACCTCCTCGGCCGTGCGCCCTGTGTGCCGGACGAGCATCTCCTCCAGCGTCGTACGGATCCGGGTCAACTCCTCGGCCTGGATGAGGAGGTCGCTCGGCCGTCCGCGCACCGGCTCGGGCAGCGCGGGCTGTTCGATCACCACGCGGGCGCCGGGCAGCGTGAACCGCTTGCCCGGGGCACCGGCCGCGAGCAGCACGGCGGCCGAGGCGACAGCCTGCCCCAGGCAGTAGGTCGCCACGTCACAACTGACGTACCGCATCGTGTCGTAGATCGCCGCCATGGCGTCGAAGGAACCGCCCGGCGAGTTGATGTACAGCGTGATGTCCCGGTCCGGAGCCGCGTGTTCGAGGTGCATCAGCTGCGCCGCCACGTCGTTCGCCGCCGCGTTGTCGACCGGCGTGCCGAGGAAGACGATCCGGTCCTCGAAGAGCCTGGCGTACGGGTCGAGGGTGCGCACGGCGGATCCCGTGCGCTCGGTGAACTCGGGCAGGACATGGCGGGCGGCCGGTCGGTGCATGGACATACCCCTCCTCATGGCGAGGCCCCTCCTCGTGGCGGGACCCCGGAAGGCTCGGCTTCTGTAAAAAATGTACAGGACGTACGTGACGTTATGATGGGGGCATGGCCTACGAGATTCCGGTGACGCAAGCCAGGGCTGAGCTCGCCGACCTGATCAACCGCGTCGTGTACGGCGGTGAGCGCGTCGTCGTGACCCGGCACGGCAAGCCGCTGGTCGCCCTGGTCTCGGCGGCCGACCTGGAACGGCTCGACGCGCTGGACGAGCCGGCCGAGGAGCAGGTCATCAGCTCGGTGTCCGGGGTCCGTGAGGCCGGTTCTGCGCCGCGCGAACAGCAGCGCTTCGGGATCGCGGCGGAGCACCGCCCGCCGGGCACGTCCTGAGCCGCTCGTCTCTGCCGGAGCCCATCGCGCGGTCATGCGCGGACCAAGGTCTGGTTAACGTCGTTGAAACTCCGGCGTTCTAGCCTGCCGATCCACGCCACCAGGGGTTTTTCTGCCCGGGATTGACGACGATCCGGGGATTTGTCTGTGTGTTACATCTATCCCCGTCGCGGTGGCTGCGGCAATCCGGACCCCGCACGGTCCGGAGCAAGGACTGTGAGGTGGGACGTGCAACTGACCCCGCACGAGCAAGAGAGGCTGCTCATCCATGTGGCGGCCGACGTGGCCGAGAAGCGCAGGGCCCGTGGGCTCAGGCTCAACCACCCGGAAGCGGTCGCGCTCATCACGTCGCACATCCTGGAGGGCGCGCGGGACGGCCGCACCGTCGCCGAGCTGATGTCCTCCGGCCGCAAGATTCTGACCAGGGACGACGTCATGGACGGCGTCGCGGAGATGATCCACGACGTCCAGGTGGAGGCCACCTTCCCGGACGGCACCAAGCTCGTCACCGTCCACGAGCCGATCATCTGAAGGGGGCCGTGATGATTCCCGGAGAGATCCTGTTCGCGGACGGCCCCGTCAGCTTCAACGCCGGCCGTGAGGTCACCCGTCTGACGGTCCTCAACGCCGCCGACCGGCCGGTCCAGGTCGGCTCCCACTACCACTTCGCCGAGGCCAACCCCGGCCTGGAGTTCGACCGCGCCGCCGCCCGCGGCAAGCGGCTGAACGTCGCCGCCGGCACCGCCGTCCGCTTCGAGCCCGGCATCCCCGCCGAGGTCGAACTCGTGCCGCTGGCCGGCGCCCGGATCGTGCCCGGGCTGCGCGGGGAGACCGGGGGTGCCCTCGATGCCTGAGATCTCCCGCGGCGCCTACGCCGACCTGTTCGGGCCCACCACCGGCGACCGGATCCGGCTCGCCGACACCGACCTGCTGATCGAGATCGAGGAGGACCGCTCCGGCGGCCCCGGCGGCTCCGGGGACGAGGCGGTCTTCGGCGGCGGCAAGGTCATCCGCGAGTCCATGGGCCAGTCCCGTGCCACCCGGGCCGAGGGCACCCCCGACACCGTGATCACCGGCGCCGTCGTCGTCGACCACTGGGGGGTCGTCAAGGCCGACGTCGGCATCCGCGACGGCCGGATCACCGCCCTCGGCAAGGCCGGCAACCCCGACACCATGGACGGCGTCCACCCCGACCTCGTCATCGGCCCCGAGACCGAGATCATCGCGGGCAACGGGCGCATCCTGACCGCCGGCGCCATCGACGCGCACGTCCACTTCATCTGCCCCCAGATCGCCGACGAGGCACTGGCCTCCGGCGTCACCACCCTGGTCGGCGGCGGCACCGGCCCCGCCGAGGGCTCCAAGGCCACCACCGTCACCCCCGGTCCCTGGCATCTGGCCCGGATGCTGGAGGCGATGGAGGCCTATCCGGTCAACGTCGGCTTCCTCGGCAAGGGCAACACTGTCAGCCACGAGGCGATGCTCTCCCAGATCCGCGGCGGTGCCGTCGGCCTGAAGCTGCACGAGGACTGGGGCTCCACGCCCGCGGTGATCGACGCGGCGCTCACGGTCGCGGACCGGACCGGCATCCAGGTCGCCATCCACACCGACACCCTGAACGAGGCGGGCTTCGTCGGCGACACCCTCGCCGCCATCGCGGGCCGGGGCATCCACTCGTACCACACCGAGGGCGCCGGCGGCGGCCACGCCCCCGACATCATGACCGTCGTCTCGCAGCCGAACGTGCTGCCCAGCTCCACCAACCCGACCCGGCCCTTCACCGTCAACACGACCGAGGAACACCTCGACATGCTGATGGTGTGCCACCACCTCAACCCGGCCGTCCCGGAGGACCTGGCGTTCGCCGAGTCCCGGATCCGGCCGTCCACCATCGGCGCGGAGGACATCCTCCACGACCTCGGCGCGATCTCGATCATCTCCTCCGACTCCCAGGCCATGGGCCGCGTCGGCGAGGTCGTCCTGCGCACCTGGCAGACGGCCCACGTCATGAAGCGCCGGCGGGGCGCGCTGCCCGGTGACGGCCGCGCCGACAACCACCGCGTACGGCGCTATGTCGCCAAGTACACGATCAACCCGGCGCTCGCCCAGGGCCTCGCCGCCGAGATCGGCTCGGTCGAGACCGGCAAGCTCGCCGACCTGGTCCTGTGGGAGCCCGCGTTCTTCGGCGTCAAGCCGCTCCTCGTGCTCAAGGGCGGACAGATCGCGTACGCGCAGATGGGCGACGCCAACGCCTCCATCCCCACCCCGCAGCCGATCCTGCCCCGCCCGATGTACGGCGCGATCGGCCGGGCCCCGGCCGCCAACTCGGTCAACTTCGTGGCCGACGCGGCGATCGAGGACGGGCTGCCGGAGCGGCTGGGGCTCGGCAAGCGGTTCGTGGCGATCGAGTCGACGCGCGCGGTCACCAAGGCCGACATGCGCGAGAACGACGCCCGGCCGGACGTCCGGATCGACCCCGACAGCTTCGCCGTCCACATCGACGGCGAGCTGGTCGAGGCCGCCCCGGCCGCCGAACTGCCCATGGCCCAGCGCTACTTCCTCTTCTAGTGTCCAGGTCAGCACTGCTCGTCCTGGCCGACGGCCGCTTCCCCGCCGGAGGGCACGCGCACTCCGGCGGGGCCGAGGCCGCCGTCAAGGCGGGACGGATCACCGACGCCGCGAGCCTGGAGGAGTTCTGCCGGGGCCGGCTGCACACCGCGGGGCTGGTCGCCGGGGCGCTGGCGGCTGCCGCCGCGCTCGGCGTGGATCCGGGGGAGCTGGACGCGGCGGCGGACGCCCGCACCCCGTCCCCGGCTCTGCGGACCGCTGCCCGGCGACTTGGCCGGCAGCTGCTGCGGGCCGCCCGGACGACCTGGCCGTCACCCGAACTCGACGCCCTGGCCCGGGAGTTCCCCAAGGGCGCCCATCAGCCGGTCGTGCTCGGGCTCGCCGCCCGCGCGGCCGGACTCGCGCCCGAGGACGCGGCCCACTGCGCGGTGTACGAGAGCGTGAGCGGTCCGGCGACGGCGACCGTGCGGTTGCTGAGCCTCGACCCGTTCGACGCGACCGGGGTACTGGCCCGGCTGGCGCCGGAGCTGGACCGCGTCGCGGACCGGGCCGTGGAGGCGGCGAGGAGGGTGACCGGCGAGGGTGTCGGCGCGCTGCCCGCTGCTTCGGCGCCGCTGCTGGAGGTCATGGCCGAGGCCCACGCCGCGTGGCCGGTCCGGCTGTTCGCGTCCTGATCCCGACCTTGGGTCCCCCCACACACTTCGTCAGACCTTGGAGCCGTCCATGCATCTCGACCACCACCACGCCGGCCCCGCCGCCGTCAGCGCGGACGCCCGCCGTCCCGACGGGACCCGCCGAGCCCTGCGCGTCGGGCTCGGCGGTCCCGTCGGGTCCGGCAAGACCGCCACCGTCGCCGCGCTCTGCCGGGCGCTGCGCGACGAGTTGTCCCTCGCCGTCGTCACCAACGACATCTACACCCGCGAGGACGCCGAGTTCCTGCTCCGGGAGGCCGTGCTGCCGCCCGAGCGGATCACCGCCGTCGAGACGGGCGCCTGCCCGCACACCGCGATCCGCGACGACATCTCCGCCAACCTCGAAGCCGTCGAGGACCTGGAGGACGCGGTCGGCCCGCTGGACCTGATCCTCGTCGAGTCCGGCGGCGACAACCTCACCGCCACCTTCTCCAAGGGGCTCGTGGACGCCCAGATCTTCGTCATCGACGTGGCCGGCGGCGACGACATCCCGCGCAAGGGCGGGCCCGGCGTCACCACCGCCGACCTGCTCGTCGTCAACAAGACCGACCTCGCCCCGTACGTCGGCTCCGACCTCGCCCGGATGGCCGCCGACGCCAAGGCGCAGCGGGCCGAACTCCCGGTCGTCTTCCAGTCGTTGCGCGGTGGGCCCGGTGTCACGGACGTGGCCGCGTGGGTCCGCGAACGGCTCGTCGCGTGGACGGCGTGACCGTCACCGGGGTCCGGGCCGGCGCCCGGATCGTCGCCCGCGCCGACGGCCGCGGCGGCACGGCCCTGCCCGTCCTGGACGGCGAGGGCCCGCTGGCGCTGCGCCGCACCCGGTCGACCGGCCCCGAGGCGAAGGTCATGGTCGTCGGCGCGATGAGCGGCCCGCTCGGCGGCGACCGCCTCACCCTGACCGCCCGGGCGGAGCAGGGCGCCCGGCTGCACGTCGGATCGGCCGCCGCCACCCTCGCCCTGCCGGGCCAGGCCAAGGACGAGGCCCGGTACGACGTACGGCTCGACGTGGCCGACGGCGCCGAACTGCGCTGGCTTCCCGAGCAGTTGATCTCCGCCGAAGGCAGCGACCTGTACGTCACC
The DNA here is from genome assembly GCF_040645635.1 of Streptomyces sp. NPDC046727. Taxonomy (NCBI): domain Bacteria; kingdom Bacillati; phylum Actinomycetota; class Actinomycetes; order Kitasatosporales; family Streptomycetaceae; genus Streptomyces; species Streptomyces sp. NPDC046727. The sequence continues at coordinate 55,924 of NZ_JBEYYR010000051.1, forward strand.
ACCCGGGCCGAACTCGGCGCCGGTGCCCGGCTCGTGCTGCGCGAGGAGCAGGTGCTGGGGCGGGCCGGGGAGCGACCCGGGCGGCTCACCAGCCGGCTGACCGTGCGGGTCGCCGGCCGGACCGTACTGGACCAGGAACTGGCCTGCGGCCCCGGCGCACCCGGCGGCTGGGACGGCCCGGCGGTGCTCGCCGGGCACCGCGCGGTGGGCCAACTGGTCGTCGTACGGCCCGAGTTCGCCGAGCATCAGCCCTCCGCGCGGATGCTGGGGGAGTGCGCCGCGCTGGTGCCGCTCGCCGGGCCCGCGGTGCTGGTCAGCGCCGTGGCGCCGGACGCGCTGCGGCTGCGGCGGCTGCTGGACGAGGCACTGACCCGGCTCGACTGAGGCACCCCCGTGGAGCGTCGCGCTCAGCGGGACATGATCGTCCGGTTATCGGATTGGTAAAGATGGGTGGAAAACCCTGTTCTCAGCGGGCCCACAGCCGAGAGGATCCCCGCCTGACCACTCACAGCGAGGTACGGGGAGGGGCCCCACTTGAGGGAGAACAGACCGAAGAGCCGCCTGCTGGCGCTCGGTTCGGCCGGAGCACTCGTCACCGCCACCCTGATCGCCGGCGCCGTGTCGGCGCCCGCGGCCGGTGCCGTCGGACGGCCCGGCCCGGACCGGGAGGCCAAGGGCGCCGAGATCGCCGCCGCCCGGGCGGCCAAGGCCGGCATCAAGTGGCAGGACTGCCCGGACGACTGGGGGCTGGAGAAGCCCATCCAGTGCGGCTGGGTCAGCGTGCCGCTCGACTACGCCCACCCCTACGGCAAGCAGATCAAGCTCGCCGTGGACCACATCGGCAACACCGGCACCAAGAAGGAGCGCCAGGGCGCGCTCATCTACAATCCGGGCGGCCCCGGCGGCTCCGGCCTGCGCTTCCCGCGCCGGGTCACCACCAAGAACGCCGTCTGGGCCAACGTCGCCAAGGCCTACGACTTCGTCGGCTTCGACCCGCGCGGCGTCGGCCACTCGACGCCCATCTCCTGCATCGACCCGCAGGAGTTCGTCAAGGCCCCGAAGATGGACCCGGTGCCGGACAGCCAGGCCGACAAGACCGCGCAGCGCAAGCTGGCCCGCGAGTACGCGGACGGCTGCGCCGAGCGCAGCGGCGCGATGCTGCCGCACATGACCACGCCGAACACCGCGCGCGACCTGGACGTCATCCGCGCCGCGCTCGGCGAGAAGAAGCTCAACTACCTCGGTGTCTCCTACGGCACCTACCTCGGCGCCGTCTACGGCACCCTCTTCCCCGGCCACGTGCGTCGCATGATCGTCGACAGCGTGGTCAACCCCTCCCGCGAGAAGATCTGGTACCAGGCCAACCTGGACCAGGACGTCGCGTTCGAGGGCCGCTGGAAGGACTGGCAGGACTGGGTCGCCGAGAACGACGCCACCTTCCACCTCGGCACCACCCGCGCCGCCGTCCAGGCCAAGTGGCTCCAGCTGCGCGCCACGGCCAAGAAGAACCCGATCGGCGGGGTCGTCGGCCCGGCCGAGCTGATCTCCTTCTTCCAGAGCGCCCCGTACTACGACTCCTCGTGGGTGCCGGTCGCGACGGTCTTCAGCAAGTACGTCGCGGGCGACACCCAGGCACTGGTCGACGCCGCGGCCCCCGACCTGTCGGACACGGCCGGCAACATCGCCTCGGAGAACGGCAACGCCGTCTACACGGCCGTCGAGTGCGCCGACGCCAAGTGGCCCACCAGCTGGCAGAAGTGGGACCGGGACAACACCCGGCTGCACAAGGACTACCCGTTCCTGACCTGGTCGAACGCCTGGATGAACCTGCCGTGCGCCACCTGGTCCGCCAAGCAGCAGACCCCGGTCGACGTCAAGACCCATAAGGGCCTGCCGCAGGTGCTGATAGTGCAGTCCACCCGTGACGCCGCCACCCCGTACGACGGCGCCGTCGAGCTGCACAAGCGCTTCCAGGGCTCCCGCCTGATCACCGAGAAGGACGCGGGCTCCCACGGTGTGACCGGCCTGGTCAACCCGTGCATCAACCAGCGCGTCGACTCCTACCTGATCAACGGCAAGCTGGACGGCAAGGACGTGACCTGCACCCCGCACGCCACGCCCAAGCCGTGACCCCACCCGTACGGTGACGAGGGGCGGCCGGACCTTCCGGCCGCCCCTTCGCTACGCCGTGCGCCAGGCATCCTCCGCCGCGTAGTCGAACAGATCCGGGTACACCTGGGTGAGCAGCAGAAAGCCCGTCCGCCAGTCCCGCCCGCGCAGCGCCTCGGTCAGCCACTCCACCGTCTCCGGCAGGCTCTCGGCGTACGACACCACGGGCCGGTAGCCCAGCTCCCGCGCCGCGGCCGACATGTCGAACACCACCGGCAGCGGCACCGACCACGGGGTCCGCCCCACGGATCCGGCCGGCGGCCCGTCGAGGTACGTCGTCCGGCTCTCCACCCCCATCACGGCGTCGATCGCGGCCACCGTCGGCGCCTCGCCGTCACAGGCGTTGAGCACCCGGGAACCCGGCCGGGCCGCCGCCAGCCGCACCAGCTCGGCGATGTTCCGGGCGCTCGACGGATGGAACCGGCTCTCACCCCGGTACGCCAGCACCCGGTCCCGCCGTCCGTCCAGGTTCCGCTTGACGAAGTACAGTTCGCGCGGCAGCGGGCTGTGCGGCCCGTGCACCGCGCCCGCCCGCAGCACCGTCACCGGCAAGTCGCCGCCGGACGCGTGGAGTTCACGCTCCAGTGCGGCCTTGCGCGTGCTGTACGACGCCTCGCCCGGGGCGAGGGCCGGCTGGGTCTCGGGCACCGGCACCGGGTAGACCGGGAAGCCGTCCGGCTCGCCCTGGGTGTCGAAGCCGCGTCCCGCGCCGTCCTCGTACACCGACACGCTGGAGATCACCACCGCCGAGCCGATCCGGTCCGCGAGACCCGTCAACTGCCGTGCGTGCCCGGCGTCGTAGGCGACCACGTCGACCACCAGGTCACAGCCGTCACCCACCACCGCGGCCAGGGCCGCGCCGTCGGCGCGGTCCAGCCGGACCGTCCGTACCCCGTCGTCCCAGGCCGCGTCCCGGCCGCCGCCCCGCGAGGCGGCCGTCACCGCCCAGCCGTCCCGCGCCAGCGCCGCCACCACCGGACGGCCGATCTGCCCCGTCGCCCCGATCACCACAGCCCTCTTCATGCGCCGAGCCTAGGCACACCGCCCGCCGGTGACACGGCTCTTCTGCCGACGGCAGAGGTCAACTCAGCGGCGCCCGCGGGAATCTGCGCTCCCGCGCGCCCTGCTCCGCCGCCTGCCGCTCCTTGACGACGGCCGCGTACTCGTCGACGTACTCCTGCCCGGACAGGCCCAGGATCGCGTAGATGATCTCGTCGGTGATCGCCCGCAGCACGGCCTTCTCGTGCTCCATGCCGGCATAGCGGGAGAAGTCGAGGGGCTCGCCGAAACGGATGGTCACCGGGTGGAGCCTGGGTACGACCTTGCCGGGCGGCTGCGCCTCGAACGTGCCGATCATCGCGCAGGGCACCACCGGGACCCCCGCCGTCAGAGCCATCACGGCGACCCCGACCTTGCCCTTGTACAGCCTGCCGTCGTGCGACCGCGTGCCCTCCGGGTAGATGCCGAGCAGTTCGCCCCTGCCCAGCACCTTGAGCCCCTCGCGGATCGCGGCCTGCCCCGCCTCCTTGCCGGAGCGGTCCACCGGGATCTGCCCGGCGCTGCGGAAGAAGAACGCGGTGAGCCGGCCCTTCAGCCCCGGACCGGTGAAGTACTCCGCCTTGGCGAGGAAGGTGATGCGACGTCTCAGTATCGCCGGCATCAGGAAGTGGTCGGAGAAGGACAGGTGGTTCCCGGCGATGATCGCCGGGCCCGAGTCGGGCACGTGCTCCAGGCCTTCGATCCGGGGACGGAAGACCAGCTTGAGCAGCGGACCCAGCACCACGTACTTGAGCAGGTAGTAGAACACGGCTCGCCCCTCACTCCGCTTGGCCGGTGTGAGTCATCTGTAACCGCCCGGGGCCCCGGTCATGCTGACCGGGCGCGGCGGGCGTCCGCCGCCCTCCGGCGTGCCCCGGTCCGCCGGCCGCTCCCGGCCCCGTACGATGTCCCCGATGACCGGCACCGGCACACACGCCCCGCGACCGCCCCAGCGGCGGCACCGCGCGCTGCTCGTGCTGGCCCTGCTGGCCGGTCTGCTCGGCATGCACGCCCTGGCGCCCGGCGGGGGCATGGGACACGCCGGAGCGGGACACGAGCGCGCCGCGCACGGTGCGGTCGTCGCCACCGCGCCGGACGACTGCCCGGACGGTGCCGGTCACTGCGGCGACCACCGGCCGCACCACGCCGACCCCAGCTGTGCCTCGGGCGCGGTGCACGGCGGCCCGGAGCTGCCCGGACCGATCCCCGACCCGCTGACCGTGCCCGCCGCTGCCGACTGCCCGCGCTCCGCTCCGGCCGCCACGCCGGAGGGCGCCCGCGCCCCGCCCGATCTGGCCGAACTCCAACTCCTGCGGATCTAGAGGCCGCCCCGGCCGCACGCCCTGCCGTACGCAGGTGCCGCGGCCGTGCGCACGCGTGCCCGAAATCCCTTCAGAACAGCAGGAGTTCCCCCTATGTCCACCCGTACCCTGATCCGCCGTGCCGCCCTCGCCACGGTCGCCGTGACCAGCGCCCTCGTCCTGGCCGCCTGCGGCGGCAACGGCGACGACAGCGACACCGGCGGCCACACCGGCCACGGCGGCTCCGCCTCCGCGAGCGCCGCACCGGGCGCGTCGGCCGGCGCGCACAACGCCCAGGACGTCGCCTTCGCGCAGGGCATGATCCCGCACCACCAGCAGGCCCTGGAGATGGCGCGGCTCGCCGCCGACCGGGCCTCCTCGGCGCAGGTGAAGGACCTCGCCGCGCGCATCGAGAAGGCGCAGGACCCGGAGATCCGCACCATGACCGGCTGGCTCAAGGCCTGGGGCGAGGAGCTGCCCATGGCCGGCATGGACCACTCGGGGCACGCCGGAATGTCCGGAATGATGAGCGAAGCCGACATGGCGGGCCTGGAGAAGGCCACCGGCAAGGACTTCGACACCAAGTTCCTGTCGCTGATGGTCGAGCACCACCAGGGCGCCGTCGAGATGGCCACCACCGAGAAGCAGAAGGGCCGCGACAGCGCGGCCAAGGCCATGGCGGACGCCATCGTCACCGCGCAGAACGCCGAGATCAAGGAGATGAAGCAGCTCCTCGGCACGAGCTGACGGCACGGCGGGCGGGGGCCGGTGCCACCACCGGCAGTGCCCTCCCCGCTCGCCAGAGCGAGCAGGTGGGCGGCCAGGGCGCGGGCGCTCGGGTGGTCGAACACGGCGGTCGCGGTGAGCGCGACCCCG
>NZ_JBEYYR010000052.1:0-57206 GCF_040645635.1 Streptomyces sp. NPDC046727
GCTGCAGCGGATCGTCCATCGTCACCGCCAACAAGAACACCGTGTGGACCGCCGGCCACTGCGTCCACCCCGGTGACGGAACCGGCGCGGAAGGCTTCTACAAGGACATCGTCTTCATCCCCGGCTTCAAGAAGAACGACCAGACCGCCAAGGGCTACGACGCTCCGTGGGGCGAGTGGACCGCCAACGCGAAGGTCGCGCCCACCGCGTGGACCGCTGACGGGGACATGTTCTGGGGCGACATGGCAGCCTTCACGGTCATTCCCCCGGCCGGCTACACGAACCTGACCGACACGGTCGGCGCCTTCGGCTACAACTTCGGCTCGGGCCCCGACTGGTCGGACATCATCGACTCCGGCTTCCCCGGTGACGGCTACCACCGCACCGACATGGACGGCTACACGCAGTTCTACTGCACGGGCAACGCGCAGGACGCCACCCCGTTCTTCCCCGTGGACGACCGGCTGAAGTTCGACTGCGACATGGGCCACGGCGCCTCGGGCGGCCCGATGGCCACCCCGGAGGGTCAGATCGTCGGCGCCAACTCGCACGGCGAGGACGACGGAGCGGGCCACATCACCGCCCCGGTCCTGTACAGCTCGGCACACCAGGACAACGCGATCGACGTCATCAACAAGATCGGCACGCTCAGCTAGCAGCACGACACAGGGAGGCGGGCACCAGCCGAACACGAGCGGGCGCCCGCCTCCTTGGTGTCAGCTGTCCGGGCCGGGCGGGAGGTCTTCGCCGACCTGCCTGCCGAGGTCGAGATCCGGAACGAGGCACGCGTTCACCTCTGGTATGAGGGGAAGTTGGGAGTGGCGTGCCCGCCGTATGACTCCACCGAGGCGGCGATCGACAGCTTCGCCGCGACGACGTGCTGTCCGGGGGTTCGTGTGAAGGCCGACGGCCGGCGGCGTGAAGAGAGCGGTGCTGCGGGCCTGGTCAGGGCAGCAGACGGGTCGAGCCGTCTACCTGTTCGACGACTGTGGCGCCCTCGGTGACAGGTGAGCCCCGGCGAGCCTCGTAGGGTCAGTCCTCGATCACCGGATTGCACGGCGAGAGGAACGGATCCAGGCGCTCCTCCACGACCCCCCTGCGCATGACGCGCACCCGGAACGCGTTGTCGGCGTTCGGGAGGTCACCTTCGTCGGAGCGGTCGTAAAGGAGCCCCCACGAGCCGGGGAAACGGCGCGCGATGTACGCGACCAGTTCGTCCAGCTGCCCGGCCTCGTATCCGATGTGGTTGGTCTGGCCGGTGGCCGTGACGACGTGCAGCCCGTTGAAGACGTCGAGCATGACCTTGCAGCTGGGGGCCCACTGGATTGCGTCGATCCGCGCACGCAGCTCCTCGACACCGGCCCGCAGGGACTGCGAGTCGTCCTCGTACGTGTCCTCGGAGATACCGAACCAGCCATGGAACTCGTACATGCCCTCACTCCAGCGAAGCCGTGTCGATCACCGGCTCGACGCCGTACCGGCGTCCGTATTCCTGGAGCTTATCGATCACGCCGGGGCCGGGCGGTCCGTCGAAGCGGAAGTACGGCGTGCGGCCGCCTTCGCCTGGGCCACGTACTCGTCGCTGATCGCGTCGAACTCACGTCCGTCCGGGTCGTTCGCGAAACTCTGGGTCGGGCGTGGAGCGGTGTGTACGCGGACGCGTTGGCGTTCCACGTCGTAATGCCCACAGCGTGGTGCGGCTCTGCCAGGCGGTGCGCCCGTCCTCGTCGTTGAGCTCGGTCGGGGTGCCGATGAGGTCGGTCGCGCTCGCGAAGAACCGCGCGTCGGTCTCGTCGCATTCACTTCACGCTGCCGTTACACGTTCAGTAGCGGTAGCGAGCGGCAAGGATGACGATCTCCTTGTCGGTGAGCAGGTAGACGAGACGGTGCTCGTCGTCGATCCGCCTCGACCACGGCCACTACCAAGCCGGTCGATCAGGCCGTTGGTGACGACCAGGTCACATGACGTGCGCAGCGCATCCGCTCCCCGCCCGCTGACCGAAGTCAGCGCGCTGCGGACTCTGTGCGGACCGCAAAGGCCGCCCAACCCGCTCCGTCGCAGGTCAGACGGCCTTTTGCTGGACGTATCAGACATTGAAGCGGAACGTCGGACACAGCGCTGTGACCTGCGGAAACGACGCTTTCGAGCCGGTCATCCCAGCACCATCCCAGCACGGGAGCGCTATCCCAGCACCATGCAGCTCCGGCGTCTCTCGCACAGGGCTGGAGTGCGGCGGGACTGGCGAGCGGCATGATGACGAGCTTCACGGCCGGTGATGGAGCATCGCGGCCACGCCCTCGTCACTGGAGCCGTACGCGATACCGCGCAGGACCGCGACCGAGGCGCCACGACCGCGCTGGCCGAGGATGATCCCCGCTGCCGCAGCGATGAGGTCGGTGAAGGTCTCTCCTCCTGCCGTTTACCGCCGTGCTCCGTCACCCGCAGGGGCGCCACACCTGCCGCACCGATGGAGATAACAGTGGCACCGCGTCGGTCGGCGCGGCCGTCGGAGTCGGCGATGACCACGGCGACGGTGGCGCCGGAGTAGGTACTCAGGGCGTCGCGCAAGGAGCGGGCAGAAGCGTCAGGGTCCTCGGGCAGCAGCCAGGCGCCTTCGGTGCCGGCCCGGTCGATCCCCGCGGAGGTGAGCTGGTAGCCGAGCGTGTGGTGGGCGATGATCGGCCCCTTCTCGGTGGCCAGGAAGTGCTCGCGGGGTTCGGTTGAAGCGTTCGACTTTTGCCGTTGGTTTGCGGCCGGTAGGCGCGGGTGAGCTGGCCGACCGCGCCGAGGTCGGCCAGGGCCTGCTGCCAGGCGAAGCTTTTGCGGTAGGGCCAGGCGTTGTCGGTCAGGACCCGCTCGACGCGATCGATGCCGTGTGCCCTGAAGAAGGCTGCTGCCCGGCGGAGGAAGGATGCGCAGGTGGCGGCCTTCTCATCACCGTGGATCTCGTTGTAAGCGAGGCGGGTGTGGTCGTCGACAGCGGAGTGGATGTAGTCGAATCCCATGCCACTGCGGGTCACGCGGCCGGCCTGGCGGCCCAGGACCTTGCGGCCGCCGCCGTCGGGAATGCGACCGAGCTTCTTGACATCCACGTGGATCAGCTCGCCGGGCCGGTCGCGTTCGTAGTGGCGGATGACCTGTCCGGTCGGCCGGTCCAGGTGGGCCAGCCGGTTCAGGCCGCGACGTGTCAGGACCCGGTGCCCGGTCGAGGTGGGCAGTCCCAGGATCGGGCCAAGGCGGGCTGGTCCGAGTTTGCGTGCCTGCCGCTGCTGACACACCTGGCCTCCACCGTTGGCGCAGTGCGGTGGGTTGTCGTCATCGGGCGGCTGGATCGGTCGTGCAGGCCGGCCTCGCCCTCCGTGCGCCAGCGGCGGATCCACTTGTGGGCGGTCGCGCGGGAGATGCCCGTCTCGGCCGCAACATGCGCGACAGGGCGGCCCGCGCCGACACGCTCGACAAGCAGCCGCCTGCCATGAACGGTCAGCCGGGCATTACGGTGGGGCACGAAGACCTCCGTGCGGTGCAGTCCTAGACAGCTCCACCACACCGGAGGTCTTCGGCATGATCAAGCCCCGCAGGTGTCAACAACGCTCGTGATCAATACACCTAGCGCTGGATCGTCGGCGAGGCCGCACTGATGGCTGGGGCTCCGTTGCCCGTCACTCAGTCGGGCGTCGTGGACCCCCCGTCGGTCATACCCAAGCGTGCCTGTTCCTCTTCAACGGTCCAACGGGTCAAATCGGTGTCCGAGCGGGGATGGCGTCGAGCTCGCGCTCGACCGCCGCGTCGCGAATCGGCCGGAGCGCCGCCCGCACCGCATCGACCGCCCTGCCGTGGCCATCGACCACCGACTGGGCCGGCCTCGTGTAGCCGGATCCCCTCGCAACCGTGTCTGCTCGCCACGCGCCCGCCCTCTTCTCCCGGCCCCGCCGGAGGCCTTTCGCAGCGCGTGGCGCCAGCGCACGGTGAGGCGACGGGCGGACGCGCCCCGAAGCCGCCGACGCCGGCGACCACGCTTACAGGGTCGGCACGTCATGGCGATGGTGACGTGAGTCACTCCTCAGACCTTCCGTGCGGCGACCTCCCCACACGGTGACTCGTCCCCGAGCCCCTCCAGCAGCAAGAACGCGACAACCCCATCGCGCAGTCCGACTGCGCACTTGTCTTTCGTACAGCGATGAGAACGATTGGCACGCCATATCAACCCCCATGAGTTGCTAGGTTTATGACGCTTCGACAGAAGAGGATGCCGGACGAGGCACACAGTATCAGCGCCGTGCGACTGCGCAGCCACACTGCGCATAGCTACTCAAGCAGGCACCGGCAGCCACGTATGCGATCAGCCGACCGTAGTGAAACACCAGAGCGAGGAGTTCCCAGTGGAGAGCACGGATGCGCACGGCCCCGCCGCAGAGGTCGTCGACCGACTGTGGCGGGCGTATGCCCCCTTTCAGCGGGGCCGGAGCACGGACCGCGACCTCACCGCAATGCTCGCCATCCTGGTGCTCGCAAGGTTCATCGACTCTGCGAACGATCCGGGTGACGAACTGGTCAAACGGTGGTCCAGAGCCGTTGCGGAGGCACAGACCGGGTATCCACCGCTGAGGGACCTGAATGACGCACTCTTCCTCGCCTCCAGGAACGACCGCTTTCCCGTGCTCGCGCCCTGGAATCCGGAGAATGTGTTCGCCGGCAAAGGCGAGGCGGAGGACCTGCCATGGGTGGCGGCCTTCCTTGCCGCGCTCCAACAGCCCCCTACAGCCGCCGAGGCCGGAATCGAAGAGGTCGCCGACCTGCTCCTGGAACGGTACGTCGCAGAGAGCACCGCTCAGACGGGCGAGTACCACACCCCGCGCACGCTCACGCGACTGATCTCGGAATGCCTGTCCCCCCAGCCCGGCGATCGTGTACTCGACCCCGCCTGCGGCACCGGGGGGTTCCTCGCCGCCGCCGCGCGGCACATCGCACAGCAGGGTCACGTTGGCGGCGCCTCGTTCGAGGGTTACGCCATGGATCACCGCAACCCCCAGCTGGCCATGCTGAACCTGGCCCTGCACGGCATCGACCGGCCCCTGGTACGTGCCTCCGATCCCGGGTCACTCTTCCGGAGTCTGGGCAACGGCATGGCCGAACTCGTGCTGTGCAACCCGCCGTTCAACCAGCGCGTCCAGGGCCTGGAACACCTTGACTGGCCCTTCGGCCCACCCCCCGAGTCGAACGCGAACTTCGCCTGGATCCAACTCGCGTGGACCCGACTCAGCGAGAAGGGGAAGGCCGCCCTGATCATGCCGTCGGGCGCTGCCTCCGCACGCGGTCGCGCAGCGGAGATCCGCAAGGCGATACTGGCCGAAGGCGCGCTTCTCGCCATTGTCGCGCTACCGGCCGATCTCTTCTCCCGCACGACGGTCCCTGTGCACCTCTGGCTACTCGCCCGTGACAAATCCCGCCACGTCCCCGTCGGTGAAACCGATTCCGTCCTCTTCATCGACGCGAGCCAACTCGGCACGCAGGCTCCGCGCCAAGCCTGTGAGCTCGGCCCGGCAGACAGGGACCGCATCAGCGGCCGGTTCCACGCCTGGCTACGGTCTCCCTGCGCGACTCCCGACGAACCCGGATTCTCCTGCTCGGTCTCCTACGACGAGATCCTGGAGAACGACGGCTGTCCCCTTGACCCCCGGCTGTACGTGACGCCTGCCCGGGAGCAGCCAACCGCGGCGCTGGACACACGCCGCCTGCTCGACGAGCTAGTGAATCGCGCCGAATCGACAGCGGGCGCGACGGCCCACCTCTGCAAGAGCTTCGACCGGAGCGAGCGGGTGGCGCGCGGCGAGACGGAAGCCCCGCGTGTGCCACTCCGGCGCCTGGTGGAGGGCTCCGCAGAAGGGCTACTCGAGGCCCCGGGCCTGCTGCTCGCGGGACCCTCGGGAAGTCTGATTCGCGCCGACCACTACGTCGACGTCGGCGGCGTACCCGTGGTGATGCCCAAAGACCTGACCGGAAGTGGCTTCAGCACCGCGAACATCCGGTGCATCAGCGAGCGACAGGCCATGGGGCTGGAGCGCTTCCACCTCCGCCCTGGCGATGTCGTCATGGCGCGCCGAGGAGAGCTGGGACGAGCCGCCGTCGTCCGTGAGGAACAGAATGGCTGGGTGTGCGGCACAGGGTGCTTCCTGCTGCGTCCCCCCGCCGAGCTCGACGCCGACTACTTCGCCGCGTACTTGCGGGGTCTGGAGGCACGTACGTGGCTGGAGGCCCACTCCACCGGGAGCATGAAGATGAAGACTATCTCCCTCGACGTGCTCCGTGAGCTGCCCGTGGTACTGCCCAGCCTTGCCACCCAGCAGGCGATCGCCGACACGATGAAGCGGCTGGACGAACACGAGCGCCTGCTGCGCGAACAGCTCGCCCTGACCCAACGCATCCGTCATGACGCGCTGGACGGAGGCATCCTCCCCACGCCGTAGGAACTCGCGGCCGTGGCGAGGCGTGGATCGGAGGCTCCGGGGAGCACCCGGCTTGCCGCCGCCACAGCCGCTACCGTGAAGCCATGACCGCACTACCCGACTGGATGCGCCCGCCCCGCGCGGAAGGCTGGTTCGCGGAGGACCTGGATCACCTCCCCGAGGCACCGCGCCACACGGAGCTGATCGACGGAGCCCTCGTATTCATGATGTCGCCCCAGCGGTCCTGGCACGGCCGCCTCGTCACTGCCCTGACCACCACGCTCATGGCGCAGGCGCCGGCCGGCGTCGAGGTCGAGCGGGAGATGACGATCCGCCTCGATGCCCGCAACCGCCCCGAGCCGGACCTCTTGCTGACGGACCTGCCCTACGACCCCGACCGCACCTGGTACGCCCCCGATCACGTGAACCTCGTCGTGGAAGTCGTCTCCCCTGAGTCCGCGCACCGCGACCGCACTGTCAAGCTCCGCAAATACGCGGAGGCAGGCATCCCGCACTACTGGTGCATCGAGGACGAGGACGGCGCACCCGTCGTCCACGTGTACGAGCTCGACGAACCAACGGGCGCCTACGCGCCCGCCGGCATCTTCCGGGGCGCCCTCCAGCGCCCGGTGCCCTTCGAGATCAGTGTCGACCTCGACAAGCTCACACCTCCCCGGAGCGGCTGAAAAATCAGCGCCAGGTCAGCACCTGAACGTGGAAAAGGCCGGACTCGCCGAAGTCCGGCCTCTCCTGAACCGCATGTCGACCGATGACCTCACAAGCGGTATCGAGACGACTACACGTTGAAGCGGAACTCCACCACGTCCCCGTCCTGCATCACATACTCCTTGCCCTCCATGCGGGCCTTGCCCTTGGCGCGGGCGTCGGCGACCGAGCCGGTTTCGACCAGGTCGTCGAAGGAGATGACCTCCGCCTTGATGAAGCCCTTCTGGAAGTCGGTGTGGATGACACCGGCCGCCTCGGGGGCGGTGGCGCCCTTCTTGATCGTCCAGGCGCGGGACTCCTTGGGGCCGGCCGTCAGGTACGTCTGCAGGCCGAGGGTGTTGAAGCCGACGCGGGCGAGGGTGGCCAGGCCCGGCTCGTGCTGGCCGACGGACTCCAGCAGCTCCAGGGCCTCCTCCTCGTCCAGCTCGGCGAGGTCGGCCTCCAGCTTGGCGTTGAGGAAGATCGCCTCGGCGGGGGCGACCAGGGCGCGCTGCTCGTTCTTGAAGTCCTCGTCGATCAGTTCGTCCTCATCGACGTTGAAGACGTAGAGGAAGGGCTTCGTCGTGAGGAGGTGCAGGTCGTGGAGGAGTTCGTTGCGCTCGGTGCCCTGGACGATGCCGTGCGCGAAGAGCGTGTCGCCCTTCTCCAGGATCTCCTTGGCCTCCTCGACCGCCTTGACCTTGGGCGCCACGTCCTTCTTGATGCGCGACTCCTTCTGGAGGCGCGGGAGGACCTTCTCGATGGTCTGGAGGTCGGCGAGGATCAGCTCGGTGTTGATCGTCTCGATGTCGTCCTTCGGCGAGACCTTGCCGTCGACGTGGACGACGTTCTCGTCCTTGAAGGCGCGGATGACCTGGCAGATCGCGTCCGACTCGCGGATGTTCGCGAGGAACTTGTTGCCGAGGCCCTCGCCCTCGGAGGCGCCGCGCACGATGCCGGCGATGTCGACGAAGTCGACCGTGGCCGGAAGGATGCGCTCCGAGCCGAAGATCGAGGCCAGCTTGGCCAGGCGGGCGTCGGGGACGCCGACCACGCCGACGTTCGGCTCGATCGTGGCGAACGGGTAGTTGGCCGCCAGCACGTCGTTCTTGGTCAGGGCGTTGAACAGGGTCGACTTGCCGACATTGGGCAGGCCGACGATTCCGATCGTGAGCGACACGTTGCGACTTCCCGTAATTGAGTGGGCCAGGGGCTGCCAGGGGCCAGAGACCGACACTGGCCGATCCCCCAGTTTACGGCGTCCCGCGCGCCCGCCTCGCGAGAGCGTCGAACGCCCGGCCAAGCTCCGCCCACCGGCGTGTCTGGGGGCCGATTCTGCACATAAACAGACCTAGGTTGGTCCCTGTGGAGCAACACAGAACGCGACCCCCGAACGACGGACCGCGACGCGGCAGGCCGCCCCAGCCCCCGCTGCCCCCGCAGGCACGGCGCCGGCGGGGCGGCGAGCGCGGACCCGGTGGTGAGCGCAGGCCCGCGCCGGGACCCGGGCGGGGCGGGCGGCAGGCGGGGGCCGTCCGGCAGGCACGGGGGGCGCGGCCCGGACCGCGGCTGCCGAACCCCCGGCTGACCGGGCTGGGCAGCGGGCTGTTCTGCGCCGCGGCGATGTTCCTGCTCGGCTGTCTGGACCAGCTGCTGTTCGGGGGGTCCCCGACGGTCTACGGCGTGCTGTTCCTGCCGGTGTGCGTGCTGACCGCGCTGTGGGTGCGGGGCGGGGATCTGCTGACCGCTCCCGTCGTCGTACCGATCGCGTTCGCCGTGGGGCTGCCGGCGCTCGGCGAGGGCGGCGGGGGGCTGCTGGGCCAGACGATGGGGCTGGTCACCGGGCTCGCCACCCAGGCCGGCTGGCTGTACGGGGGGACGCTCGCCGCCGGAGTGATCGTGCTCGTCCGCCGGGTGCGGTGGGTCCGGCAGCGCCGGCGGAGGAGCTAGACCGGCCGCCCCGGTGACCGGGGCGCCCCGGGCGGCTAGGCGGCGTGGTGGGCCGCTCTCATCGCCGCTCCGACGATGCCCGCGTTGTTCTGCAGCTGCGCGGGGACGATCTCGGCCTTGATGCCCTCGATGAGGTGCAGGAACTTCTCCGACTTGCGGCTGACCCCGCCGCCGACGATGAACAGCTCCGGCGAGAACAGCATCTCCACGTGCGCCAGGTACTTGCGGACGCGGTTCGCCCACTGCTCCCAGCTGAGGTCGTGGTCCTCCTTGGCCTTGCTGGAGGCGCGCCGCTCCGCGTCGTGGCCGTTCAGCTCCAGGTGGCCCAGCTCGGTGTTCGGGACCAGGGTGCCGTCCACGAAGACGGCGCTGCCGATGCCCGTGCCGAAGGTGAGCAGGATGACCGTGCCCTTGCGGCCTCGGCCGGCGCCGAACTCCATCTCGGCGACGCCCGCCGCGTCCGCGTCGTTGACCACGGTCACCGGGAGTCCGCCGAGCCGGTCGCTGAACAACGCGCGCGCGTCCGTGTCGATCCAGCTCTTGTCGACGTTCGCCGCCGTACGCACCGTGGCGCCGCCGGTGACCACCCCGGGGAAGGTCAGGCCGACCGGGCCCGTCCAGCCGAAGTGGTCGATGACCTGCTTCACGCCGTCCGCCACGCCGTCGGGCGTCGCCGGATGCGGGGTGAGCACCTTGCAGCGCTCCTGGGCCAGGTCGCCCCGGTCCAGGTCCACAGGGGCGCCCTTGATCCCGGATCCGCCGATGTCCACACCGAAGATCTGCATGGCTCCACGTTACGACGGACGACTGACAGTCACTCCCCGGACGTGCCGCTCCCGCCCCGCTCGGCGACCAGCGCCGCGGCCTCTTCACGCAGGTCACGGCGGAGTTCCTTGGGCAGCGAGAAGGTGATCGACTCCTCGGCCGCCCTGACCAGCTCCACGTCCCCGTAGCCGCGCTCGGCGAGCCATTCCAGGACCTGCTCGACCAGCACCTCGGGCACGGAGGCACCGGAGGTGACACCGACGGTGGTCACGCCCTCCAGCCAGGCCTCGTCGATCTCGCTGGCGAAGTCCACCAGGTAGGCCTCGCGGGAGCCGGCCAGCTTGGCGACCTCGACGAGCCGCTTGGAGTTGGAGGAGTTGCGCGAGCCGACCACGATGACCAGCTCGGCCTCGGCGCCCATCTGCTTCACGGCGAGCTGCCGGTTCTGGGTGGCGTAGCAGATGTCGTCGCTGGGCGGAGAGACGAGCCCGGGGAACTTCGTCTTCAGGGCGTCGACGGTCTCCATGGTCTCGTCCACGGAGAGCGTGGTCTGGGACAGCCAGACGACCTTCGACTCGTCGCGGACCGTGACCTTGGCGACGTCCTCGGGACCGTCGACGAGCTGGATGTGCTCGGGGGCCTCGCCGGAGGTGCCGATGACCTCCTCGTGCCCCTCGTGCCCGATCAGGAGGATGTCGTAGTCCTCGTTGGCGTACCGGACGGCTTCCTTGTGGACCTTGGTGACCAGAGGGCAGGTGGCGTCGATGGTGGCGAGCCGGCCCTGCCGGGCCTCCTCGTGCACCACGGGGGCGACGCCGTGCGCCGAGAACATGACGATGTTGCCGGGCGGCACCTCCTCCGTGCGCTCGACGAAGACGGCGCCCTTCTTCTCCAGGGTCTGCACGACGTACTTGTTGTGGACGATCTCGTGCCGGACATAGATCGGGGCCCCGTACTGCTCCAGGGCTTTCTCGACGGCGATCACGGCGCGGTCCACGCCGGCGCAGTAGCCCCGGGGGGCGGCGAGCAGGACACGGCGGCCAGACGAAGCGGTCATGGGTCCCATCGTAAGGCCGCGTCCGGAGGCCGGAGATCGCGTGCCCGCGCTCGCGCGGGGAAGAGTTCGTGCGTATGTCCGACACCGGAACGACAGCTTCCAGTACCGGCGCGCCCTGGTCCCCGACGTGCCCCGGTGGGTGTGGACGGTGGCCATGGAGATCGTGGTCCTGCCGGTGTTCGCCTCCTCGGCGGCGTTCGCCGAGGAGGTCACCGGGGGCGGGAGCCGTTGACCAGCCGGCCGGCGCTGTGGCGGGGCGGGGGTTCCCTGGCCCGCGCCGGCGGGTGCCGCCTGCGCCCACCCGTGCCGCCCCAGCGGCACGACTGCCCGCAGGCTGCGCGCCCGCAGAAGCGCGGGAAACCGCACGACTGCCCGCAGGCTGCGTCTCCGGAGTCGTGACCGCGCGTAGCCGGGACGGCATTGTCGGTACCGGCCGTTAGGCTCGCCGCATGGCTGTGAACACGTCCCCCGAAGCCCCGCTCCCCGTCGGCGAGGTCTCCCGGCTGATCGGCGGCTGGATCGACCGCCTCGGGGCCGTGTGGGTCGAGGGGCAGATCACCCAGCTCTCCCGGCGCCCCGGTGCCGGCGTCGTGTTCCTCACGCTGCGCGACCCCTCGTACGACATCTCCGTCAGCGTGACCTGCTACCGCCAGGTGTTCGACGCGGTCGCGGACGTCGTCGGCGAGGGCGCCCGTGTCGTCGTCCTGGCGAAGCCCGAGTGGTACGCCCCCCGGGGCCAGCTGTCGCTGCGGGCCGCCGAGATACGGCCGGTCGGCGTCGGTGAGCTGCTGGCCCGGCTGGAGCAGCTGAAGAGGGCGCTCGCGGCCGAGGGGCTGTTCGCGCCGGAGCGGAAGAAGCCGCTGCCGTTCCTGCCGCAGCTGATCGGGCTGGTGTGCGGCCGGGCCTCCGCCGCGGAGCGGGACGTGCTGGAGAACGCACGGCACCGCTGGCCGGCCGTCCGCTTCGAGGTGCGCAACGTCCCGGTGCAGGGCGTGCACGCGGTCCCGCAGGTCGTGCAGGCGGTCAAGGAACTCGACGCGCTGGACGACGTGGACGTGATCATCGTCGCGCGCGGCGGCGGCAGCGTGGAGGACCTGCTGCCGTTCTCCGACGAGCAGCTGGTGCGGGCCGTGGCCGAGTGCCGTACGCCCGTGGTGTCCGCGATCGGGCACGAGCCGGACAACCCGCTGCTGGACCACGTGGCCGACCTGCGCGCCTCCACGCCGACGGACGCGGCCAAGAAGGTCGTCCCGGACGTCGGCGAGGAGCTGGAGCGGGTGCGGATGCTGCGGGACCGGGCGCGGCGCTGCATGGCCGCGTCCGTGGAGCGGGAGGAGCGCGGGCTGGCGCATGCGCTGGCCCGGCCGTCGATAGAGGATCCGCACCGGATGATCGACGAGCGCGCCGACCATGTCGCGTCGCTGCTCGACCGCGGCCGGCGGACCCTGGGGCATCTGCTGGACCGCGCGGACTCGGAGCTGACGCACACGCACGCGCGCGTGGTGGCCCTCTCCCCCGCGGCGACGCTCCAGCGGGGTTACGCGGTGCTGCAGCGGGCGGACGGGCACGTGGTGCGCGATCCGGCCGAGGTGACGGCGGGCGAGGCGCTGCGTGCCCGCGTCGCCGACGGTGAATTCACAGTGAAGGTGAGCGAATGACGAGCAAGGTGGACGAGGCGCTCTCGTACGAGCAGGCGCGGGACGAGCTGATCGAGGTCGTACGGCGGCTGGAGGCGGGCGGTACGTCGCTGGAGGAGTCCCTGGCGCTGTGGGAGCGCGGCGAGGAGCTGGCCAAGGTGTGCCGGCGCTGGCTGGAGGGGGCCCGGGCCCGGCTGGACGCGGCGCTGGCCGAGGAGGAAAAGGAGGAGGGCGCCGAGTAGGCGTCGACCCCGGGGTTGTGAAGCGGGTCACCACACCCCGGCCTTTGTTGAAGGTTGAACTTCACTGACGTAGTGTCGTGCACGTCAGCCGATCCGGACCATGGTCCGGTACGTCGGAACAGACGTCACCTAGGAAGTTCACGCATGTCTCTCGCCCTTGACCCCGCCGCCCAGGACCTGCTGTTCCGCGAGGCCCGCACCGCGAACACCTTCACCGACGAGCCGGTGACCGAGGAGCAGGTCCAGGCGATCTACGACCTGGTCAAGTACGGCCCCACGGCCTTCAACCAGAGCCCGCTGCGCATCACCCTGGTCCGCTCCGCCGAGGCCCGCGAGCGCCTGGTGCGGCACATGGCCGAGGGCAACCAGGCCAAGACGGCCGCCGCCCCGCTGGTCGCGATCCTCTCCGCGGACAATGAGTTCCACGAGGAGCTGCCGGCGCTGTTCCCGCACTTCCCGCAGGCCAAGGACATGTTCTTCAGCGAGCGTGCGGCCCGTGAGGGTGCCGCCGGGCTGAACGCCGCCCTGCAGGCCGCGTACTTCATCATCGGCGTGCGCGCCGCGGGCCTCGCCGCCGGCCCGATGACCGGCCTGGACTTCGAGGGCGTCCGCAAGGAGTTCCTGGACGACGACCACACCCCGCTCATGGTCGTCAACATCGGCCGCCCGGGCCCGGACGCCTGGTTCCCGCGCTCCCCGCGCCTGGCGTACGAGGACGTCGTCACCACCGTCTGAGCGGCCCGGCCCCACAGGGCCGGACACGCGGAGAGGCCCCCGGCATCGCCGGGGGCCTCTCCGCGTGCGTGGAGGTCGTACAGGTCACTCCGTCTGTTGTGCAGGTCACTTCGTCTTCAGCGCCGCGGCCATCGTCCTCAGCTCCTCGAAGGAGCCGGTTCCGGCCACCACCGTCGTGGAGCCGGACGTGCCCTCCAGGACGAGGGCGTCGTACCGGCCGCCCGTGCACCGGGTCCAGGTGCGGCCGCCGATGTCCTCGGTCCGCTTCGTCGCCGACCCGCCCTGGCTGGCGAGGTCGATGAAGTCGGCCCGCTTCTGCGTGGACTGCTCGACCTGCACATACTGGTCGTCAGGGGTCTGGAAGCCGAGGTGCCAGCGGTCGGAATCGCCGCCCTGGAAGCGTACGGAGGTCGCCTTCCAGGCACTCGGCAGGCCCTCGGGCGCGGCCACCGGATAGCTCGCCGCCCGGCGGGCCGTGAGCAGCTCGACCCGGTAGTCGACCCGCTTGAGGTCGGGAGCGTGATCGTCGTGCGGGATGGCGAAGAACCACACGAAAGCCGCCGCGATGCCGATCAGGGCCAGGGAGAGGATCATGTCCCGGGCCGTCTTCTGCTTGCCGTTCGAACCTGCCACGCCCCCTATCGTCGCAGGTGCCCCAAGCGCTCATCCGTGGGGCCCCCTGCTCATTTTGTCTGCCTAACGATAGAGTCGGGTCCAAGACCCTCATCCGGCCGTCGTCGTATCAGAAAGGTGCGCTCCGATGACCGAAAATCATCACCTGCCGTCCGAGCTCGATGTTCCCGCCGAGGCTCCCGACCGCAACCTCGCCCTGGAACTCGTCCGGGTGACCGAAGCCGCCGCGATGGCCGCGGGCCGCTGGGTGGGGCGCGGTGACAAGAACGGCGCCGACGGTGCCGCGGTGCGCGCCATGCGGACCCTCGTCTCCACCGTCTCGATGAACGGCGTGGTCGTCATCGGCGAGGGCGAGAAGGACGAGGCGCCGATGCTCTTCAACGGGGAGCACGTCGGCGACGGCACCGGTCCCGAGGTCGACATCGCCGTCGACCCGATCGACGGCACCACGCTGACGGCCAAGGGCATGCCGAACGCGATCGCCGTCCTCGCCGCCGCCGAGCGCGGCGCCATGTTCGACCCGTCCGCCGTGTTCTACATGGACAAGCTGGTCACCGGCCCGGAGGCGGCGGACTTCGTCGACATCGACGCGCCCGTGGCCGTGAACATCAAGCGGATCGCGAAGGCGAAGAAGGCCACGCCGGAGGACGTCACCGTCGTCATCCTCGACCGGCCGCGGCACGAGGGTCTGATCCGCGAGGTCCGGGAGGCCGGCGCCCGCATCAAGCTGATCTCCGACGGCGATGTCGCCGGCTCGGTGTACGCGCTGCGCGAGGGCACCGGCGTCGACCTGCTGCTCGGCATCGGCGGCACCCCCGAGGGCATCATCTCGGCCTGCGCGGTCAAGTGCCTGGGCGGGACCATCCAGGGCAAGCTGTGGCCCAAGGACGACGAGGAGCGGCAGCGGGCGATCGACGCCGGGCACGATCTGGATCGCGTGCTGACGACGAACGACCTGGTGTCCGGGGAGAACGTCTTCTTCGTCGCGACCGGGATCACCGACGGCGAGCTGCTGCGCGGCGTCCGGTACCGCTCGGAGACCGCGCTGACCGAGTCGATCGTGATGCGGTCGAAGTCGGGGACGGTACGCAGGATCGACTCCGAGCACCGGCTGAGCAAGCTGCGGGCCTACAGCGCCGTGGACTTCGACCGGGCCAAGTAGCACCCGGAGGAACGGGAAGCGCCCCCTGCGCGCAGGGGGCGCTCTTCGCTGCTGTCAGCCCGCCATGCGGTTCGCCGCCGCCCTCGCCGCCTTCTTCAGCTCCACGTCCCTGCGGCGGCGCCGGGCCAGCACCACCCGGCGCTCGGCCGCCGTCAGGCCGCCCCAGACGCCGTAGGGCTCGGGCTGGAGGAGGGCGTGTTCGCGGCACTCGACCATGACCGGGCAGCGCGCGCAGACCCGCTTGGCCGCCTCCTCACGGGACAGCCGGGCGGCGGTCGGCTCCTTCGACGGGGCGAAGAAGAGGCCGGCCTCGTCGCGCCGGCACACGGCCTCGGTGTGCCAGGGGGCGTCTTGGTCCCTGTCCCGCGCTGGCACCCGCTGGGCCGGAACGGCGGCTACCTGCAGGGACGAATGCGGCGGTTGCAGCACGGTCTACTCCTGACGACGGCTTCGCGAGCGAGAGACGATGCAGCAAGGCCTACCCGCTGTGCGCGCTCCTATGCACAGCGTTCCCATCCGCAGGCGCGCGCCGACTCGTTCACGCCCCCACGGGGACGCCGCGAGATCGGGCCGCTCCGGTCACCGGCGGATTCGCGGCCCTCAATGACCCAGGTGTTTGCGCAGCTTCCGGTCGACCTTGTCCTGGACGCGCTCCAGGATGTCCGCCACGAGCCTGCCCCGCTTGGGATGCGCCTCGACATTGCCGAGGACGGCCCAGCCGTCCACGTAGACGACGGGCGCGTCGGAGTCCGCCGAGTCCAGCGGGCTCACCTCGAAGTTGCCGAGCACACCGCCTCCGGTGCCGCGCAGCGAGATGTTCTCCGGGACGCGGATCTGGACGTCGCCGAAGACGGAGACCGCCTTGATCATCACCTGCTGGTACTCGAAGATCGCCTCGCTGAGGTCGATCTCGACGCTGCCGAAGACCGCGTACGCGTGCAGCCGGCGCCCGGCCCGCCAACGGCCCCGGCGCATCGCGCTGCTGAACACCGCCACCACGCTGGCGTCGGCCTCCGCCGGGATCGCGCCAGGGGTGGGCCGGGACGGGACCGGCGTGTAGGCGGGGGCGGCGGGGCGCCGGTGGGCGGCCGGCAGGTCCCGGATGAAGACCTCCAGCTCCCCCACCGTCTTGGCGTTCAGCACCCCGTCCACGCGCTCGGCGTGCTCGTCGGCGGTCAGCCGGCCCTCGGCGAGGGCCTCGCGCAGGATGTCGGCCACGCGGTCGCGGTCGGCGTCGGAGGCGCGCAGCTCGGTCGCGGGTGCGGGTGCGGTCTGCTTCTGAAGGTCCACGGAAGCAGCATAGCGAAACACGATAGATCGCGATACCCCTGACTGAGCCTTACCTCACAAGCTCGGCGGCGACGGCAGGTTCTACGCTGGTGAGGCCCGCCAGCGTCGGCGGGCCGCCGTCCGTCAGAGTGAGGAATGGGCTGAGATGCCTGAGTTCGCGTACACCGATCTGCTCCCCCAGGGCGAGGACACCACCCCGTACCGGCTGGTGACCTCCGAGGGTGTCTCCACGGTCGAGGGGCCCGACGGGCGGACGTTCCTGAAGGTGGAGCCGGAGGCGCTGCGCAAGCTGGCCGAAGAGGCCATCCACGACATCCAGCACTACCTGCGCCCGGCCCACCTGGCCCAGCTGCGCCGGATCATCGACGACCCGGAGGCGTCGAGCAACGACAAGTTCGTCGCGCTCGACCTGCTGAAGAACGCGAACATCGCGGCGGCCGGTGTGCTGCCGATGTGCCAGGAC
The DNA here is from genome assembly GCF_040645635.1 of Streptomyces sp. NPDC046727. Lineage (NCBI taxonomy): Bacteria > Bacillati > Actinomycetota > Actinomycetes > Kitasatosporales > Streptomycetaceae > Streptomyces > Streptomyces sp. NPDC046727. The sequence goes on from NZ_JBEYYR010000052.1 coordinate 17,084, forward strand.
ACCGGCACGGCGATCGTCATGGGCAAGCGCGGGCAGAACGTGCTGACCGAGGGCGGCGACGAGGCGGCGCTGAGCCGCGGCATCTACGACGCGTACCTGAACCTCAACCTGCGCTACTCGCAGATGGCTCCGCTCACCATGTGGGAGGAGAAGAACACCGGCTCCAACCTGCCGGCCCAGATCGAGCTGTACGCCACCGACGGCGGCGCCTACAAGTTCCTGTTCATGGCGAAGGGCGGCGGCTCGGCCAACAAGTCCTTCCTGTACCAGGAGACGAAGGCCGTCCTGAACGAGGCCTCCATGATGAAGTTCCTGGAGGAGAAGATCCGTTCGCTGGGTACGGCCGCCTGCCCGCCGTACCACCTGGCGATCGTGGTCGGCGGTACGAGCGCCGAGTACGCGCTGAAGACCGCGAAGTACGCCTCCGCGCACTACCTGGACGAGATCCCGGCCGAGGGCTCCCCTCTCGGCCACGGCTTCCGGGACAAGGAGCTGGAGGAGAAGGTCTTCGAGCTGACGCAGAAGATCGGGATCGGCGCGCAGTTCGGCGGCAAGTACTTCTGCCACGACGTACGGGTGGTCCGCCTCCCGCGGCACGGCGCCTCCTGCCCGGTCGCCATCGCCGTCTCCTGCTCGGCCGACCGCCAGGCGGTCGCGAAGATCACCGCCGAGGGCGTCTTCCTGGAGCAGCTGGAGACCGACCCGGCGCGCTTCCTGCCGGACACGACCGACGAGCACCTGGACGAGTCGTCCGACGTCGTCAAGATCGACCTCAACCAGCCGATGGACACGATCCTCGCCGAGCTGACCAAGTACCCGGTCAAGACCCGCCTGTCGCTGACCGGCCCGCTGGTCGTGGCCCGCGACATCGCGCACGCCAAGATCAAGGAGCGGCTGGACGCGGGCGAGGAGATGCCGCAGTACCTGAAGGACCACCCGGTGTACTACGCCGGCCCGGCGAAGACCCCCGAGGGGTACGCCTCCGGTTCCTTCGGTCCGACCACGGCCGGCCGCATGGACTCCTACGTGGAGCAGTTCCAGGCCGCCGGCGGCTCCAAGGTGATGCTCGCCAAGGGCAACCGCAGCAAGCAGGTCACCGACGCGTGTGACGCCCACGGCGGCTTCTACCTCGGCTCCATCGGCGGTCCGGCCGCCCGCCTCGCCCAGGACTGCATCAAGAAGGTGGAGGTCCTGGAGTACGAGGAGCTGGGCATGGAGGCCGTCTGGAAGATCGAGGTCGAGGACTTCCCGGCGTTCATCGTGGTGGACGACAAGGGCAACGACTTCTTCCAGGACCCCGCGCCTCAGCCGACGTTCACGAGCATCCCGGTGCGGGGTCCGGGGCTGGCCTAGTCCCCGTGCCCTACCAGGGGGCTCCGCCCCCTGGCCCCCCGGCCTGTGCCCACCCGCCACCCGACTCGGTCGGCTGGAAGGCGGGCGGCCGGGGGGCGGACCTCGTCGGCCGGGCGCGGACGCCGTCCGCCCGGAGCCCGCGCCGGCTCCTGGTCAGCTGAAGCGCTGCGTGGCCGAGCCGTCGCAGTTCCGCAGCCGGGTCCGTTCGCCGGCCGCGGCCGGCGTCACGCACAGCCCCGGCGCCGCCGCCGGGCGGATCGTGCCCGACCGGCGGACGAACTGCTGGTTCGCGCCGCCGTGGCAGTTCCAGAGGATCAGGCCCGTGCCGGCCGTGTAGGAGCCGCCGGGCACGTCCAGGCACCGGTCGTGGGTCGACTGCACGTGCAGCGAGCGCCGTTCGGTGTCGTACCACCAGCCCTGGTTGCGGCCCCCGTGGCAGTCCCAGCCGATCACCTCCGTGCCGTTGGCGCTCGATCCGCCCGACGCGTCCAGGCAGGCGCCGGTGGCCCGGCCGGTCAGCGGGTGGAAGGCGTCGTCCCAGGCGCCCGGGTACAGCTGAGGAGAGCCGGTGCTCGCGGGGTCGGCACAACCCGCCTCGCGGTAGCCGGAGTTGTAGAACCGGGTCAGGCAGGCGGCGAAGGCGCCGTGGCCGCGGGCGTTGGGATGGAAGGACTGCCGTACCGAGTTGGAGTCGGGCGGGAACGGGCCCGCGAGGTCGACGTACAGGCCCCGCGCCCAGGTGTCCTCCATGCAGACCTCGTGGCCGTGGAAGAGGCGGGAGTTGTCGAGGTAGTACGCGCCGCTCTCCTCGGCGGCCTCGCGCATGCCGCGTTCGAAGAGCGGGACGGCGGTGTTCCGGCCCCAGGCGGCGTCGGAGTCGTAGCCGGTGCAGCCGCCCGGGAGCTTGCCCGGGAAGTCGGGGTTGTCGTGGATATCGGGGCCGATGGGGCTCGGGTAGCCCATGAGGACGAGTGTGTAGTCGTCGTCCGTGTAGCCCGCGTCCCGCATCACGGTCTTCAGGTCGGCGACGGTGGCCTCCACCTTCGGGACCAGGGCGTCGACCCGGGCCTGCCAGCCGGGGGTGTACTTGGGCTCGCAGGTCCCCTGGAGGGTCAGGTAGCGGGTCACGCAGTCGGTCATCACCGGGCCGAACTGGAGGTCGTCGTTGGCGCCGGCGACCAGCACGATCATCTTGACGCGGGTGGTGCGGGCCTTGATCGCGAGGCTGTCGCTCTGGACGAGTTCGTCGGCGTACTGCCTGCTGCCGCCGATGCGGATGTTGCCGGTGGAGGCGCCGGAGCAGGCCACGTTGTAGGTGACGTCGGCGGGGATGCCGGTGCGGTGGACGGCCGCCTGGGGCGAGCGGTGGCACCAGTTGTCCGGGCCGTCGGTGCCGGGCTCGTAGCTGCCGACGCCCTCGCCGGAGATCTCGCTGTCACCCAGGGAGATCAGCGAGGTCTTGCGGTCGGCGAGGGGCCGCTCGGCCGGGTCGCCGTAGAGGGCGGTGGCCTCGGCGGCGCGGATGCGTTCCAGGTCGGGCGGGAGGGGGGTGGCCGCCATGGCGGCCGGGGCCGCGTGGGCGGCGGGGGCCGTGAGGCCCGCGAACACGGTGGCGGCCGTCGCGACAGCGACGGCCGTACATCTGATCCTGGATCTGACGCGTTCCATGACGCCTCCCCGAAGCAGGTGTTACCCCCGGTATTTACTGGCGGGTAGTCACATAGGGAATACGCGTGCCGCGACACGTGCTCACGTTTTCGGAGGTACGACGATGACGACCGAAGAGCCGCAGTACCGGATCGAGCACGACTCGATGGGCGAGGTCCGGGTCCCGGCCCATGCCAAGTGGCGGGCGCAGACGCAGCGCGCCGTCGAGAACTTCCCGGTCTCCGGGCAGCGGATCGAGCGCGCGCACATCGAGGCGCTGGCCCGCGTCAAGGCGGCGGCGGCGAAGGTGAACGCCGAGCTGGGCGTGCTGGACAAGGAGGTCGCGCTGGCGATCCAGGAGGCGGCCGGGGAGGTCGCCGCGGGGGAGTGGGACGAGCACTTCCCGGTGGATGTCTTCCAGACGGGCTCCGGGACCTCGTCCAACATGAACGCCAACGAGGTCATCGCGACGCTGGCGACCGAGCGGCTCGGCCGGGACGTGCATCCCAACGACCATGTGAACGCCTCCCAGTCGTCCAACGACGTCTTCCCGTCGTCCCTCCACATCGCGGCCACCGCCGCCGTCACCCACGACCTGATCCCGGCCCTGGAGCACCTCGCCGCCGCCCTGGAGCGCAAGTCCGCGGAGTTCGCCGACGTGGTGAAGTCCGGGCGGACCCACCTGATGGACGCCACGCCGGTGACGCTCGGGCAGGAGTTCGGCGGGTACGCGGCCCAGGTGCGGTACGGCGTCGAGCGCCTCCGTGCCTCCCTGCCCCGCCTCGCCGAGCTGCCGCTGGGCGGCACCGCGGTCGGCACCGGCATCAACACCCCGCCCGGGTTCTCCGCCGCCGTCATCGAGGAGGTCGCCCGGGCCACCGGGCTGCCGCTCACCGAGGCCCGCGACCACTTCGAGGCGCAGGGCGCCCGGGACGGCGTCGTGGAGACCAGCGGGCAGCTGCGGACCATCGCGGTCGGCCTGACGAAGATCGCCAACGATCTGCGCTGGATGTCCTCCGGGCCGCGCACCGGTCTCGCCGAGATCCGGCTGCCCGACCTCCAGCCCGGGTCGTCCATCATGCCGGGCAAGGTCAACCCCGTGGTCCCGGAAGCCGTGTTGATGGTCGCAGCCCAGGTCATCGGCAACGACGCCACCATCGCCACCGCCGGCGCGGCGGGCAACTTCGAGCTGAACGTGATGCTCCCGGTCATCGCCAAGAACGTCCTGGAGTCCGTCCGGCTGCTCGCCAACGTCTCGCGGCTGCTGGCCGACCGGACCGTCGACGGCATCACCGCCGACCGCGAACGCACCCGCGAGTACGCCGAGTCGTCGCCGTCCGTGGTGACCCCGCTGAACAAGTACATCGGCTACGAGGAGGCCGCGAAGGTCGCCAAGAAGTCCCTCGCCGAACGGAAGACGATCCGCGAAGTCGTCCTGGAGAGCGGGTACGTGGAGCGCGGCGACCTGACACTGGAGCAGCTCGACGAGGCGCTGGATGTCCTGCGGATGACGCACCCGTAACCGCGAGCGAACGTTTCCGGCCACTGCGGGCCTCCGTGACCCGCACCGCAGCGTCGTATGCCCGTGGCACCTAATATCTGTGCATGACGGACGACGGAGCGGTGACACGAGTGGCGGCGGGGCCTGCGACGCACTGGACCCCCGGAACACACATCCTGTGGCGCTACCGGGAGAACGGGGGCGAGCACTTCCACATCGCCCGGCCTGTCACCGTCGTACGTGACGACGCGGAATGGCTGGCCGTGTGGCTGGCCCCCGGCACCGAGTGCGTCAAGCCGGTCCTGGCCGACGGCACGCCCGTGCACCTGGAGCCGCTGGAGTCCCGCTACACCAAGCCGCGCACGGTGCAGCGGGACCGCTGGTTCGGCACGGGCGTGCTGAAGCTGGCCCAGCCCGGCCGGCCCTGGTCGGTGTGGCTGTTCTGGGATCCGGGCTGGCGGTTCAAGAACTGGTACGTCAATCTGGAGCGGCCGCTGGCCCGCTGGGCGGGCGGGGTGGACTCCGAGGACCACTTCCTGGACATCTCGGTGCACCCGGACCGCAGTTGGCACTGGCGCGACGAGGACGAGTTCGCGCAGGCCCAGCGGGACGGGCTGATGGACGCGGCGACCGCCGAGCGGGTGCGGGAGGCCGGGCGGGAGGCTGTGGAGGTGATCCGCGCGTGGGGGCCGCCGTTCCCGGACGGCTGGCAGCACTGGCGCCCGGACCCGTCCTGGGGGGTACCTTCTCTCCCCGAGGACTGGGACCGTACTCCGGCGCATGTGTCCTCATGAGACTCTTGATGCACCCCCAGGCAAGAAACGTAGGATCGTCCTCCGCAAGGGCGTGTTACAGCAACTTCCGGGGTATGCGCCGGGCTTGACCGATCGTCACCGAGGGGCGGCAGGACGTGAGCGAGGGGTACGAGGGCACCACCGCGGACTGCGGCGGCTCAGCGAACGGCACGGGAACAACCCCCGACCGCTCGGGAATTCCGTTCCTGGGGCACGTATTGCGGGTATCGGGTCTTCGGCGGGACCAACTGCGCGCCCGGCGCACCCGGCGCGCAGCCCCGGACGGATGGATGCGACACGCGTGACGGAGCAGCCCACCTCCTTCGAACGCCCGCAACCGGGCGTCGACCCCGCGGAGGCCCGCGGGGCGCTCCTGCGTACCCCGAAGCAGCTCGGCGACCCGGCCTTACCCGACCGGGCCCGGGCCGACGCGGCACCCGGCGGACCGGGCACGGCCGCGCCCCGCGGCGCGGGCAAGGACGGCAAGGGGAAGGAGCCCCCAGTCAACGGCCCCGAGCACTCCCAGCCCGCCACCACCGAACCCGGCGCCCACCGCCCGCGCCCCGCGCCGGAGGCCATCCCGGCGCAGCCCGGCGCCGAGCAGGAGCGCACGACGGGCGGCCAGGAACGCCGTACCGGACGGGGACTGCCGCCCGGGCGGCCGATGCCCATGCGGCGTGACGGGGACCGGCTCAGATTCGTGGGCGCGGCCACCCGGCGGATCGCCCGCGGACTCGATCTCGACGAGATCGTGATGGGGCTGTGCCGGGCCACCGTGCCGACGTTCTCGGACGCGATCCTCGTCTATCTGCGCGACCCGCTGCCGGTCGGCGACGAGCGGCCCACCGGTCCGGTGGTGCTGCGGCTGCGGCGCACCGACCGGATACCGCCGGAGCGGGACACCGACGAGGTGTTGCTGCCGTCGGCGTTCGATCCGGAGCCGGAGCCGTCCGCGCTGGCGGATCTGTCGACGCTCACCACCGAGCTGTGCGAGGTGCGGCCGGGCGGCGCGCTGAACGAGGTGCTGCGCGGGGTGCGGCCGGTGTTCGCCGATGCGCCCGCCGCCCGGGACGCGCTGCCGGAGCTGCTCGGCGAGGGCGGCGAGGCGGTCGTACCGGGCGGGCAGCACGCGATCCTCGCGCCGCTGCGCGGCCGGCGCCGGGTGATCGGCGCGGCCCTGTTCCTGCGCCGCCCGGAGCGGCTCGCGTTCGAGGCGGACGATCTGCTGGTGGCCGCCCAGCTGGCCACGCACAGCGCGCTCGGCATCGACAAGGCGGTGCTGTACGGCCGGGAGGCGTACATCGCCGACGAGCTGCAGCGCACCATGCTGCCCGAGACCCTGCCCCGCCCCACCGGTGTCCGGCTGGCCTCGCGGTATCTGCCGGCGGCGGAGACCGCGCGGGTCGGCGGCGACTGGTACGACGCGATCCCGCTGCCCGGCAGCCGGGTGGCGCTGGTCGTCGGTGACGTCATGGGGCACTCCATGACCTCGGCGGCGATCATGGGCCAGCTGCGCACGACCGCGCAGACCCTGGCCGGGCTCGACCTGCCCCCGCAGGAGGTGCTGCACCACCTGGACGAGCAGGCGCAGCGGCTGGGCACCGACCGCATGGCGACCTGCCTGTACGCCGTCTACGACCCGGTCACGCACCGGATCACGATCGCCAACGCCGGCCATCCGCCGCCCGTGCTGCTGCACCTGGGCGGGCGGGCCGAGGTGCTGCGGGTGCCGCCGGGCGCGCCGATCGGGGTCGGCGGGGTCGACTTCGAGGCGGTGGAGCTGGACGCGCCCGCCGGGGCGACCCTGCTGCTGTACACCGACGGGCTGGTGGAGTCCCGGCTGCGGGACGTGTGGACGGGCATAGAGCAGCTGCGGGAGAAGCTGGCCGCGACCGCGCAGCTGACCGGGCCGGATCATCCGCCGCCGCTGGAGGCGCTGTGCGACGAGGTGCTGGACATGCTCGGCCCGGGCGACCGGGACGACGACATCGCGCTGCTCGCCGCCCGGTTCGACGGGATCGCGCCGAGCGATGTCGCGTACTGGACGCTGGAGCCGGAGGAGACGGCCCCCGGCCAGGCCCGCCGGCTGGCCCGGCGCGCGCTCGCCCGCTGGGATCTGGAGGAGCTGACGGACTCGGTGGAGCTGCTGGTCAGCGAGGTCGTGACGAACGCCGTGCGGTACGCGTCGCGGCCGGTGACGCTGCGGCTGCTGCGCACCGACGTGCTGCGCTGCGAGGTCGGCGACGACGTGCCGCAGCTGCCGCGCCTGCGGCAGGCCCGGGCGACGGACGAGGGCGGGCGCGGCCTGTACCTGGTCAACAAGCTGGCCCGGCGCTGGGGCGCGACCCGGCTGAGCACCGGCAAGGTGGTCTGGTTCGAGCTGAACCGGGGCTGAGCCGAGTTCCCGCGGTGTGACGACGAGAAGGGCGCCCGGTGTGCACCGGGCGCCCTTCGCCGTGCGCGCCTACTGGTCGAAGCCGAGGTCGGGGTCGACCGGTTCCTCCGTGCTGGGGCTCGTCGGCGGCTGGCTCGTCGGGGTCTGGCTCGGGGTCTGCGTGGGTGTCTGGCTGGGGGTCTGGCTCGGGGTCTGGCTGGGTGTCTGGGACGGCGACTGGGACGTGGGCGGGGCGCTGGTCGGCGGCTCGCTGGACGGCGTCTGGGTCGGGGTGTGCGTCCAGCTCGGCGTCTCGGTCGGCTCGACGGCGGCGCCCTGCGTGGTGTTCAGGTCGAACGAGGCCTTGTCGGTCACGCCGAAGGTGTACGCGGCCCAGATCTTCGCGGGCGGGCCGCCGCCGTTCACGCGACCGCCGCCCATCGCGCCCTTCAGCGGGACCTGTGCGCCCTTCTTGACCTTCTCGCCCTCACAGCCGGTGCCGCCGTCCTTGCCCGCCTCGCCGAACAGGCCGACGGAGGTGACCAGGTCGGGGGTGTAGCCGGTGAACCAGGCCGAGCGGTTGCAGTCGGAGGTACCCGTCTTGCCCGCCACCTGCTGGCCGTCGCGCAGCCGGTTGCCGGCCACCGACTCCTGGGCCGTACCGTCGTCGACCACCCCGGTGAGCACGGAGGTCACCGTGTCGGCGGCCGTGCGGCTGATCACCGAGCCGCCGACCGCGTCCGGTATCTGCACCGAGCGGCCCGTGTTCTCCGCCGACTTGATGAGCGTCGGAGTCACCTTGTAGCCGTGGTTGTCGAAGGTGGCGTAGATCCCGGCCATCTCCAGCGGGCTGGCGCCCATGGAACCGAGCGTCTGGGCGGGCACGGCCTGCATGCCCTTGGTGTCCATGCCGAGCTTGCCCGCCGTGCTCATGACCTTTTTCATGCCCACGTCGACACCCATCTGCGCGAAGACCGAGTTGACGGACGCGTTCATGGCGTTCTGGACGGTGATCTTGCCGTAGCTGCGGTTGTCCTCGTTCGGCGGGGCGAACCCGACCTTGGAGCCGTGGTCCAGGACCGGGCGGCGGCTGGTGCCGTCGTAGACGGTGTTCGCGGCGATCGGCTTGCCGTCCTGCGTGGTGGCGTTCTCCTCCAGCGCCGCGGCGAGGATGACCGGCTTGAACGTCGAGGCGGGCTGGTAGTCCTTGCGGGTGGCGTTGTTGTAGTAGTGCTTGTAGTAGTCCTCGCCGCCGTACAGCGCGACGATCTTGCCCGTCTCGGGGTCGACGGAGACGGCACCGGCCTGGACGTCGTTGTCGACCTTGCGCTTCTTCTTGTCGAGCTTGCCGGTCAGCTGGGTCTTGACGGCCTTCTCCAGCGCGGCCTGCTTCTTCCGGTCGATGTTGAGGGTGATGGTCCAGCCGTTCTCGACGACCGCGCTCTCGGCCTGCGACTGGGTCAGCCCCTCCTGGTCCATCAGCTGCTGTTCCAGCTGGTGGTTGGCGAGTTCGACCAGGTAGCCCTTCTGCCCTTCGAGACCCGGGGCGCCCTTGGGCTCCTTGATCTTGGGGAAGTGCATGCCCTCGCGCTCGGCCTTGGGCAGCCAGCCCTCCTCGACCATGTTGTCCAGGACGTAGTTCCAGCGGTCCGTGACCAGCCTCCTGCCGGTGGGGGACGCGACCGCCCAGTCGTACTGGCTCGGCGCCTGGAGCAGGGCGGCGAGGTAGGCGCCCTGCTCGACCTTGAGCTTCTGCGCGTCGACGCCGAAGTAGGCCTGGGCGGCGGCCTGGATGCCGTAGGCGTTGCGGCCGTAGTAGTTGGTGTTGATGTAGCCGGCGAGGATGTCGTCCTTGGACTTCTCGCGCTCCACCTTCAGCGTGATGACCAGTTCCTTCAGCTTGCGCGTGACGGTCTGGTCCTGGTTGAGGTAGAAGTTCTTGACGTACTGCTGGGTGATCGTCGAGCCACCCTGCTTGCCCTTGCCGGACAGCGTGTTGAGCAGACCGCGGGCCGTGCCTTTGAGGTCGACGCCGGCGTCGTGGTAGAAGCTCTTGTTCTCGGCCGCGACGAAGGTCAGCTGGACCTTGCGGGGCACCTTGGACAGGTCGACGATCTCGCGGTTGACCTTGCCGTCGCGGGCCAGGACCGTTCCGTCGCTGAACTTGTAGACGTTGCTCTGGCGCTGGGCGGCGGCATTGCCCTCGGGGATGTCCACGTAGAGGTACAGGCCGATGAAGCCCAGGATGCCCAGCAGGCACACCCCGAAGAAGGTCCCGAGGATCTTCTTCCAGGTGAATATCCGGCGTATGAGGCTCTTCTTGGGCTTGGCGCCGGCGGCGCCCGTGGGCGCGGTGTCCGCCGTGGGCGCGGAGCGGCGGCGCTTGGGCGCCGCGCGGCGGCCACCGCGCTGTCGCGCTCGTCTCTCTTCCGCTCGTCCCATGGGTCCCTACGCTCGCTTCCGTCTCGGGGTCAGCTCCGAAAGCTAACACCCCTCTATATGACAAAGGGCGTCCGATCCGTTCTTTTACGGACGTGACAATGAGCACCCGCCCCACCGAAACCGACGGCTGTCACCGGTGCAGGGTTGCTTGACGGCTTAAAGTGATATCACTTAGATAGAACCGAGCTAAGCGCTACAAGAACGGGGGACCCCTATGTCCACATCCACGCCGGCCGCCACCGCCGACGTCTCCGAGATACCCGCCCCGCAGGCACGGGAGTTCACCGCCCACAGCATCGGCGGCGGGCTCGCCCTGCTGCTCGGCCTGCTCGGGCTCGGCGTCTCCATCGCGCTGTTCGCGGCCTCCGGGGCGGCCCCCTCCCCCGGCGCCGAGGGCGGGCTCATCGCCGCCGGTGTCGTCGTCCTGCTGGCGTCCCTCATCGGGATGCGCGGCCTGAACACGGTCGCGCCGGGCGAGGCCCGGGTCGTCCAGCTCTTCGGGCGCTACCGGGGCACGATCCGGCAGGACGGCCTGCGCTGGGTGAACCCCTTCACCTCCCGGACCCGGATCTCCACCCGGGTGCGCAACCACGAGACCGCCGTACTGAAGGTGAACGACGCCTACGGCAACCCGATCGAGCTGGCCGCGGTCGTGGTGTGGAAGGTGCGGGACACCGCGCAGGCCACCTTCGAGGTGGACGACTTCGCCGAGTTCGTCGCCACGCAGACCGAGACGGCCGTACGGCACATCGCCATCGAGTACCCGTACGACGCCCACGACGAGGACGGCCTGTCGCTGCGCGGCAACGCCGAGGAGATCACCGAGAAGCTGGCCGTCGAACTGCAGGCGCGGGTGGAGGCGGCCGGAGTGCGGATCATCGAGTCGCGCTTCACGCATCTCGCGTACGCTCCCGAGATCGCCTCGGCGATGCTTCAGCGGCAGCAGGCGGGGGCGGTCGTCGCGGCCCGGCGGGAGATCGTCGACGGCGCCGTGGGGATGGTCGAGGCGGCGCTGGCCCGGATCGCGGAGGCCGACATCGTGAACCTGGACGAGGAACGGAAGGCGGCGATGGTGTCGAACCTGATGGTGGTGCTCTGCGGGGACCGCGCCCCGCAGCCGGTCCTCAACACCGGGACTCTTTACCAGTGACCGAGCCTTCTCAGGCGCCCAAGCGCCGGCCGCAGCAGCGCAAGCAGGTGCTGCTGCGGCTGGACCCGGCGGTGTACGAGGCGCTGGCCCGCTGGGCCGGGGACGAGCTGCGGTCGGCGAACGCGCAGATCGAGTTCCTGCTGCGCAAGGCCCTGGCGGAGGCCGGACGGCTGCCGAAGGACACCGGACCGCTGCCTCGGCGGGGCCGGCCGCCTGTGTCAGAACCGTGACAATCGGCCCCGACCTGCGGGGCCGCACCTGCAGCCATCCTCTGCACACTCGGCGTATACATACCGCGTATACACCGTGTGTAGAGTGCTGCCATGTCCATCGGTCACACCCTCCTAGGGCTCCTGGAGTCCGGCCCGCGCCACGGCTACGACCTCAAGCGGGCCTTCGACGAGAAGTTCGGTCACGACCGGCCGCTGCACTACGGCCAGGTCTACTCCACGATGTCCCGGCTGCTGAAGCACGGCCTCGTGGAAGTCGACGGCATCGAGGCGGGCGACGGCCCCGAGCGCAAGCGGTACGCCATCACCGACGCCGGCGTCACCGACGTCGAGCGCTGGCTCGCCACCCCGGAGAAGCCCGAGGAGTACCTCCAGTCGACCCTCTACACCAAGGTCGTCCTCGCACTCCTCACCCACCGCGACGCGGCCGACATCCTCGACACACAGCGCGCCGAACACCTGCGCAGCATGCGGATCCTGACCGACCGCAAGCGCAAGGGCGACCTCGCGGACCAGCTGATCTGCGACCACGCCCTGTTCCACCTGGAGGCCGACCTGCGCTGGCTGGAGCTCACCGCGGCGCGCCTGGACAAGCTCCGTGAGGCGGTGGCCCGATGACCCCTCCCCCCGGCTCCCTGCTCGCCGCCGAGAACCTGCGCAAGACCTACGGCCCGACCGTCGCGCTCGACGGCGCCGAGTTCTCCATCCACCCCGGCGAGGTCGTCGCCGTGATGGGCCCCTCCGGCTCCGGCAAGTCGACGCTGCTGCACTGCCTCGCCGGCATCGTGCCGCCCGACTCCGGCTCGATCACCTACGACGGCCGCGAACTGGCCGGCATGAGCGACACCCAGCGCAGCGCGCTGCGCCGCAGCGAGTTCGGCTTCGTCTTCCAGTTCGGCCAGCTGGTCCCCGAGTTGACGTGCGTGGAGAACGTGGCGCTGCCGCTCCGTCTGAGCGGCACCTCCCGCAAGGAGGCCGAGCGGGCCGCGCTCGGCTGGATGGAGCGGCTGGAGGTGGACGGCCTCAAGGGCAAGCGGCCCGGCGAGGTCTCCGGCGGCCAGGGCCAGCGGGTCGCGGTGGCCCGGGCGCTGGTCACCGGGCCCCGGGTGCTGTTCGCCGACGAGCCGACCGGCGCCCTCGACTCCCTCAACGGCGAGCGCGTGATGGAGCTGCTGACCGACGCGGCCCGCTCCACCAACGCGGCCGTCGTCCTGGTCACGCACGAGGCCCGGGTGGCCGCCTGGTCCGACCGGGAGATCGTCGTACGCGACGGCAAGTCCCGGGACATGGAGCGGGCCATATGAACGTCGGACAGTGGTCCCGCGATCTGGCCCTGGGGATCCGGTTCGCCGTCACCGGCGGGCGCGAGGGCTGGGTGCGGATGGTGCTCACGGCGGTCGGCGTCGGCCTGGGCGTGGCGCTGCTGCTGCTCACGACCGCGCTGCCGAACGTGCTGGCGGCACGGGACCAGCGGGGCGCGGCACGGCAGGACCTCGCCTACGGCGCGGCCGTGCCGCCCAAGGGCGAGAACACCGTGCTGGTCGGACAGAGCGACACCGAATGGCACGGCAAGGACGTCCGGGGCCGGCTCCTGCAGCCCGAGGGTGCGCGGGCGCCGCTGCCGCCCGGCGTCGACCACTTCCCGAAGAAGGGCGAGATGGTGGTCTCGCCCGCGCTGAAGGACCTGCTCTCCTCGGACGGCGCGAAGCTGCTCCGGGAGCGGCTGCCGGACCGGATCACCGGCACGATCGGCGAGCCCGGGCTGATCGGCTCGCACGAGCTGGCCTACTACGCGGGCGCCGACGACATGACGGCGACCAAGAACAGTACGCGCGTGGCGCGGCTGACCGCGTTCGGCGATCCGCACCCGACGACCGAGCGGGCCGACCCGGTGCTCATCCTGATGACGCTGGTCGTGTTCGTCGCCCTGCTGACGCCGGTCGCCGTGTTCATCGCCGCGGCCGTACGGTTCGGCGGCGAGCGGCGCGACCGCCGGCTGGCCGCGCTGCGCCTGGTGGGCTCCGACAGCAGGATGACCCGCCGGATCGCGGCCGGCGAGGCGCTGGCCGGGGCGGTGCTCGGACTGGCCGTCGGCACCGTCTTCTTCCTGATCGGGCGGCAGGTGGCCGGTTCGGTGGAGGTGATGGGCGAGAGCTTCTTCCCGAGCTATCTGGACCCCTCCCCCGCCCTGGCCGCGCTGGTCGCGGTGGCGGTTCCGGCCGCCGCGGTGCTGGTGACGCTGCTCGCCATGCGCGGGGTGGTCGTGGAACCGCTCGGCGTGGTGCGGACGGCCAAGCAGGCCCGGCGGCGCCTGTGGTGGCGGCTGCTGCTGCCGCTGGCGGGCCTCGCGCTGCTGTACCCGATGATCGGCAACGGCCGTGACCACGGCGAGTTCAACCAGTACCTGGTCATCGGCGGCGTACTGCTGCTCCTGGTCGGCGTGACCGCGCTGCTGCCCTGGCTGGTCGAGGCCTTCGTCGCCCGGCTCGGCCCGGGCGCGGTCTCCTGGCAACTGGCCGTACGACGGCTCCAGTTGAGCAGCGGTACGGCGGCCCGCATGGTCAACGGCATCGCGGTGGCGGTGGCCGGGGCCATCGCGCTGCAGATGCTGTTCGCCGGCGTGGAGGGCCAGTACACGAAGGACACCGGCCGGAACCCGAACCGGGCGTCGATGGAGGTCGACCTGTCGGACATGTCCCGGGTGTCGACGGCGGCCCGCGAGTTCGCCCACACCAAGGGCGTACGGACGTCGGAGGCGATCTCCAGCGGCGGGCTCGGCGACAAGCGCCGCGACCCCGCGGCCACCGCGGGCATCACCGTCGGCAACTGTGCCGTGCTGCGCGAACTGGCCCACCTGCCGTCCTGCCGGGACGGTGACGTGTTCGTCGTGCCCAGCAAGGACGACGACGCCGCCGTGACGAACTTGATGCGGCCGGGCCGGCGGGGCTTCCTGGATCCCAGCTACGGGGACGACGAGCCCGGACGTGCGATCCCCTGGACGGTACCGGCCGGCCTGCGCAAGGCGACCGCCCGCAAGGACGCGCTGCAGCCCGGCGTCGGCGGCCTGCTGCTCACCCCGTCCGTCCTGCCGGCCAAGGCCGCACCGACGCTGTACCACCAGGTCTACATCCGCCTCGACGAGTCGGTGCCGGACGCGGACGAGTACGTACGGACCACGGCCGCGCGGGTGGACCGCCTCGCCCATGCCTGGCACTGGGCGGCGACCCAGCAGTCCACGAGGTACACCTCCCTGCGCACCGGCCTGTTCATCGGCGCGGTCTGCGTGCTGGCGCTGATCGGGGCGAGCCTGCTGGTCTCCCAGCTGGAGCAGTTGCGCGAGCGGCGCAAGCTGCTGTCGTCGCTGGTCGCCTTCGGCACCCGGCGCCGCACGCTGGGTCTGTCGGTCCTGTGGCAGACGGCGGTGCCGATCGCGCTCGGCCTGGTGCTGGCCTCGGTGGTGGGCGTGACCCTCGGTGTGGTCCTGCTGAAGATGGCGGACACGCCGGTGACCGTCGACTGGGCGAGCGTCCTGGCGCTGACCGGCGCGGGCGCGGCGGTCGTCCTCACGGTCACGGCACTGAGCCTGCCGCCCCTGGTGCGGCTGATGCGGCCGGAGGGGCTGCGCACCGAATAGGCAGGGCTGCGGCTCGCCCCCTAGGTCCCCAGCACCCGTACCGGCAGGGTGCCCAGGGCCTCACGGAGGGCCGCCGCCAGTTCCTCGTACTCCGCGGCCCGCGCCGCCCCCGCCCGCATCGCGAAGGCGACCCGGCGGCTGGGGGCGGGGTCGGCGAAGTACCCGGTGAGCAGCTGGCTGCTGCGGGTGGTCTCCAGCTTCAGCGCGGTACGCGGCAGCAGTGTGCAGCCGAGCCCCCCGGCCACCAGCTGGACGAGGGTCGACAGGCCGGCGGCGGTCGTCGTCACCGGCGCGTCCTCGCGGCCGGCCTCCCGGCAGATGTCGAGCGCCTGGTCGCGCAGGCAGTGGCCCTCGTCCAGGAGCAGCAGGTTCAGCTCCTTGAGCGCCTCGCGCGGGATGCCCTCCCGGCCGCCGAGCCAGTGGTCGAGCGGGGTGACGAGCACGAAGTCCTCGTCGAAGAGGGGGAGTTCGACGACCCCGGGCACGCCGAGCGGCACGGCCAGCAACAGCAGGTCGAGCCGGCCGGAGTTCAGGCCGTCGATGAGGCTGGCGGTCTGCTCCTCGTGCACCTGGAGGTCGAGGTGCGGGTAACGCTCGTGGACGAGCCGCAGCACGGCGGGCAGCAGATACGGCGCGACGGTGGGGATCACCCCGAGGCGCAGCACTCCCGTGAAGGGCGCCCGGACCGCCTCGGCCTCCTCCAGCAGCGCCCCGACCGCGTCCAGCACCGCCTTGGCCCGTACGGCCAGCCGCTCCCCCGCGGGCGAGAGCAGCACCTTGCGCGTCGTACGCTCAAGGAGGGTCACGCCGAGCGTCTCCTCCAGCGCCGAGACCGCGCCGGACAGGGCGGGCTGGCTCATCCCGATGGCCGCCGCCGCGTCCCGGAAGTGCAGATGCTCGGCCACGGCGGCGAAGGCACGCAGCTGGGCGAGACTCGGCTGCCTCCGCTTGCCATTACTCATGGTCACTGATAGCTACCTCCGATCAACACATCCGAGTGTAGCTATTTCACTAATCAATGCACCCTGTGCCAACATCGATAACGTCCAACCCATGGGAAAGATCCTCAAAAGGGGTCTTTCTTCGCTGCAAGGAGAGCGTGTGCTCACTGTCGGTGACAAGTTCCCCGAGTTCGAACTGACCGCCTGCGTCTCGCTGGAGAAGGGCAAGGAGTTCGAGCAGATCCACCACAAGTCCTACGAGGGCAAGTGGCTGGTCGTGTTCGCATGGCCGAAGGACTTCACCTTCGTGTGCCCGACCGAGATCGCCGCGTTCGGGAAGCTGAACGACGAGTTCGCCGACCGCGACGCCCAGATCCTCGGCTTCTCCGGTGACTCCGAGTTCGTCCACCACGCCTGGCGCAAGGACCACCCGGACCTGACCGACCTGCCGTTCCCGATGATGGCCGACTCCAAGCACGAGCTGATGCGCGACCTCGGCATCGAGGGCGAGGACGGCTTCGCGCAGCGCGCCGTCTTCATCGTCGACCCGAACCATGAGATCCAGTTCACGATGGTCACCGCCGGTTCCGTGGGCCGTAACCCCAAGGAGGTCCTGCGGGTCCTGGACGCCCTGCAGACCGACGAGCTGTGCCCGTGCAACTGGAACAAGGGCGAGAACACCCTCGACCCGGTCGCGCTGCTGGCTGGTGAGTGACCCGTGTCGCTCGACTCCCTGAAGTCCCGCGTCCCGGACTACGCCAAGGACCTGAAGCTCAACCTGGGCTCCGTCATCGGCAACTCGGAGCTGCCGGCGCAGCAGCTGTGGGGCACGGTGCTGGCGACCGCCATCGCCTCCCGTTCCCCGATCGTGCTGCGTGAGCTGGAGCCGGAGGCGAAGGCGAACCTCTCGCCGGAGGCGTACCAGGCCGCCAAGGCGGCCGCCGCCGTCATGGCGATGAACAACGTCTTCTACCGGACCCGGCACCTGCTGTCCGACCACGAGTACGGCACCCTGCGCGCGGGTCTGCGGATGAACGTCATCGGCAACCCGGGCGTGGAGAAGGTCGACTTCGAGCTGTGGTCGTTCGCGGTCTCCGCGATCAACGGCTGTGGCATGTGCCTGGACTCGCACGAGCAGGTGCTGCGCAAGGCCGGCGTGGAGCGCGAGACCGTCCAGGAGGCGTTCAAGATCGCCTCTGTGGTGCAGGCGGTCGGCGTCACCCTCGACGCCGAGGCCGTGCTGGCCGAGTAGGCCGTACGACGAGGACCCCGTTCACTCCTGGTGGACGGGGTCCTCGTCGTTCTGGTCCGCGGACCCGTCGGCGGCCCGCTGCCGGAGTTCCTCCGAGTACTGCCGCAGATAGCCCACCACCGTGTTCGTCACCGCCACCAGCGGTACGGCCACCACGGCACCGCCGATGCCGGCCACCATGCCGCCGGCGGCCACGGTCAGGACGACCGCCAGCGGGTGCACGCGGACCGCCCGGCCGAGGATGAACGGCTGCAGGACGTGCCCCTCGATCTGCTGGACCGCGAGGACGACCGCCAGGGTCATCAGGGCCGTGAACACCCCCTGGGTGACCAGCGCGACGATCACCGCGAGCGCGCCGGAGGCGACCGCGCCGACCAGCGGGATGAACGAGAACAGGAAGATGAAGACGGCCAGCGGGACGGCCATCGGCACGTCCAGGAAGTAGATGCCGATGCCGATGAAGATGGCGTCGATGAGGGCGACCAGGACCGTGCCGCGGACGTAGGCGGTCAGGGTGCGCCAGGCGCGCGGACCCGCGCCGGCCACCCCCGGCCGGGCGGCGGCGGGCACCAGCCGCAGGAACCACTCCCAGATGCGCTTGCCGTCGTAGAGCAGGAACAGCGTCGAGAAGAACACCAGCAGGATGCCGGTGAGGGCCTCGATGATGACCTGAACGCCCTCCAGGCCCGCGGACGTTATCTGGTCGGCGTTGGCGCCGATCGCCTCGCGGAGGTTCTTGGCGATCTGGTTGATCTGCTTGTCGGTGACGTGGAAGGGGCTCTTCAGCAGCCAGTCGCGCAGGTCGTCGATGCCGGACTGGATCTGGTTGGAGAGCGTGTCGATGTTCTCCATGACCTGCCAGGTCACGAACCAGCCCATCAGCCCGATGACGACGAAGCCGCTGATGGCGGTGAGCGCGGTGGCCGGACCGCGCGGCACCCCGCGCCGGGTCAGCCGGGCGACCGTCGGCTGGAGCAGGGCGGTGACCAGCAGGGCGATGACGAAGGCGAACACCACGAGCTGGATCGCGGTGATGACCCGCATCAGCACCCAGACGGTGCCGGCCAGCACCAGCAGCCGCCAGCCGGCCTCGGCGGCGACCCGGACACCCCAGGGCACGGCCTCGGCGGGGTCGGGGCGGGGCCCGGTCGACGCGGTCCGGCGGGCGGGCGTAGCGGGCGGCTCGGCCGCGGGCGCGTCGGCCGGCTCGTCACCGGCGGGGGCGGTGGCGGGCTCGGTGCGCTCGGACTGGTCCGACTGGTCCGACTGGTCGGAGTGCTCCTTCTCCACCTCCGCGCGGCGCTCGTCCAGGCGCTCGCTCATCTCGGTGAGACCGGCGCCGAGCCGGCCGAGCCACCCTGGCACTCGCGACATGATCCGTCCTCTTCCCCCGCGTCCCCGGGCGCTCGCCACCACTCCCCCCTGGAGCCGTTCGGGTACGACCGTACAGGGCGAAAGCCCCTCCCCTAGGGACGGGGAGGGGCTGCGCGAGGTTGAGCGAGGACCGGGCGGCCTAGTACCAGTGGTTGGCCGACCAGAACGACCAGGCCTGGCAGGGGCTGCCGTACCGGTCGTTCATGTAGTTGAGGCCCCACTTGATCTGGGTCGCCGGGTTGGTCCGCCAGTCGGCACCGGCCGAGGCGTACTTGCCGGCGGGCAGGGCCTGGAAGAGACCGTAGGCACCGGAGGAGGCGTTGACCGCCTGGTAGTTCCAGCTGGACTCGTGGTCCACGATGTTGCTGAAGCACTGGAACTGGTCGCCGGCCACCATCTGACGCGCCATCGCCTGGATCTGCGCCACGGTGTAGTTGTTCTGGACCGGGAAGCTGGAGGAGTCGCGGACGTCGGTCCCACGGCTGGCCGCGGACTTCGCCTCGGCGCGCTCCTTTGCCTTCTCCTCGGCCGCCTTGGCCGCCTTCTCGGCAGCCTCCTTCTTGGCGATCGCGGTCTCGGCGGCTGCCTTGCGGGCCGCCGCCTCGGCGTCCTTCTTGGCGCTCGCGTCCGCGGCGATGGCCTGCGCGTCAGCCTGCTGCGTCAGGGACGCGGTCTGCACCTGTACCTGCTGACCCGCGGGTATGTCCGCGAGGAGCGTGGCGTCGGCTGCCGTCGCCTCGGCGTCGTTGGTCTGCGCGGTGCTGCCCGAGGCAACACCGACGACGCTTCCGACGGCGGTGACCGCGGTGGCCGAGGCCACTGCGAATCCCCGGACCGAAATCCGGCTCACACGGTTTCCTTCCAGCATCGCCCGCTTCGGTGACCCTGGCGGACGCAATCGTGCCCCTGGCACTGGCCTCCCAACTGCGGGGTCACGGGAGGCACGGGCCCGGTGGGCAACTCCCCCGAAGGGAGCGCCGCGTGGTGCTCGGGCGGCATACGACGAGCCCTATGGAGTTGGTGTTACCTCTGTGGTGCTGTACCGCTGGGGGTACAGATGTGTCGTATGCGGGGCCTGACAGGACTGAGACTCTGCCGTAACCGGACGCCGGGTGGCAATTCTGTGTTGCGTGTGAAAGCTCACATCCCGTTTGGCCCCGGGGATTTCAGGAAAGCTCCACGCGCGAAGGCGCCGCCCGGCTAGGCTCGTGGCCTTTGCCGGACGGCGCCAACAGTCGTCAGTCCAGGGTCAGATGTGACCGTCCTCCAGCATTTCGGTCACTAGCGCCGCAATCTGGGACCTCTCGGACCGAGTCAGCGTGACATGGGCGAAAAGGGGATGCCCCTTCAGCTTCTCCACGACGGCGACGACTCCGTCGTAGCGGCCCACGCGCAGATTGTCCCGCTGTGCCACGTCGTGCGTGAGAACGACCCGTGAATTGGCGCCGATCCGGGACAGAACGGTCAGCAGCACGTTCCGTTCCAGCGACTGCGCCTCGTCCACGATCACGAACGCGTCATGGAGCGACCGGCCGCGGATGTGGGTGAGCGGGAGGACCTCCAGCATCCCGCGCGCGGTGACCTCCTCGATGACCTCGCGGCTGGTGACCGCCGAGAGGGTGTCGAAGACGGCCTGCGCCCACGGGCTCATCTTCTCCGCCTCGCTGCCCGGCAGATAGCCCAGCTCCTGCCCGCCCACGGCGTACAGCGGCCGGAAGACCATCACCTTCTGGTGCTGGCGGCGCTCCAGGACCGCTTCCAGGCCCGCGCACAGCGCGAGCGCCGACTTGCCGGTGCCGGCCCGGCCGCCCATCGAGACGATGCCGACGTCCGGGTCGAGCAGCAGATCGAGCGCGATGCGCTGCTCGGCGCTGCGGCCCTTGATGCCGAACGCCTCCCGGTCGCCGCGCACCAGCCGGACGTTGCCCTCGGCGGTGATCCGGCCGAGCGCCTTGCCGCGCTCGGACTGGATGGTCAGGCCGGTGTGCACGGGAAGGTCGGAAGCCTCCGGGACGTATACGTGCCCTTCCTCGAAGAGGATGTCCACCTGCTCGCCCGACAGGGTGAGTTCGGACATTCCCGTCCAGCCGGAGTTCTCCGTGATGGCGAGTTCGGCCCGGTACTCCTCGGCGAGGAGGCCGACCGAGGACGCCTTGATCCTGAGCGGCAGGTCCTTCGACACGACGGTGACATCGAACCCCTCGGCCTGCAGGTTGCGGGCCACCGCGAGGATGCGGGAGTCGTTGTCCCCCAGGCGGTAGCCGGTCGGCAGAACGCTGGGGTCCGAGTGGTTGAGCTCGACACGGACGGTCCCGCCGAGTTCCCCGATCGGGATGGGGGCGTCGAGGCGGCCGTTCTTCACCCGGTAGTCGTCGAGCAGGCGCAGGGCCTGCCTGGCGAAGTAGCCGAGTTCGGGATGGTGCCGCTTGGCCTCCAGCTCCGTGACCACGACGATGGGGAGCACGACCTCGTGCTCGTCGAAGCGGGTCAGGGCGTTCGGGTCGGCCAGCAGGACGCTGGTGTCGAGAACATACGTGCGCCGGTCTGGCTTGTGGCGCTTTGTGCTGGTCACCACGGAAGGACGTACCCCCTCGGATGAGGTCGGGGAGCGACGAAGTGATGCTGGACCGGTGTCAGGCCCCCGCGCACGGCGGGCCGTGAACCGGACCTCCGCGGCTGCTTCCGTGCTGCCGCACGGTCGGGCTGGTGCAAAGGGCCTCCCGGGCGGACGGCCCCGTGCCGCCCGCTGAGATCCGACGCCCGTGGTTCGGGTGTCGACCTGTTTGGTCTATGCCCTCGAACATGCGCTGCCATGCGAATGCAGCCAACAGCGGGAAGGTGAACTCCTTGTTACGTCCCACCTGTCGGGACGCATGAGAACGCCCCGTCACCGGGCGGCGACGGGGCGGGGCGGGCGGCTCAGCCGCCGTAGCGGCGGTGACGTGCGGCGTAGTCGCGCAGCGCGCGCAGGAAGTCGACCTTCCGGAAGGCCGGCCAGAAGACTTCGCAGAAGTAGTACTCGGAGTGAGCGGTCTGCCAGAGCATGAATCCGGACAGCCGCTGTTCGCCGCTGGTACGGATCACCAGGTCCGGGTCGGGCTGGTCGCCGGTGTAGAGGTGACGGCCGATCATGTCGACGTCGACGGACTCGGCGAGGTCCTCCATCGACACGCCCTTGTCCTGCGCGTCGTGCAGCATGGAGCGCACGGCGTCGGCGATCTCCTGCCGGCCGCCGTAGCCGATGGCCACGTTGACGAGTATGCCGTCGATGTGGGCGGTGGCCTCCTCGGCCTCCTTCAGCGCCGTCTGCATCTGGGAGGGCAGCAGGTCGGGCGTGCCGACGTGGTGCACGCGCCAGCGGCCGTCGGCGGCGAGGGTGCGCACGACGTCCTCGATGATGCCGAGCAGGGGGACGAGTTCCTCCTGCGCGCGGTCGAAGTTGTCGGTGGACAGCAGCCACAGGGTGACGACCTCGACGTCGGTCTCGGTGCACCAGCCGAGGAACTCCTCGATCTTCTCGGCACCGGCCCGGTGACCGTGGACGGTGCTGGAGCCGGACGCCTTCGCCCACCGGCGGTTGCCGTCCATGATGACGCCGATGTGCTTGGGCACCTGAGCGTGGTCCAGGTGGCCTTCCACCCGGCGTGCGTAGAGCCTGACGAGCAGGCCGCGCAGCTTGTCGCGCAGGTTCACGTGACCCTCCGGGGGTTTGGCGCGGGGACTTGGGGTGCCGGAGCCGTTGAGCCTACCGCTGCCGGAGGCCTGGTCCCGGTCCGGGGTTTTGGATTAGGCGGGCGCGGCTTCGTTGTTCGGCGCGGATTCGCCCTGGCCCGGCGCGCCCGCGCGGCGGAGCCCGCACGCCGGATGCCGCCCCGCGCCTCCGGGGGAGGGACGCGTTCCCGGCGCATGGTGGTTCCCCATGAAAAACGGGCCGGTCCGTGGGGGGGAGACGGACCGGCCCGAGGGGGGGTTTCCACCATAACCCTTCGTAAGGGATGGTGGGTGCATCGGCGTGCCACAACTACTCTCCGGAATCGCCCGGCGACGCCCCGGTGGCCACGGAATGCAGGATTCAGGGGTGCTTCATGGCCGGTTCACAGCGGAATCCCAGGGGAATCCGGTCGGATACGAAGGTATTCGCAAGGATTACGCCATCTTGGGGGCAGATCGGCGAGTTGCCCCGGGTCCCCCCGTCGGGCGACGCCGTCAGCGAACGACGACTTGACGGTCCGGCCGCACCCCGCGCCCAAGATCACCCGGCTTCGCGGCGCCGCGCAGCCCCCTCCGCTGCGCGATGCCGACCGCGCAGCTTTGCTGACGCGAATTTCCGTTGGTCTGAACTTACGTGACAGCTGGGGCGCATGTGAACCGCAGTCGATAACAATGTGGAAACTGCGGCAGAACCCCGGGAGAAATGCCGGACAACCTGCCCCGATTTATGTAGATCTCTCCTGGCCAGCCGGTTTCGTCAGCTCTTCGGCTTTCGTACGTCGAAGAGGTGCCGGGCGCTGTGCGCGACGAACGGCCCCTCCTTCTCGATCCGTTCATGCAGCGCGCGGAGTCGCGGCTCGTACGCCTCGACCGTGAAGCCCGGGACCATCCACACGACCTTGCGCAGGAAATGGACAACGGCGGCGATGTCGTGGAACTCCATCCGCAGCCGCTCCGCCCGCAGCCCGGCCACCTCCAGCCCCGCCGCCTCGGCGTCGGCCCGCTCCCGCTCGGGGTCGCGGGCCCGGCGCACCTCCTCCGGCTGCGGCCCGAGGAAGTACTCGACCAGCTCGAAGACGCTGCTGGGCCCCACATGCTGGGCGAAGTACGTCCCGCCGGGCCGCAGCACGCGGGCGATCTCGTCCCAGTACGGGCGCACCGGATGTCGGCTGAGCACCAGGTCGAAGGCCTCGTCCGCGAACGGCAGCGGCGCGTCGTCCGGGGCCGCGACCACCACGACGCCGCGGGGCCGCAGCAGGGCGGTGGCCCTGGCCACGTTCGGCGGCCAGCCCTCGGTCGCCGCGAGGCACATCGGCCGGGCCGGCTCCGCCCGGCTCAGGGCGAAGTCCAGCACCTCTCCGCCACCGGTCTGGATGTCGAGCGCGGCCTCGGCGCCGGCCAGCCGCTCCCCCGCCGACCGGGCATACCCCCACGACGGCCGCGCCTCGGTGGCCCGCCCCTCGAACCACGAGAAGTCCCATCCCTCGGTGGGCACGGCGGCGCCCTCGGCCACGAGGTCCTCGAAGGAACGGTGTGCGGTCATGCCGTCATGATCGCAGGGGGACTGTCAGTGGGTCCTGCTAGTTTCCGCGCCCATGACGACATCTGATGCCGGTGATGCCGGTGATGCCCGCCGCACCGCCGAGGAGAAGGACGTGCTCCACGCGAGCCTGGACCGGCACCGGGACGTGGTGCTCTGGAAACTCGAAGGACTCGACGACGAGCAGCTGCGCCGGCCGATGACCCCGAGCGGGACGAACCTGCTCGGCCTGGTCAAGCATCTGGCCTCGGTCGAGTACGGCTGGTTCGTGGAGACGTTCGGCCGCGAGGTGGAACCCCTGTGGTTCGACCCGTACACGAGCGAGGACATGTGGGTCGGCCCCGAGGAGACGACGGAGAAGATCATCGCCTTCTACGGCCGCGCCCGCGCCGCCGCCGACCGGGTGATCACCGAGCTGCCCCTGGACGCACCGGGCCGGCCGGCCTGGCGGGACGGCGTCGCCGTCTCCCTGCGCTGGGTCCTCGTCCACATGATCGAGGAGACCGCGCGGCACGCCGGGCACATGGACATCCTGCGGGAGCTGATCGACGGGGCGGCGGGGGACCACCGGGCGGACGGGGACTGACCGACGGCCCGGCGGGGGCCGCCTCACAGGCCGGGGGCCGTCTCAGCGGTCGGCGCCGAGCACCAGCAGCAGATGCTCGTCCTCCCCGTGCCGGACCGTCCCGGACCGCTCGAAGCCGTGTCTCTCCAGCAGGCGCACGGAGGCGGTGTTGCCGCCGAAGGGGTCGGCGTACAGCGGGCGGACCGGCTCCAGCTCCAGGAACAGGCCGAGGGCGCGGGTGCCGACGCCGCGGCCCCAGTACGGCCGCCCGAGCCAGTACCCGACGAACCGCCGCTCGCCCTCCGTCCAGGACACGACGCTCCCGGCGACCTCCCCGCCGACGGTGACCGTCCGCACCAGGCAGTCGGGATCAGCGAGCACGCGCTCCCTCCAGTGCCGGAAGAAGGCGTCCCGCGGCCGGGGGGTGAATCTCGACCGCCGGACGGCTTCGGGGTCGTGCTCGTAGGCGAAGAGGGCGTCCAGGTCGTGGTCCGTGACGTCCCGCAGCCGCACGTCGCCGCTGTTGTCGGCGCCGCCGGTCTCGCTCTCGTCGGTCATACAGGGCAGTGTGGCACCCGCCACTGACAACGCCCCGGCGCGCTCACCGCACCAGGGGCCGGACCTTCTGGGCGGCGAAGCGCACGAAACCCTCCGGGTCGGGCTCGTCCGCGGTCGGCTGCAGTACGACGGTGTCGGCGCCGGCCTCGGCCAGCCGCCGCACCTGCTCGGCCACCTCACTCGCGTCCCCGGCGACACCCACGTCGGGCACGGACTCCAGCCCCTCGGCGGCCAGTTCCGCACGCAGCCGGGCGTCGGCGTCGGCCCCCGTGGCGGTCAGCAGGTACACGACGACCCGGTGCGAGCCGGCGCGTCCGGCGGCCCGCCGCCCCTCCTCCACGAGCTGCCGGGCCCGTCGTACGCCGTCCACCGACGTGGCGGCGGTGAGGAGGGTGCCGTCGGCCTTCTCGCCGGAGAGCCGGAGCGTACGGGGTCCGGTGCCGCCCGCGAGGACGTCGACCGGGCGCGGCGGGGGCCAGTCGAGGGCGACGTCGTCCAACTGGACGTACCGCCCGCGTACGCTGAGCCTCTCCCCGCGCAGCAGGGCGCGCAGGGCGTCGAGATGCTCGCCGAGGAGGCCGA
Source organism: Streptomyces sp. NPDC046727 (assembly GCF_040645635.1). NCBI lineage: Bacteria > Bacillati > Actinomycetota > Actinomycetes > Kitasatosporales > Streptomycetaceae > Streptomyces > Streptomyces sp. NPDC046727. Next base: position 42,732 of record NZ_JBEYYR010000052.1, read on the forward strand.
GCGGTGAGGCGGCCCGGGCGCCGACCTGCCCCATCCAGTCCTGCACGCCGTGCCCGACGGTCAGGATGGCCCGGCCGGGGAACATGCGCTCCAGGGAGGCGGCCTCCATGGCGGTGACGGCCACGTTCCTGAGCGGGACGGGCAGCAGCCCGATCCCGACCCGGAGCCGCTCGGTCCAGGCGAGCGCGGCGGCGGCCGTGGAGATGCCGCCCTCCAGGAAGCAGTCCTCCCACAGCCACAGTTCTTCGAGCCCCGCGTCCTCCGCGACGCGGGCGACGTCCCGCAGCCGCTCAGGAGGAAGCTGGGGGCGGAATACGACACCGAGTCCTGTCATAGGCCCCTTCCTAGTGGGGAGGACGGTGAACGACAACGCATTTATGGGCGCAGCGAGTTCTTCGTCCGTGGAAGGGGAGGGCGGGGCATGGGGCGCTGGCGGGACGGACGGGGCCGGCTGATCGTAGGGACGGCGTCCGACGAGGCCGTCCCTCTGGAGATCGCGACGTCCTACCGGGCGCGCACGAGGGGGCTCCTCGGCCGGGACTCGGTGGACGGGGCGATGCTGCTGTCGCCGGCGAGCGGGGTGCACACGTTCGGGATGCGCATCCCGATCGACGTCGCCTACCTGGACCGCCGCCTGACCGTCATCGCCGTCCGCACGATGCGGCCGGGCCGCCTGGGCCTACCGCGTCTGCGGGCACGGCACGTACTGGAGGCGGAGGCGGGGGCGATGGCGGAGTGGGGGTTGAACGCGGGCGTTCGGGTCATTGTCGAGGCGGAATAAGGGTGCCCCGGAAGGCGTCGGCCCCGCGCTGTCGGGCGCCTGGCCAGGACCGCCGTGCTGCGTCCATGTCCCGGCCTGTGCGATGGGCGGCGGTCACTGCTGGGTGCGCGGGAACGTCACCTCCACACGGCGGTTCTTCCGCCGGCCCTCCTCGGTGGAGTTGTCGGCGATCGGGTACTGCTCGCCGTAGCCGCGGACGTCGAAGGTGATCGTCGGGCTGTTCAGGTCCTGGTCCAGTACGGCCTGTACGGCGTTGGCGCGCTGCTTGGAGAGGGTGTCGCCGTGGGCGGAGGAGCCGAGGCTGTCGGTGAAGCCGAAGACGCGGATCCGGGTCGCGTTCTGCTTCCTGATCTCCTCGGCGATGGTGGCGATACGGGTCTTGGCCTCGGGGCTGATCTTCGCGCTGTCCTTGCCGAACAGCACCTCGGCCTGGAGCGCGAAGGTCACGTCGGCGTTGGTGTCCTCGCGGCGCTCGTCCCCGCTCTGGTCCTCCACGACCGACTTGATGTCCAGCACCTTGGCCTCGGCCAGCGTGGCCCCCTCCGGAAGCTTCAGATCCGGATCCGTGGGGTCGACCTTCACCGGGGCGGCGGCGGTGGGTTCGGTGCCGGGGGGTTCGCTGGGGCCGGTGTCGTCGGCCACCGCGGTGGCGGCGGGCAGATGCACGGTGATCAGAAGAACGGCTGCGATGAGGGCGAGGCGGGGTGTGGTGGTCACTGGGGCCTCACCCGGAGATCTTGATGGTGGCCGTGGGGAAGCCCGGCAACTGGAAATCAACCTGGCTTGTCGTGGTGGGTGGGGAAGGGAACTGCATGAAGACGGGCAGGGTTTCACCGGACTTCAGGGCCGGGAGCCCCGTCGTGGTGAGTGGCCGCCCATCCGTGTCGCGCAGGACGTAGTAGCGCTTCTTCCCCTTCGGGTCGACAAGTGTGGCGCCGCCGAGAGAGCTGCCGTTCTTGATGATCTCGGTCTCGTTGCCGCTGAGATTGGACGGAATGACAGCTGTACTGCCGCCGTCGTTCTTCAGGTTGCCGTTCACCGTGACGAAGCCACCGGAGTCCCGCGTGACGGTGGTGATCTGGAGCAGGAGTCCGCTCGGGCCCTTCAGTTCGGCCAGCGGATCCTCCGACTGACCCTCCTGAGGACTGACATCGGACCCACTGCTCTTAGAAGCGGACGCCGACTTCTCCGGCTTCTTGGCGTCGCCCCCGCCACCACCGCAGCCCACCACGCTCACGGCCAGGCCGGCCGCAAGCGTCAAGGCGACCATTCCCCTGCGGGCCTTCGCAGTGAACCGAACGCTCATCGCTCCGCTTCCCTTTTCACTCGTGGTTCGCTTGTCGGTCGGCCAAATGCACATCGAAGAGGTCCTCGGGCGCGGGCAGGGTCGCTTCGTCATCCGGGTCCAGCTTCCAGAGCTTGCCGCCGCAGGTGAGTCGGGGCAGTTCCTCGTCCCCACCGGCATCACCAGGGAACGTACAGCGCGATTCGATGACGGCCGTGGCAGAAGCCGTGGAATGGATGTCCTCCGTCCCTGGCACGACGGAGTCTCCGACTGACTTGTTGGTTTCGACATCGACCGTGTACCGCAGAAGCTGCCAGTTACAGCCATTCAGTGTGGCGTCGTTCTGGGCTGCGAGTTGCTCCGCTCGCCCACATGGGTTGTCGACTGGAACCTTGCCCTCGAAGATGTCCTGCCACTTGGCTGGATCGAGCAAGTCGGCGGCCCATGCGGCCGCGAGTTGGTCACGCCCGTTCTGGGCCGCAGCCAGTGCCGCTGCGTCAGCCGCCGTCTGGGCGCCACCGCGATTCACCGCAGCCTGACCCACCGCGAGATAAGCGAACGCAAGAAAAAGCAGGCCTGCCACCACCGTGATGTAGATGGGGAAGGCCTGCCCAGAGTCGCCGTGTGTGCGCCGGAAGATCAGGTGATCTCCGTGATCTTGGCCTTGATCTTGTCCAGGATCGTCTGCCCGATGTCCGTACCCGTGATCGCCAGCACGATCGCCACAACCACCGCGATGATCCCGAGGTACTCGACGGCGGTCTGCCCCTTGTCGTCGGTGCGGCGCTGCATCGCCACCATCAACTTCAGCATCCAGTCGCTCATGGCGCTCCCCTCCGGCTTCGCTTCGGATTCCGGAAACGTAAGGCCCGGTCCGGCTCGCACCAGAGGGCCCAAGGACCCAACCCCAGGCCCATTCCGCCTTCCTCCCGCTCCGTCTCCGGGGCATATCAAGCCACCCCCAGCCACTTCGCCGTCGCCTGGGATCTCGTGGTGCTGTGGAGCTTGGCGAAGATGCGGTTGATGTGGTTCTTGACCGTCTTCTCGGTGATGAAGCAGGCGGTGGCGATCTGCTGGTTGGTCATGCCGGACGCGATGAGGTCCATGATCTCCGCCTCCCTCACGCTCAGCCGGAACCGTGACCGGAACGACTGTCCCATAGGTGGTTGCAATTGCGAAAGAGGGGGAGTGGTTAAATCCGGCACAGAAGAGGGGAGTTGGGGGGTGGCGTGTGCAGGTGCATCGACCCGGAGGGTCGGCAGTAGGGCCCTCGTCGCCCCCGGCGTCACATGCGGTCGTCCCTCCCGGACATCCCGTACCGCCCGTACCAACTGCTCCGTCGTGAACTCGCCGTGCACCAGATATCCCCCCGCCCCCAGCCGCAGCGCCTCCCGCACGGTCTCCGTCTCATGGCTGTAGGTGAGCATCATGACGGGGGCCAGCCGCACCAGGTGGGGCAATGCCGAGATTCCGTCGACCCCGGGCATGCGGACGTCCAGAAGGATGACGTCGGGGCGGTGCTGGACCGCCGCCTCGTACGCCTCGCGGCCGTCCCGCGCCTCCGCCACCACCGTGGTGTCCGGGCGGCCCGAGAGCAGGGCCGTCAGGCCGGCCCGGACCACGGGGTTGTCGTCGGCGACCAGCAGCCGCAACGGTGGGCCGGCCGGCTCCGGCGTCGGGAAGTCCGGCCGGGGCGCGCTGTGCGAGGGCCGCATGGTGCCTCCTCTCAGGTTGGGTTCGGAGTCGGCAGCGGGACGTCCAGGCGGATCTCCGTGCCCCGTTCGTGGGCGCCCCGTCCGATACGGATGCGGGCGCCCGCCTGCGCGGCCCGTTCGACCATGCCGAGCAGACCGAAGTGGCCGGAGTCGCGGAGCCTTTCGAGGGTGGTGCCGGGCGGGAGGCCGGTGCCGTCGTCGTGGATGGTGAGGCACAGCAGGTGTCCGTCGACCGCCGCCCGTACGTCCACGTGGGTCGCGGACGCGTGGCGGTGGGCGTTCTCCAGCGCCTCCGTGGTGATGGAGAGGACGTGGCGGGAGAGGGGGGCCGGCAGGGGCGGGAGAGCGGCGGGCGGACAGTGGCAGGTCACCGGCAGGCCCGTGCGTCGGGTGAAGTCCGCCGTCCGGTGGGCCAGCTCCTGCCAGAACGGGGTCTGCTCCGTCTCCTCCGTCTGGTCCCGTCGTAGGTCCGTCAGCAGTTCCCGGGACTCCGCCGCCGCCCTGCGCGCCGAGCGGGACACCAGTTCCGCCTGTTCCCTGATGCGGGCCGGGTCGGGAGTCGCGGTCGAGGCCGTGGTGGCCAGACCGTCGGCCGCCAGGGCGACGCCGTACAGGGTCTTCGCCACGGAGTCGTGCATCTCACGGGCCAGCCGGGCGCGTTCCGCGCTCACCGCCTCCGCCGCCGCGAGCCGGGCCTGCACCGTCGTCAGGGCCTGGGTCGCGGCGCCGAAGCGGAGCATCAGGTTGCGCAGGGTCGAGCCCATGGCACCGGCGATGACGCACAGGCCGGGGAGGAGAAGAGCCTCGGCCATCGGTGCGTGGCGGTCGGCCTTCAGGGTGGCGTGGACCAGGAGCAGGATCAGGGACTGGAGGGAAGCGAAGCAGGCCGCGCCGCGCCAGCTGTAGACCAGGCCGGCCAGCAGCGGGGTGCAGACGCTGACGTAGGCGAGGGTGGTGTCCGGGCCCGCCGAGACGAGGAGGAAGGAACCGAAGACGGTGTCCGCGGCCAGGAGGCTGGGGTGGCGGAGGAGGAGCGGGCCGAAGCGTTCCCAGTCGCGGAAGAGGACGTAGGACACCATGAAGGTGACGACCACGGCCGCGCCGACCAGGCGGGCGCCCAGGCCGGGAGCGGCGTTGAGGAGGGCCGCCGGGGCCGACACCACGATCATCGCCAGACGGAAGCCGAAGACCTGGCGGCACATCGCCTGCAGGGCGCGGATCTGGAGCTTCTCGGAGGGCTCGGAGGGCAGTACCGACTGGTCCGGCCGGGCCGACCCTTCCGACCGGTCCGACTCCGCGGGCTTCCTTCCCCGAACCGCTCCCGGACGCCGTACGAGCCGACGCCACGCTCCTCGCCACGCCCCTCGCCATGCCCCGAGACCCACTCCCCCCTCCCCCGGTCCGCGCCCCGTCAGCCCCGTCACCGTCACGGCCGTCCTCACTTCCCCGTGAGCGAGCCGAAGTCGACGCCGGAGCCGAGCAGCAGGCCCGCGCCGAGCAGGAGCATCGTCGCCGGGACCATGAACGTGGTGATCATCAGCGTGGCCTTGGGCACCGCGCGGGCGGCCTTGCGGCGGGCGTTCTGGGCGTCGGTGCGGCGCATGTCCTTGGCCAGGGAGACCAGCGTGTCGACGATGGGCGCGCCCAGTTCCTCGCCCTGCTGCAGTGCCGTCACGAACATCGCCACCTGCTCGGAGTCGTTCCTGCGGCGCAGCTCCGCGAAGGCCTGGCGGCGGCTCATGCCGAGGTCCATCTGGCGCAGCGTGATGCGGAGTTCGTCGGCCCACGGGCCCTCGTAGCGGGAGGCCACGCGGTCCAGGGCCTGGCGGAAGCCGAGCCCGGCGCTGACCACCACGGCCAGGACGTCCAGGAAGTCGGGCAGGGTGCGTTCGATGACGTCCTTGCGGACCCGGATCGCCGACCAGAGGCCGACCTCCGTCCAGAACGCGCCGAAGAGCAGCAGGAGTACGGCCACGAACCACTGGCCGCGCAAGAGGAACACCAGGAAGCCGACGCCGCCCAGTGCGCCGTAGACCGCGCGGCGGGCGGCGTAGCGGTCGATGGTCAGGCCGCCGGGGTTGCCCGCGAGGTCGATCTTCCTGCGGTACTTGGCGACCAGGCGCGGGCCCATCAGGCGCAGCACGGCCGGGGCGTAGCGCATGCCCAGGCGGTCGATGACCGAGCCGACCGCGCCGGTGCGGGTGGCGCCGACCTCCAGGGCGACGGCGAGGTCGCCGGGGAGTCTGGCGTCCGCGCGGTACATGCGGATGCCGGCGAAGACGCCCCAGACGCCGAGGCCCATCAGCAGGGCGAGCAGGTATGTCATCGGGTCACCTCCCTCACACGTCGATCCGGCTCATCCGGCGGATGAGGACGAAGCCGACGGCGTACATGGCGAACGCGATGATCACGCACGCCTGGCCGGCCGGCGAGCCGGTCATGCGGTCCAGCGCGCCGTCCTTGACGCCGTTCATCAGGAACAACGCGCCGACACCGAGGACGGGTACGGCGTACGACGTCATGGTCACCTGGGAGAGCTGGGTGCGGATCTCACGCCGGGTCTCCTTGCGTTCCTCCAGGGTCTCGGTGAGGTTCCGCAGCGCCGAGACGACCTGGCCGCCCGCACGGTTGGAGAGGACCAGGGTGGTGACGAGGACGACCAGTTCGCGGGAGGGCAGGCGGTCGGCCAGCTCGCCGAGCGCGTCCTCCAGGGAGTGCCCGATGGCCAGCTGGTCGGCCACCTTGGCCAGTTCCTCGCCGGCCGGGGCCTCCAGCTCCTCCGCCGCCATGCCGATCGCGGTGCGCAGGGCGAGGCCGGCCTGGGTGGCGTTGGCCAGGATGCGGGCCAGTTCGGGGAGCTGGTTGATGAAGCGTTCGATGCGCTTCTGCCGCTGCCAGTTGAGGAACTGGACCGCCGCCCAGACGCCGAGGAGCCCGGCGAGCGGACCGAAGAAGGGGGCCAGGGTGGCCTGGCCGATCAGCCAGAGCGCGGCGACGGTGGTGAGCATGCAGGCGAAGAACTCCCCCGGCGTGACGTCCAGGCCGGTCGCCGCCAGGCGCAGTTCCAGCCAGCGGCCGAGGCGGGTGCGGCGCAGCCGCCGGTCCAGGTTGCGGAAGCGGCGTCTGCGGCCGGTCGCCGGCGGCGGGCCGGTGTGCGCGAGGCGGTCCACCAGGGCGGCGCGCTGGGCCCGGCCGGAGGCGTAGGCGTGTACGCCGGCCACGGCCAGGACGCAGGTCAGCAGCGCCACGCCGGTGGTGAGCTGGACGAGGGTGTGGAGTTCCATGGTCCGGGGTCCTACCTGGCTTCTCGGGTGGCTAGCTGGTCGGCGGAGCGGGCCACTCCGAAGGCCTGCGGGAGGGGCTGGCTCGCCATGTAGAGGCGGTCGGCGGTGCGGCGGGGCAGCGGGAAGTACCGGAAGGCGCCGTGGACGCGGCCGTCGGGGGTCATGGGCCGGGCCTCGAAGCGGGCGACGGTCGCCAGCCGGTACGGCTCCCCGCCATGGCTGTCGAGCAGCGCGATCTCGGTGATCCGGCGGGCGCCGTCGGCGAACCGGGTGAGCTGGACGAGGACGTCGACCGCGCTGTTGATCTGGTCGTGCAGGGCGATGAAGGGCACCTCGACGTCGGACATGGAGGCGAGGGTCTGGAGGCGGGTCAGGGCGTCCTCGGCGCTGTTGGCGTGCACGGTGGCCAGGGAGCCGTCGTGGCCCGTGGACATCGCCTGGAGCATGTCGAGGGACTCGCCGCCGCGGACCTCACCGACCACGATCCGGTCGGGGCGCATGCGCAGGGAGTTGCGGACCAGGTCGCGGATGGTGACCTGGCCCTTGCCCTCCACGTTCGGCGGGCGCGACTCCAGGCGGACCACATGGGTCTGCTGGAGCTGGAGTTCGGCGGAGTCCTCGATGGTGATGATGCGCTCGTGCGCCGGGATCAGCCCGGACAGTGCGTTCAGCAGGGTCGTCTTCCCCGTGCCCGTCGCGCCCGAGACGATGATGTTGAACTTGGCCTGCACCAGGCCCGCCAGCAGGTACACCATGTGCTCGTCGAGCGAGCCGAAGCCGATCAGCTCCTGGAGGGTGAAGGAGCGCGGGAAGCGGCGGATGGTGAGGATCGGGCCGGTCAGGGACAGCGGCGGGATGATCACGTTGACCCGCTCGCCGGAGGGGAGGCGGGCGTCCACCATCGGGTTCGACTCGTCCACGCGGCGGTTGACCGTCGACACGATCCGTTCGATGGTCTGCATCAGCTGGTCGGCGGAGGCGAACCGCAGCGGCAGCTGCTCGACGCGTCCGCCGCGCTCCACGAAGATCGCGTCGGGGCCGTTCACCATGATCTCGGTGATCGACGCGTCCTCCAGGAGGGGTTCCAGGATGCCGAGGCCGAGCGCCTCGTCCACGACCCGGCGGATCAGCTGGGACCGCTCGACGGTCGACAGCACCGGCCCCTCGCGGCTGATGATGTGCCCGAGGACGCGCTCCAGACGCGCCCGGCGTTCGGCCGCCGCGAGCGAACTCATCTCCGCGAGGTCGATCTCCTCCAGCAGTTTGGCCCGGTAGGAGGCGACCAGATGTCCGTCCTCGCCCCGGCTGCCGTGCTCCTCCGGAGTACTGATGCGTGCCCGCAGGCTCATGGGTCTGCAACTCCTCCGTCAGTGGTCGAGCGGCATGGTGGCGGACTTGGTGGCGCTGCCGAGGTCCCAGACGACGGTGGGGATGTGGACGGTCGCGGTGACGGTGACGGAGTCGCCTCCCTCGGCGGCCGAGCAGGCCACCTTCATCCCGCCGCTCACCGCCTCCGCGCACGCCTGGTCGTAGGGCTGGTGCAGGGAGGCCGCCCGGGCCCCCGCCCGGGCCGCCGTGCCGGCCTGCTCGGCGGCGTAGGCGACGGCTCCGATCTGGAACCCGGCCAGCCCGACGATCAGCAGCACGGGGATGAACCCCAGGTACTCGACGGCCACTTGGCCCCGGTCGTGTCCTCGGCGGTACGGCATCTCAGTGCTTCACCTCCTCGACGGCTCCGGCGTGGCCGTGCACGGTGACGGGGAAGGAGACCAGGCCCGGGAAGAGGACCGGGACCTTGAGCGAGACGTCGGCCGTGACATAGCCGGACGGGCTGCAGTCCACCGACGCTCCCCCCTTCCACGCTGCCGACAGGTGCTTCAGCCCCGCCTCCGCGCACGCGGCCTGACGCGCACCGCCCGGCGGCGCCGCCGTTCCCGCCCGCACCGCCTCGTCGGCAGCATTCCCGGCGAGCGTGAAGGTGTACCCCACCAGCACGGCCTGCCACATCAGCACCAGCGTCAGGACGATCAGCGGTGTCATCCCGAGGAACTCGATGCTCACTTGCCCGCGGTCCCCATCCGGCCGTTTCATGGAGCGCTCACTCCTTCCGCCGCCGGAAGCCCACCGCTCCCCGGCCGCCCCGGTGGGAGCCCGCCTCGTCCGACGCCCGCACCAGGCCCAGTTCTCCCGCGAGCCCCCACAGCGCCTGCTTCACCGTGCTCCTGGCGTCGAGTTCGTGGATCCGGCCCGCGTCCACGACCGCCTGGAGCTCCTTGAAGTTGGCGGGTACGGCCGTACGCGCCAGCGCCGTCCCCGTGATGCGCTGCACGAGCGCGGGCTGGATCTCCGTGGTGCGTGTGTGCCGGTTGACGACCGCTGTCGTCTCCTCGGCCTTGCGGATCTGCAGCCGGTCCCACATCCGTACGGTCCGTTTGGCGGCGCGTACGGCGATGACGTCCGGGGTGGTGACCAGCAGCGCGGTGTCGGCCATCTCGACGGCCGCCGCGCCGGCCCCGCTGAGCTGGGCGCCGCAGTCGATGACGACGACCTCGTAGCGCGAGCGCAGGGCGCTGACCAGCTGGCGGGCGGCGCGGTCGGTGACCTCCTCGCCGCGTTCGCCGTCGCCGGGGGCGAGCAGCAGGGCGAGGCCGGTGTCGTGGCGGAAGACGGCGTCGGCGAGGACGCGGGGCGAGATGTCGGTGATGGCGGCCAGGTCGGCCACCGACCGGCGGAACTGGATGTCCAGGTAGGAGGCGATGTCGCCGGCCTGGAGGTCGAGGTCGACCAGGGCGGTGGGGCGGCCGGAGGCCTGGGCGGCGAGGGCCAGCTGGATGGCGGTCAGGGTCGCGCCGACGCCGCCCTTGGCGCCGCTGACCGTGACGACCGTACCGCCGGCCCCGGCGAACACCTCGGCCCCGTGCCCGAGGTGCCGTCGTACCCCCGTGGACCACTGGGCGACGGCCTGGACGCGGCTGGCGAGTTCCTCGTACGACAGCGGGAGCGGGACCAGGCCGCGGGCGCCGGAGTCCATGGCGGCGGCGAACAGGCCGGGGCTCGCGTCGGTGGTGACGAGGATGACGCCGACGGCCGGGAAGCGCAGGGCGACCTCGCGGATCAGCTCCAGGGCCGGGACGGGGCCGATGCGTTCATGGACGACGACCACTTCCGGGAGTTCGTCGACCGACTCGGCGGCGAGCCGGGCGAGGGTGTCGACCAGTTGGGTGGAGTCGGTCACCGGGGGCTGTGGCTCGGCGTCGGGGAGCTGGCTGAGCAGGGTGGTGAGGGAGCGGACGGCGTCCGGGTCCGCGCCGGCCGGGAGGATCCTGGTGGGCATGGCCGCCTCTCACTTGTCCGTCGCGAGTTCGTAGGTGCGGTCCTTGTCGGGGACGCTGGTCTCGCTGCCGGGGGCCACGAGCGCGAGCCGGACGCGCTGGGCGAAGGACTCGGCGTAGGTGATGCGCTGGGCGTCGATGGTGGACAGCGCGAAGGTGATGGGGACGGCTTCGCCGGCCTGCTGGTTCTTGTCGCGGTCGGGGTCGAGGGCGGTGATCTGGCCGACGTCGAGGACCCGGGCGTTGGTGACGATGATCTTCGACTGGTCGGGGTCGCCCTCCTTCTTCCCCTCGAAGGTGGCGTAGACGTTGACCCGCGACCCCGGGGTGATCTTCCCTGCCACGCCGGTCGCCGCGTCGATCATGATGGCGACCTCCTGCTGGCCGGGCTGGAGGGCGGGCTGGTTCACGATCATGTCGGTCTGGAGCAGGGAGCCCGCGCGCAGGGTGGTCACGGCGATCTTGCCGCGGATCTGCCGGAGGTCGGTGACGGCGTTGTCGGACAGCCACCGCTCGGGCATCTCGACCTTCTCGAACTGGCCCGTGTCCAGCGCGGTGTACGGCTTCACCTCGGACTTGACCCGGTAGGCGGTGACCTCGGGCCCGACCTTGGAATTCACGTCGTGGATGACGGAGAGCACGCCGGCGAACGCGCCCAGGGCGCACAGGACCGACAGGATCAGGAGTATCACGCCGCGGCGCTGACGGGAGTTCATGAACCGTGCAACCTCATCGGGGGGATCGGTCGAGGGGGGTGTGGGTGCGTGCGGGTCAGGCGGGCGTGCGCGCTTCCAGGGCGCGGGGGGCGGTGGGCTCGTGCGGGGGCGGGCCGGCGGAGCAGAAGACGCAGCGGTCGCCGATGACGTCGATGCCGCACCAGTGACAGCTGGTCTGCCGTACGGAGGTGACCAGTTGGTAGAGGACCGACAGGTCGGCGAGGTAGCTGCAGAACTCGACCAGGCGGCCGGTCCCCCACCACAGCGGGGACTCGGCGGGCAGCGGGGTCTCGCGCAGCCCGTGCACGCCCCACCGGGTGCCGAGCCCGGCGACCCAGTCACCGGTCAACTGCCCCTTGGCGACCAGCAGCCAGGTGCTGAACTCGGGCCCCTTGAGGGTGACGTCGGGAGCGACCTTGACGAGCTGGGGCTCGGGATGGGCGAGCACGGCGAACTGACTGCCGGGCATCCAGGACCGGGCGTGCGCCTTCAGCCCGACCGGCACCCGGTCCAGCTTGGCGACCGACCCGAGGACGGCGCCGGCGTGGATGTAGTGGGTGAGCAGCCGTCCGGCGGAGGCGAGTACACCCGGGCTCAGGTCGCAGGAGGCGAGCTGGCGCAGTTGCCGGGCCAGGACGGCGATGCCGAGCGGCGGAAGCTCCGGCCGGAACAGGGCCACACGGTCGCTCTCCAGCAGCGAGCGCAGGGTGTACAGCCGCCGCACGACGGGCTCCGGGGTGGCCTGGGAGCAGACGACGACCACGTACCCGTACTGCTCGACCAGGGCGTGGAGTTCGGTGAGCGCCTGGTCCAGCGGCCTGCGGTCGATCTCGGCGAGCACGACGGCGGGCATGGTCCGTTCGTCCTGCGCCGGCAGCGCCATGTCGGCACTGGTCACGGCAATGGCAGTTGGCACGCGCAGCTCCCCGCTCTTCACACCCGCCGGCCCATCGGTGTAACTCCCATGCGCCAGGACGACTTCATTGCGTGACTACCTGAGCACTGTATCCACGGCCGTATGACCGGAGAACAGCGTTTGTGAAGCCGGTGTGGAACTCTCCCGGATCAAGTCCCGCCAAACCTGGACAGGTTGAGCCGGAGACCGGGGACGATTTTGGTCTGGACCTCTTGACACTCCCGATTGGTCTGGACCAACTTGTTAGGCGAGCGCCCCCCAACTCCCCTCTCTCTCCCTCCTGGAGGCCCCAGTGGTCCGCGCACCAGGCACACCCCGACCACACCGCAGACGGCGGCTCGCCACGTGGTCCGCCGCCACCGCCCTGGCCCTCTCGGTCGCGGGCCTCGCCGCCTCCCCGGCGTCCGCGGCGGACGTCAACAACGTCAAGAACGCGGGCTTCGAGTCCGGCCTGACCGACTGGACCTGTTCGGCCGGCAGCGGCACGACGGTCTCCTCCCCGGTGCACGGCGGCGCCACCGCCCTGAAGGCGACCCCGGCCGGCCAGGACAACGCCAAGTGCACCCAGACGGTGGCGGTCAGGCCCAACTCGACGTACACGCTGAGCGCGTGGGTGCAGGGCGGCTACTCGTACCTGGGCGTGACGGGCACCGGCACCACCGACGTCTCCACCTGGACCCCCGACACGACATCCTGGAAGCAGCTCTCGACGACCTTCACCACAGGCGCGTCGACGTCCTCGGTCACCGTCTACACCCACGGCTGGTACGGCCAGGCGGCCTACTACGCCGACGACGTCTCGGTCTACGGCCCCGACGGCGGCGGAGGCACCGACCCGGCCCCGACGATCCCGGCGGCCCCGACCGGCCTCTCGGTCACCGGTACGACCTCTTCCTCGGTCTCCCTGTCCTGGTCGGCGGTGTCGGGCGCGACGGGCTACAACGTCTACCGGGACGGCACGAAGGTGACGGCGGTGACGGGCACGTCGGCGACGATCACCGGCCTCTCGGCGTCGACGTCGTACTCGTTCCAGGTCACGGCGACCAACGCGGCGGGCGAGTCGGCGAAGTCGACGGCGGTGACGGGCACGACGTCCGCCGGCTCGGGCGGCGGCGGGGGCGGCGCACTCCCCAAGCACGCGGTGACCGGCTACTGGCAGAACTTCAACAACGGCGCGACGGTCCAGAAGCTGTCCGACGTCCCCTCCGCCTACGACATCATCGCGGTCGCCTTCGCGGACGCGACGTCGACGCCGGGAGCGGTGTCCTTCACCCTCGACTCGTCCGGCCTCGGCGGCTACACGGTCGACCAGTTCAAGGCGGACATCAAGGCCAAGCAGGCGGCCGGCAAGAAGGTCATCATCTCGATCGGCGGCGAGAAGGGCACGATCTCGGTCAACGACGCGGCCTCGGCGACGAACTTCGCGAACTCCGTCTACGCGCTGATGCAGACGTACGGCTTCGACGGCGTGGACATCGACCTGGAGAACGGCCTCAACGCCACGTACATGACGCAGGCCCTGCGCGCCCTCTCCTCGAAGGCGGGCTCGTCCCTGATCATCACCATGGCCCCCCAGACGATCGACATGCAGTCGACGTCGAACGCCTACTTCCAGACCGCCCTGAACGTGAAGGACATCCTCACGGTCGTCAACATGCAGTACTACAACAGCGGTTCCATGCTGGGCTGCGACGGCAAGGTCTACAGCCAGGGCACGGTCGACTTCCTGACGGCCCTCGCCTGCATCCAGCTGGAGGGCGGCCTCTCCCCGTCCCAGGTGGGCCTCGGCCTCCCGGCCTCCACGAGCGCGGCGGGCAGCGGCTACGTGTCGCCGTCCGTGGTCAACAACGCCCTGGACTGCCTCACCAAGGGCACCGGCTGCGGCACCTTCAAGCCGTCCAAGACCTACCCCGCCCTGCGCGGCGCGATGACCTGGTCCACGAACTGGGACGCGAAGTCGGGCAACGCGTGGTCGAACACGGTGGGCGCACACGTACACGCACTCCCGTGACCTGACCTGTACGGCACCACCGGCGCCCGGGCCTCCTTCGGCCTGGGCGCTGTCGCGTGTTGGCCGATGAGAGGATCCGTGATGGCATCACCCGTCATGGGGCGTGCCCCTGGCTCAACATTCCCTTCCGTTAACCAGTGAGCAATTGGTAGATCTGGGCCACCCAGCGAGGCCCCGCCTTTGTGTTCGCCCGCGCCCCTTGGCCCATCTCCGCCAATCACCACCCGCCACCACACCTCCCCCACCCACCGGCCGGCGAGCCGCCAAGCCCACCCGGCGTGCGGGCGAGGCGCGACCGCGCCCCCTCGGCCGACGCCCCCCACTCAGCCCACCCAGGGGCCCGGTGCCGGGCTGGGCCACTGCTCTTGCGGGCCGCTCGCTCGCTTCTTGCCCGTGCTGGAGCGGGCCGGGTCAAGGGTGGCCCGCAGGGCCATC
>NZ_JBEYYR010000053.1:0-51548 GCF_040645635.1 Streptomyces sp. NPDC046727
GTTCGGCGTAGCGCAGATAGCCGTCGATGGTGCGGTGCACCCGGTCCACGGCGGGCAGCTGGAGGCCGCCGGCGGCGGAGGTCCGTGGTGCGGGCGAGCCGGATCAGACGAGGTCGAACCGGTCCGCGTTCATGATCTTGACCCACGCGGCGACGAAGTCCTTCACGAACTTCTCCTTCGCGTCGTCGCTGGCGTACACCTCGGCGACGGCACGCAGCTCGGAGTTCGAGCCGAAGACCAGGTCGGCACGGGTACCGGTCCACTTGACGGCACCGGAGGCGTCACGGGCCTCGAACTCGTCCTGCGCGGGGGACGTCGACTTCCACTCCGTGTCCAGGTCGAGCAGGTTGACGAAGAAGTCGTTCGTCAGCGTGCCCGGCCGGTCGGTGAGGACGCCGTGCTTGGAGCCGTTGTAGTTGGCGCCGAGGACGCGCAGGCCACCGACGAGGACGGTCAGCTCGGGCGCGCTCAGGTTGAGCAGGTTCGCCTTGTCGACCAGCAGGAACTCGGCCGGCAGGCGGTTGCCCTTGCCGACGTAGTTGCGGAAGCCGTCGGCGGTCGGCTCCAGCGCGGCGAACGACTCGACGTCCGTCTGCTCCTGCGAGGCGTCGACACGGCCCGGCGTGAACGGCACCTCGACCGCGACGCCGCCGTCCTCGGCCGCCTTCTCGACGGCCGCGGAGCCCGCGAGCACGACCAGGTCGGCCAGCGAGACCTGCTTGGCGCCCTTGGCGTTGAAGGACTCCTGGATGCCCTCCAGGGTGCGCAGCACCTGAGCCAGCTGGTCCGGGTTGTTGACCTCCCAGTTCCGCTGCGGCTCCAGGCGGATACGGCCGCCGTTGGCGCCGCCCCGCTTGTCGCTGTTGCGGTAGGAGGAGGCCGCGGCCCACGCGGCGGAGACGAGCTGCGGGACCGTGAGGCCCGAGCCGAGGATCTCCTCCTTGAGGGAGGCGACGTCCGCGGCGTCGATCAGCTCACCGGTGCGCTGCGGCAGCGGGTCCTGCCAGAGCAGCTCCTCGCTGGGGACCTCCGGGCCGAGGTAGCGGGCGATCGGGCCCATGTCACGGTGCGTCAGCTTGTACCAGGCGCGGGCGAACGCGTCCGCGAACTCCTCGGGGTGCTCGTAGAAGCGCCGGGAGATCGGCTCGTAAATCGGGTCGAAGCGCAGCGAGAGGTCGGTGGTGAGCATCCGCGGGCGGTGCTTCTTCTCCGGGTCGAACGCGTCCGGGATGATCTCCGGAGCGTCCTTGGCCACCCACTGGTGGGCGCCGGCCGGGCTCTTGGTCAGCTCGTACTCGTACTCGAAGAGGTTCTTGAAGAACCCGTTGCCCCACTGGGTCGGCGTGTCGGTCCAGATGACCTCCAGGCCGCTGGTGATGGCGTCCTTGCCGACGCCCGTGCCGTGGGTGCTCTTCCAGCCGAGGCCCATCTGCTCCAGCGGGGCGGCCTCGGGGTCCGCGCCGACGCTGTCCGCCGGGCCGGCGCCGTGGGTCTTGCCGAAGGTGTGGCCACCGGCGATGAGGGCGACGGTCTCCTCGTCGTTCATCGCCATGCGGCGGAACGTCTCGCGGATGTCGCGGGCCGCGGCGATCGGGTCCGGGTTGCCGTTCGGGCCCTCGGGGTTGACGTAGATCAGACCCATCTGGACCGCGGCCAGCGGGTTCTCCAGCTCGCGCTCACCGGTGTAGCGCTGGTCGTCCAGCCAGACGGTCTCGGGGCCCCAGTAGACGTCCTCGTCGGGCTCCCACTCGTCGACCCGGCCGCCGGCGAAGCCGAAGGTCTTGAAGCCCATCGTCTCCAGCGCCACATTGCCCGTGAGGACCAGCAGGTCGGCCCAGGAGATGCTCTGGCCGTATTTCTTCTTCACCGGCCACAGCAGACGGCGGGCCTTGTCCAGGCTCACGTTGTCCGGCCAGCTGTTCAGCGGGGCGAAGCGCTGCTGTCCGCCGCCTGCGCCACCGCGACCGTCGCTGATGCGGTACGTACCGGCGCTGTGCCAGGCCATACGGATCATGAGCGGGCCGTAGTTGCCGAAGTCGGCGGGCCACCAGTCCTGCGAGGTGGTGAGCACCTCGGCGATGTCGCGCTTCACCGCGGCGAGGTCAAGGGAGTTGAAGGCCTCGGTGTAGTCGAAGTCCTCGCCGAGCGGGTTGGCCACGGCCGGGTTCTTGGCAAGGATCTTCAGGTTGAGCCGCTCCGGCCACCACTGGCGGTTGCCCCCGCCCTGGGTCGGGTGCGCGGCGCGGCCATGGGCGACGGGGCAGCCGCCGGCTCCCTCCGCATTCGCGTCTGCGACGTTCGCGTCATGGTTCTCAGTCATGGCAATCCTTCCGAACTGTGCGGAACTCGGTGCTCAGGAACTGTGGCCGGTGGAACAGTCGGGGCACAGGCCCCAATACACGACCTCGGCCTCGTCGATGGCGAAGCCGCGGTCGTCGGAGGCGGTCAGGCAGGGCGCGTCGCCGACGGCGCAGTCGACGTCGGCAACGGCACCGCACGACCGGCACACGATGTGATGGTGGTTGTCGCCCACGCGCCCCTCGAACCGGGCCGGGTGACCGGCCGGCTCGATGCGGCGCACGAGACCCGCGGCGGTCAGCGCGTGAAGCGCCTCGTAGACGGCTTGCAGGGAGATATGGCCTACGCGATCGCGGACTCCGGAGGCGATCGCCTCGACGCCGAGGTGGTCGCCGTCCCGGACGGTCTCCAGCAGCGCGACGCGGGCCGCCGTCACGCGCAGGCCGGCACCGCGGAGCTCCTCGGCGGTGGTCGGGGTCGGGGAGGCGGTCATGAGGGCGAACCTACCGTCAGAAACACGAGTGGTTCAAGAAAACGAAGGATGCAATTTTGGCCGTGTGTCGTCGCCCGGCGTCCAGCTGCGCGCGCCGGTGCGGATCCGTCTGCCGGTCCGCCCGAGCGTTTGCTCCCGGGTTTGCGCCGGCTGTCGGGGCGGTCCGGCCCGCCCGCATCATCCGGCCATGGATCGGCGACAGTTACACGGCGAGCCGGACCGCCCTCCGAACGGGTGAGCCGGCGTGCGTGTGCACGCCGGCTGCGGTGACGGTTGCGCGCCCCCTCACGGCGGCGAGCCGGGAGGTCACCCTCCCCCGGGGCCCGCCGCCCGGGTCCGGGTCAGTGGGCGTGCGGGCGGCCCGTTCGCGCGGACCGGTAGCGGCGGGCCAGGGCGTGGAATGCCTCCTTCGGCTCCCAGTGCCAGCCGGAGGCGGGGTCGTCCGGGCGGTCCTTGATCGTCTTGGTGAGGGCGTAGCTCGCCAGGTCGAGGTCGTGGCGCGGGTCGCCCGGCCGGTGCGGGGCGTCGGGGGTGACGAACTCGAAGGCCATCGCCGCGTACAGGTCCATCGAGGAGAACGCGTCGAGGAGCTGGGTGAGGTACGTCGCCTGGGTGCGTTCGCTGCGGACCAGGTCGCCCTTGATCTCCTGCTTGTCACGGTCGACGACGTCCCAGCCCATGCCGGCGGTCTCGGGCGCCCCGACGTAGGCGCAGGTGCCGAACTCGGTGATGGCCAGTGGCTTGCCCCACCGCAGGTAGCGGTTCAACTGCCGTACGTAGTCGGCCTTGTGGGGGAAGTACGAGTAGTAGTCGATGCCCACGATGTCGAAGAGGCGCCAGTCGACGTGGTCGTCCTGGGCGGCGGCGTAGCTCAGCCGGCCGTGGAAGACGGACCGGCCGACCGCGGCGGCCTTCGCCGTGAAACGGTCCAGGCGGCGCTGCATCGCGACGGGGTCCACCGTGCCGGCGAGCAGGTTCCGGATGCGCTCGAAGACGTCGTCGCCCGGGACGATGCCGGGTACGAACAGCCAGAACTCGCAGCCCACGCCGAGGTCCACGGCGGCGCCCTGCCGGCGCAGTCGCTCCGCGAACCGGCCGGTCTCGGCGAGGTGCTCCAGGATGTCCCGCTCCGGGACGTCGCCGAGGGTCGGCTGGAGCCAGACCCGCAGCCCCCGTTCGGCCGCCTCGGCGGCGGTGGCCGTGAGGCGCTCCACGCCGTCACCCGTCACGTCGACGGTGTCGGCGTACAGCTCGTCACGGATGACCCGGATGTCCTTCCGCATCCGGGCCGTGCTGAAGGCCGTACCCGGCGTCTCCCCCTCGCCCACGGTGTACACGACCCCGTGGTGGCGCAGTCCGCGCCCCGCGGTGCGGGCCTGCCCCGCACCGCCTTCCGCCGCCCGGGCACGGCCCGCCGGCAGCGCTGCGGCGGCCAGCCCCGCGGACGCCATGCCGGCCAGGAACTGTGCGCGTTTGATCCCCTTGGTCCTCTGCATACGATCACCCTGCCGGTGCCGGCCGCACCGGCGCCGTCCGCCGACGGTCTAGAAGGCGGGCCCGAAGGGCGGGAATCCGCCGCCGAAAGTCGCGGCACACCCCCTTCTCGAACAGCCACAAAAGGCACATGAACCCCCCGGAGTGAGAAACTCGGACTCCGTCATCGAGGTGGCCGTCGAGAGAGGGACCCTGGTGGACCTGGACGCCGTCGCCGACGAGCTGTACGGGCTGCGGCCGGAGGAGTTCGTGGCCGCCCGCGACCGCCGTGCCCTGGACGCCCGCGAGGCCGGAGATCAGGCCCTCGCGAAGCAGATCGGCGCGCTGCGGCGGCCGAGCCTGGCCGCCTGGGTCAGCAATCTGCTGGTACGCCACCGGCCGGAGGAGGTCGAGCCGCTGCTCGGCCTCGGCGAGGAGCTGCGCCGCGCGCACCGGGAACTGGACGGGGCGCAGCTGCGCAAGCTGGCCCGGCGGCAGAACGAGGTGATCGGCACCCTGGGCCGGCAGGCCCGGAAGCTGGCCGCACAGGCCGGGCATCAGGTGGGCGACGGCGTCCAGCGCGAGGTCGAGGAGACCCTGCACGCCGTGCTCGCCGATCCGGAGGCCGCCCGGGAGTGGGCGGCGGGCCGGCTGGTGAAACCGCTCGGCTCGACGGCCGGCTTCCCGGTGGCCGACGAGGCCCTGCTAAGCCGTCGGCCCCCGGCCGCGCCGAAGAGACCTGCCCGGCGCAAGGACCGCGAGAACGGCAAGGACCGCGAAGAAGGCAAGAGCCGCGAAGACCGCAGAGGCTCCGAGGACGGCAAGGACCGCAGGCGGGACGAGGAACACCGCCGGCGCCTGGCCGAGGCCCGCGAGGCCGAGCGGGAGCTGCGCGCACGGAAGGCGGAGGCCGAGCGGGAGCTGCGCGCGCGGGACGCGGAGGCCGACGACGCCCGACGGGCGGCACAGGAGGCCGGCGCCCGGCTGACCGAGACGGAGGAGCAGGTCCGTGACCTGCACAAGCGGCTGCGGCACGCGGAGGAGGAGCAGCGGCGGGCACGGTCCGCCGAACAGGACGCGCGGGAGCGGGCCCGGCGGGCCGACCGGGCCGTCCGGGAGGCCCGGCGCCGGGCGGAGACGGCCGCCGCGCGGCTGGAACGGCAGGCCGCCGGTTAGCGGCGGGACAGGAGGCGAGGAGCCATGGCGAGACCGATCTGGACCGGGGTCCTGACCTTCGGGCTGGTCACCCTGCCCGTGGGGCTGTACACCGCCACCGAGGACCACACCGTGCACTTCCACCAGCTCCAGCGCGGCACCTCGGACCGGATCCGCAACAAGCGGGTCAACGAGCGCACCGGCAAGGAGGTCGACAGCGACCGCATCGTCAAGGGCTACGAGCTGGAGGAGGGCGAGTACGTGGTCGTGGAACCGGAGGAGCTGGAGGAGATCGCGCCCGGGCGGTCGAAGGTGATCGACCTGGCCGGGTTCGTCGACCTCCACCAGGTCGAGCCCGTCTACTTCGACCGCACGTACTACGTCGGCCCGCGCGGCAAGGAGTACGTGAAGGTGTACGAGCTGATGCGGGCGGCACTGGAGCGTGCGGACAAGGCCGGGATCGCCACGCTCACCATGCGCGGCAAGGAGTACCTGACCGCGTTGCGCGCGCAACCGGGCGTCCTCGTCCTGCACACCCTGCACTGGGCCGACGAGGTACGCGACCCCGCCAGGGTGGTCGACCAGCTGCCGGAGCGGCGCACCCGGACGGACAGCAAGGAGCTGCGGACGGCCGAGCAGCTGATCGACGCCCTCACCATCGACTGGGATCCCCGCGACTACCGCGACACCTACGAGGAACGGGTCAAGCGGCTCGTCGCCGCGAAGCGGAAGGGCGAGGAGGTCGTCGGCGAGCCGGAGCCGCCGGAGGCGACCAACGTCATCGACCTCATGGAGGTGCTCAACCGCAGCGTCGAGGAGAGCCGGTCCCGGGGCCGTAAGGGCGGCGGCGGGAAGCGGCCCGCGCGCCGGAAGGAGGCCGAGGACCTGGCGTCCCTGTCGAAGGCGGAGCTGTACGAGCGGGCGAGCGACGCGGGCGTGCCGGGCCGTTCGAAGATGACGCGCGAGGAGCTGATCGAGGCCCTGGAGCGCCAGGGCGCCGCGGCCTGACCGGGTCAGGCCGGCGGCGGTCCCGTCGTCCCGCGGACCACCTGCTTGGGATCCAACTCCACCTCCCTGGGCTCCAGTTCCGGTTTCTCCGGGCGCTGGACGGCGAAGCGGACCGCCATCAACAGGCCCATGGCACTGCGGTCGTTGCCCGCGAGGACGGCCGCCGGCAGGGGCGTGCCGGCGTCCCGTTCGGCGAGCAGGAGCCGGCCCGCCTCGACGCCGGACCGCTCGGTGCGGTCGCCGGGGACGACCCGCTGCTCGGCCTGCAGTCCGTTGCGGCGCATCGCGGCCCGGCAGGCGCGCCGGCGCTCGGCCGAGCCGGGGCCGCGTCCGCCGTCGAGGTGCACGATCCTGCGGTGGCCGAGTTCCACGAGGTACCGCATGACCTGCCGTACGCCCTCGCCCTCGGCGGTGTGGCCACCGCCTGCGTGTTCGCCCGGGAGGAGCGGGCCCGCGAGTCCTCGGCGTCCATGCTGGACCGGATCCGCAAGGAGCCGGCCCGCCGGCGGAGCGCCGGGTGCGCCCGTCACCGCGGTGAGCGTCATCACTCGTGCGGGTGCACCCGGTCCCGCCGTCCGTGGCATAGGCGGCGGTCCGTCGTTCGGCAGCAGTGTGATGTTTGCCACGCGACGTGATGGACCGGGGGTGGACGGGCAACGTTCCCCGTCATGCCCCACGCGACCCTCCTGCGGCAGGTGATGTGATGACCACGGCGACGACCCGGGCGCTCCGGACGCCGCCCACCCGGACCGGCGCGGCTGCCACCGGGGTCTCCCCACCGGGCGCCCTGCCCTCCCTGCCGTCCCTCACCGGGCTGCGCTGGATGGCGGCGCTGCTGGTGTTCGGACTGCATGTGAACAACTTCGGCTACTTCGGTGGCAGAGGTGGCCGCCTCATGTTCTGGGGCTTCGGCGCCGGCGCCACCGGAGTGTCGTTCTTCTTCGTGCTGTCCGGATTCGTCCTGACCTGGTCGGCCCGGCCCCACGACCGCGCCCTCGCCTTCTGGCGGCGGCGCATCGCGCGGATCTACCCGGTGCACCTGGTCACCCTCGCCGTCGCGTTCGTCATGTCGTACACGCTGGCGCACCAGGCGCGGCCGACGGCGAAACAGGCCGTGGCGAACACCATGCTGCTGCACTCCTGGTGGCACCCGTGGTGGCAGACGCTGAACCCGGTCAGCTGGTCCCTGGCCTGTGAGGCCTTCTTCTACGCCGCCTTCCCGCTGCTGATCCTGGTGCTGCGCCGGCTCGGGGCGCGCGGCTCGACCGCGCTGGGCGGGCTGTCGGCGGCGGCGGTCCTGGTGCTGGCCTGGACCGATGCCCATCACTGGTGGACCCAGTCGATCTACTCGTTCCCCGCCGCGCGGCTGCCCGAGTTCGTGCTCGGCGCCGTCACCGCGCGGCTGGTGCTGCTCGGCCGCTGGCGCGGACCCGGCCTGGAGGCGTCGCTCGCCCTGGCGATCATCGGCTACTTCCTGGTTCCGCAGGTCACGCCCGGCTACTCCGCCACCGTGTGCACGCTCGCCGGGTTCGCCCTGCTCATCCCCGCGGCGGCGGTCGCCGACCTGCACGGGCTGCCGTCGCTGTGGCGGCACCGCCGGATGGTGCGGCTCGGCGAGCTGTCCTTCGCCTTCTACATGATCCACCTGCTGGTGCTGCGCGCCGCGACGGACCTGCTGGGCAGGAAGCCGCACTTCGGCCTGCTCGCGGGGGCCGCCGTCACCACGGCCGCGTTCACCGTGTCGCTCGCCCTGTCCTGGGCCCTGTACGAGGGTGTGGAGCGCCCGGCACGCCGACTGCTGCTGCGCCGCCGCCGGCCGGCCCCGGCTCCGACGAGCGGCTGAGCCCCGTCCGGGGCCTCCATCGTGTGAACGGCCGTGCGCCGGTCCCGGTCGCGGGGGCCGGCGCACGAGGGGCGTCACTACGAGACGCAGGTGTTGCCGAGGGTCACGTTCAGCACTCCGACGACGTTGATGTTGTTGCCGCACACATGGGACAGGATCCCGATCGGTACCTCGATGACGTTGCCGGAGACGACACCCGGGACGGCCACGGCGACGGCTGGGGCCGGGTCTGCCGCGAAGGCGCTCGCCGCGCCGGTCAGTGCGAGAACCCCGGTGAGTACGGTTGTCGTGGTGATGCTGCGAAGTCGCATGAGCTGCCCTCACTGGTAGGCGTCGGAACGCTTCCATCAGAGCGGGGGCATGCGTGGTCCGCCTCTCCGGGTAGGCCGTTCGGACAGCACCCCGGCCCGGCTTCCCTCGGTCGGCTGTTCAGGCGGCGGACGGGAAGCGTTCCCAGACCCGGTGGGCGCCGAGCAGCCGGGTGAGCTCCTCCAGGACGGTGGTGGCGGTGTCGCCGGCGATCACACCGGGCACGTCGAGCGGGATGCCGGCCGCCTCCAGCGCGGCCTCTCCGCCCTTGGCGGCGCCGATGGCCTTCCCGTGCCGGTACGCCTCGGTCAGCAGCAGCCCCACCCGTGGGTCCGGGGTGGCCTGGTGGACGCTGGGCTGGCCCGCCTTGGCGTCGCGGGCGCCGTACGCGTCGGTACCGACCCCGGGGGTGCCGGCCACCAGCAGCGCGTCGAACTCCACGGAGCGTGCGGTGGCGTAGGTCCGCTGCACGGCCAGGGCGTCGGAGCCGTCGCCGAGGGTGCCGGCGGCCGGGGCGACGACGAGCGGGACCATGCCGCCGTCGAGTATCTCCTGGCGTACGGCCCGTACGCCGTCGAGGTCGCCGTCGGGGCCGGTGACGATGCCGATGACCCGGCCCTCGGTGGGCCAGGTGCGCCCGATCTGGGAGAGGGCGGGGCTGGGCGCCACGTCGGCGAGGGGCACGGTGGCCTCGGGGGCGGGCAGGCCGAGGCCGGCGGCGACGCCCGCGCACAGCTCCGGGTCGATGTTCGCCAGGACCCGCAGCGCCCGCTCCCGGACGGCCTGCTCGTAGCACTTGGCGAGTTCGAAGGTGTAGGCGCCGATGATGTGCTCGCGCTCGGGCGGGCTCATGCTGAGCCAGAACCGGCGCGGCTGGCTGAAGTGGTCGTCGAACGACGCGGGTGCCTCGCGCACCTTGGTCGCCTCCGGCACCCGTAGGGGCACTTCCACGAAGGCGCCGGCGTCGGCACCGGCGGTGAACGGGCAGCCGCCGTCGAGGGAGTTGGGGCGGTAGGGGGCCACGCCCCGGTGCACGGCCGACTGGTGGAAGCCGTCGCGCGTCATGTCGTTGACGGGTGCGTGCGGGCGGTTGATCGGGATCTGCGCGAAGTTGGGTCCGGCCAGCCTGGTGATCTGGGTGTCCAGGTAGGAGAACAGGCGCCCGGCGAGCAGCGGGTCGTCGGTGATGTCGATGCCGGGGACGAGGTGGCCGGGGTGGAAGGCGACCTGCTCGGTCTCGGCGAAGAAGTTCGACGGGTTGCGGTCGAGGGTGAGCAGCCCGATCCGCTGCACGGGGGCCAGCTCCTCGGGGACGATGTTCGTCGGGTCCAGCAGGTCGATGCCCTCGAAGGTCTGGTCGGGGGTGTCGGGGAAGGTCTGGATGCCGAACTCCCACTCCGGGTAGGCGCCCGCCTCGATGGCGTCGGCGAGGTCCCGGCGGTGGAAGTCCGGGTCGACGCCGTTGATGATCTGCGCCTCCTCCCACACCAGGGAGTGCACGCCCAGCTTCGGCTTCCAGTGGAACTTCACCAGGGTCGTCTCGCCGGCGGCGTTGACCAGGCGGAAGGTGTGGATGCCGAAGCCCTCCATCGTGCGGAACGAGCGCGGGATGCCCCGGTCGGACATGTTCCAGAGGGTGTGGTGGGTGGCCTCGGTGTGCAGGGTCACGAAGTCCCAGAAGGTGTCGTGGGCGCTCTGCGCCTGGGGGATCTCGCGGTCCGGGTGCGGTTTGCCGGCGTGGATGACGTCCGGGAACTTGATCGCGTCCTGGATGAAGAACACCGGGATGTTGTTGCCGACCAGGTCGAAGACGCCCTCGCTGGTGTAGAACTTCGTCGCGAAGCCCCGGGTGTCGCGGACCGTGTCGGCGGAGCCCCGGGAGCCGAGCACGGTGGAGAAGCGGACGAAGACCGGTGTCTCGATGTCCTCGGCGAGGAACGCGGCCTTCGTCACGTTCGCCGCGGTGCCGTAGCTGCGGAACACGCCGTGCGCTCCGGCGCCGCGAGCGTGCACCACCCGTTCGGGGATGCGCTCGTGGTCGAAGTGCATCACCTTCTCGCGCAGATGGTGGTCCTGCAGGAGCACCGGGCCGCGCGGTCCCGCCTTGAGGGAGTGGTCGGTGTCGGGGAGCCGGGTGCCCTGGGCGTTGGTCAGATAGCTGCCGCTCTGTGCCATCCGCGCCTGGTCGGCGCCGGTCGGCTGCCCGGTCGGCGAGACGGTGTCCGGGCCGGTCTGGTCGGGCTTGGGCGGATACGGCTCATGGGGGTCGGTCGGCTCGGCGACCGGCGGTGACTTCGGCCCCGGCTTGCCGGGGATGCCGTCCTCCGGGCCCGCGGGTCCGCCCTGCAGGGCGTCCGCCACCTTGTCCGCCGCGCGCTTCAGAGGGTTCGTCTCGCTCATCGATACCAATTCCTTAGCTGGTCACGGGGCGGTTCCGGCACGGGCGGGTGGGGTCGGCGGCTTCCGTACCGGGGTCCCCGGGCCGGGGCGTCCGAAACCGGTCATCACGGGGATTTCCCGGTCGGGGTGAAGTCGGGCCGTCTCGTATCGAGTTGCCGGGACGGCAGGCCCGCCGGACGCACTGGTCCGGACCCGGGGACCGCCGGCCGGGCCAAGCGCCCCCTACCGAGGACCCTTTCGTCAGCAGGGCCGGCTTCTTGACCCGGAACAGGCGCACACCCGGCCGCCCGCACAGGCCACCCTAGGCGCTGGCACCGGCCGACGCAGTTCGGAACGGACCGGTCATGGGCACGCCCGGCAGGCAGCGACCGAAGCCGTCCAGGCCCACCGCCCTCTCCGATCGGCGCCGCACCCCCCCTCCTGACCGCCCGCGCGCGCAAACACGCGGTGCCGGGGCAGGGGGCCGTTCGGGTGGCACCCCGGCCCGGCACGGCGCGCCCGGCCCGGGGCCTGAGCGCGGACAGCACCACGTTGCCTCGGGCCCTGGCGACTCGCGGGTGGTGCGACCGCTCCGCCAGCGGCCGCGCTCCGCAGCGGCGGTGCGCCACCTGACCCGTCCGGGACACCCACCGCCGGGCCTGACACGAGACCCTGGCAGGCGACTGGGCCGCGTCCCGTGCGGAGCGGGGCTCCGTACGGGACGCGGGGTCGGCTACGGGAAGGACGTCACCTTGGACGGGACCGTGCTGGTCCCGGAGGTGGGTGCGCCGGTGTTGTTCACGACGTGCGCGTACTGGCCCTTGCCGCCGAGGGAGATCACCAGCAGGTCGTGCATCTTGATGCCGCTGGTCTCCGGCACCTGGAAGCCGTGTGCCTGGACGATCGACGGATCGGCCGTGTAGTTGCAGTAGCTGCCCAGGCCCCACGCCTCGTGGGTGGTGACGGTGTCGGCGACCTTGTAGGCCGCGTAGCCGACGATGCCGTCGTGCGTGACGGCCGCGGCGTTCGGGGCGTCGTACGCCTTCTCGTTCTGGAAGAAGATCGTCCGGCCGCGTTCTCCGCTCCAGTACACGTCGTACTTGTTGAAGTGCTCGACGAACAGGCCGGTGGCCAGGACGTCGTCGCCGTTGACGCGCAGGCCGTGGTCGGCGCGGTTGGTGTCCCAGCCGACCCCGTCGCCGTGGTCGGCGCGCCAGATCCAGGTGTGGTCGATGACGACGTCGTCGCTGTTCACGACCACGGAGTTGGTGGCGAGGCCGGGTCCGGCGCCGCCGATGCGGACGAACACGTCCTGCATGGTGGTGGGGTCGGCGGAGTGGTCGGCGGAGGAGCCGGGGGTGCCGATGCGCAGCAGTGTGTCGGAGTTGACCGGGCCCGCGTCGATCAGGAACCCGGCGAGCCGCACGCCGTCGACGTCGGCGACGTGCATGGCGTCGATGCCGTTGTCCGGTACCAGTGTGGCGAGGCCGAGGCCCAGGACGACGGTGTCGGCCCGGGTGACGTCGATGGTCTGGTCGAGGTGGTGGACGCCGGGGGTGAACAACAGGTTGAGGCCCTGGTCGAGGGCCGCGTTGATGGTGGCGGCCGTGGCGCCCGGCTTGACGACGTAGAACCGGTCGAGCGGGATGGACGTACCCGCGTTCGCGGGCCAGGAGACGCCCCGGGCGTTCGTGCGCTTGGCGGGGACGAACACCTTGTAGGTCGAGCCGTCCAGGTAGAGGAACGGCTTCTCGCGGGAGACGGGGGTGTTGTCCAGGGTGGTGTACGGGCCGGTGTCGAAGTCGGTGGCCGGGGCGCCCTGGACGCCGGAGAAGGTCATGTTCCACACGCCGTTGGTCCATCCGCCGACCGAGCTGTCCCGGGTGTACCACTGCTGCTGGGAGTACGGGCCCACCGTGCCGTCGATCTTCGAGTCCGCGATGTAGCCGCCGGAGGCCCAGCCGTAGCCGTTGGGGGCCAGGTCGAGGCCGCCTTGGACATGGATGCGGCGGAACGGCGCGGCCTGGGCGACGGCCCAGCGGTCGGTGCCGCTGACGGGCTTGAGGGCGAGGTTCTCCGCCGAACGCCAGAAGTTCTGGGTGGCGTTGCCGTTGAACCAGCCCGCGTCCACGGTGATGTCGCCGTTGATCCGGGTGTCGTCGGGGTTCAGGCCGAGGCCGGAGATCGAGGTGTAGAAGCCGAGCTGGGCGTTGATGCCGTTGTAGGTGCCGGGCTTGAGGAGGAACTGGTAGCGGCCGGTGCCGAACTGGGCGGATTCCTGCCGGGCGAAGACGTCGTCGAACTTCTGCTGGAGGTCGGGCGTGGAGGGGTCGACGACGATGACGTTCGGGCCGAGGTCGCCGCCGCCCTCGATCGGCGGTTCGCCGGTGCTGCCGGTGTGCACGGCGACCTCCCACAGGGAGTAGCCGTAGCCGGTGCCGCGGGCGGTGCCGTTGATCCGGACGTACCGGCCGGAGCCGCTGACGTCGTACGACGCCGTGCCGCCGCTCGCCCCGGTGATGCTCTTCAGGGTGCTCCAGCTCTGCCCGTCGGAGGATGCCTGGATCTGGAAGTCCTTGGCGTAGGCGGCCTCCCAGTTCAGGTCGACCTCGCACAGGTGCCGGACGGCGCCGAGGTCCACCTGGAGCCACTGCGGGTCGGCGGCCCGGCTGGACCAGCGGGTCGCGGTGTTGCCGTCGAACGCGGCGGAGGCGGGCGTGTCGGCGTTCTCGATGGAGGAGGCGGTGGCGGGCCTGCCCTGGGCGGCGTTGGCCGTTCCGCAGCCCGTCCGACCGCCGTCCGTGCTGCCGAACACCTGGAACTCCCAGAGGGAGTAGCCCCATGAGGTGGCCCGGTGCACGCCGAGCATCCGGACATAGCGGCCCTGGCCGGACACGTCGAGCGTGTCGACGCCGCCGTCGGAGCCGGTGACGGACTTGAGGTCGGTCCAGGTGGTCCCGTCCGCGGATATCTGGACCTTGTAGTCCTTGCCGTAGGCGGTCTCCCAGTTCAGGACCACCTGCGTGACGGTGGCGGTGCTGCCCAGGTCGACCCGGAGCCACTGGTCGTCGCTCGCGGCGGAGGACCAGCGGGTCCCGGTGTCGCCGTCGACGGCCTGGGCGGCGGCGGTGCCGCCGTTCTCCTGTGACGACGCGGTGGCCGTCTTCCCCTGGGACAAGGGGGTTTCGGCCGCGGTGGCCGAGGGGTGTGCGGTGGGCAGGGCGATCAACGCGGCTGTGGCGGCCAGCGCGACGCCCAGGGATCTCAGTCTCATGCGGCGGCTCCAGAGGACAGTGGGGCATCGAAACTCCTGACCCCACGGCTTAGTTCATGTTTTGATTTAAGTGATGAACCAAGCGGGCCACAAGCCTTCGGACATCAGTTCCTTCAACCGCCTCGGGTCAACGCGCCGGTGGCGTCCGGTTCTTGACCAGTTCCAGCAGGGCGGCGTGTGTCTCGGCGTCGGCCGCCGCGATCAGCCCGCCGGCGCCGGTGTGCAGCGGCTCGCCGTACAGGCCGGTCACCGTACAGCCGGCCGCCCGGCACAGTGCGATGCCCGCGGCGAAGTGCACGCTGTCGGCCAGGTGGCCGTCGGTGACATAGGCGGCCCGGCGCCCGGCGGCGACCCAGGCCACCGCGAGGGTGCTGGAGATCACCCGGGGCCGGAACCGCTCCGCGAAGCCCGGGTCGGCGAGCAGGCGGACCGCCTGGAAACCGGGCGCGTTCGGGAACGGCGGGTCGAGGTTGACGTCCACCAGCGCGGACCCGGCCGCGGGCGTCAGCTCCTCGTCGTCGCCGTCCCGGCGGACCCGGGCCCGCTCGCCGTCGGTCCAGAACACCTCGCCGCTGAACGGATCGGCCGTCGCCGCCGCGGTCACCTCCGGGCCCACCCGCAGCGCGACGTTCACGCCGACGAGCATGGTGTGCACCGCGTAGTTGAGGGTGCCGCACAGCGGGTCGACCAGCCAGCGGCGGCGGGCTCCGGCGGCGCCGGTGCGTCCGCTCTCCTCGGCCGTCACCGCGTCCTCGGGGCGGGCGGCGCGCAGGACGTCCAGGATGGCTCGCTCGGCGGCGAGGTCCGCTGCCGTAGCGAAGTCGCCGGCGGTCTTCTCGTAGCGGTCCAGCCGCCGTCCGTACAGCTCACGCACCACAGCCGCACCCGCCTGGGCCGCGGTCACGGCCAGCTGGGCGTCGGACTCCCCGTTGGTGATCGACATGACCGCAGGATAGGGGAGGTCGCCCGACCGGCGGCGATCGGGCCTGCCAGGGCCCGGCCGCGTCCTGCTAGGCCACGGCCGGGGTGAAGGTCAGGGTCTGTTCGGCCGCGGTGCGTCCGTCGCCGACGGGACTGCGGCCGGTGTCGGTCCAGGTCCGCGGCGGTGTGGTCTCGGCGAGCCGGCCGGAGGTCACGGAGAGGGCGAGGGCGAGGCCGCTGTAGCGGTTGACCAGGCGGTAGGTGCCGTCGCCGGAGGCGCTCGGGATCACGAACCACTGCTGTCCGACGGTCGGTCCGCCGGCCCGGGCCGTGGTGGCCGCGGGCTTGGCGCCCCAGGCGCGGCCGGCCGTCCTCGCGGAGTCGACGCCGAGCAGCCGGCCGGTCGCCGCGTTGGTGAGGGTGAAGGCGCCGTCGCCCATGGGCGCGAAGGACCAGGACGCGCGGGCGGAGCGGGTGGATCGTGCCACCGAGGTGACGGTGGAGCCACTGGACGCCTGGGCGAGGATCCGGCCCGAGCCGGCGGCGACGCGGTAGTCGCGGCCGGTGTCCACGGGCGGGGCGGCGGGCCGGGCGGAGTCGACGGTGAGGTCGACGTACTCGCCGGAGGCGTCGTGGGAGCAGCCGAAGGAGCAGTAGGCGCGGAAGGTCCTGCCGACGACCGCGGAGCCGGTGCGGCCGGCGCGGTCCAGGAACCAGCGGTACCAGGAGGCGGTGGTGTAGTCACCGGTGTCACCGATGAGTTCCCACTTCTGCGTGGCCAGATCGTCGGTGGCGTACAGGTACTGCGGTGAGTCGCCGCTCTGGTCGACGGCCTGCGGTGTGCCGATGTAGCGGCCCAGATGGGCGTCGTAGGCGATGTTCATGACGAACAGCGGCGAGGTCGGGGGCATCGTGCCGGCCGCGATCTGCTCGGCGGCAGTACCGGTGTTGGCCGGGTCGTACTCGGCGGAGACGGGGGTATAGCCGGTGGGGTGGCTCGCGTCGACGGGGACGATGTTGCTCTCCCGGCCACCGGCGCCGGGCTGGGACCAGGCGCCGTCGTACCACTTGCGCCAGGAGCCGGGGTCCATCTTGGCGGAGATCGGGGCGCGTGCCACGTGTTCGTAGAACGCCTTCCAGCCACCGCTCTTGTCGATGATCCGGGAGCCGTAATAGACGTAGAAGTAGCCGGAGGCGGTGTCGACGAACAGGCGCTGGTCGCCGTCGCCGTAGGAGTACGTCTGGTGCGGGAAGGCCGTGGTGTCCCCTCGCTCAGTGCTGTACGGCGAGGTGATCACATGGTCTCTTATGGTCCAGGTGCGGCCCCGGTCGGTGGAGACGGCGTAGTCGATGGCGTCGTAGTGCAGTCCGTCGCCGAAGGGCCGCGGGGTGAACTCGTTGTGCACCAGGCCGTACCAGTCACCGGTGTCGGGGTCGACCCACACCCCGGACAGGTCGCAGTAGTTCTTCTGCGCGTAGCCCGAGCCGCTCGGCGCGTACGTCGCCTCCCGTCCGGTGGGGCTGTTGTTGCACCGCCAGGTGGTGTCGTCGTTGCGGTCGGCGGGGTTGGCCGGGTCGACCGCCTCGCTCAGCGTCCGGTCGTAGGTGGCGGTGTCGAAGTCCTTGCCGGTGTAGAAGTCCCAGACCCGCGGGTCGCCGGCGCCGTAGAGCGCGGCGGACTGCTGGTAGTGGAAGGTGCCGTCCCGGTCGAGGTACGGGGTGGCGGGGGTGTCCGTGGGGTGGGTGAACGGTACCGGGGTCCCCACGGTCACCGTGTAGCCGGCGTCGCCGGGGGAGGCCGACCGGGCGGGGGACGCGGTGCCGCTGCCCAGGACCAGGGCGGCAGCCGCGACCACGGCGCCGCCCGCTCTGCTCAACAGTCGCACGGGTGCTCCTAGTTGCCGAAGGGCCGGTTCCACGGAACGATCCGGCCCCGGCGCGGCCCCGGCAATGGACTCCCGTGCTCCGCCTCTTGCACTTTCGCGCGCGCATGCACCACAGCACAGGTGGCAGCATGGACGCCATGAAGATCGAAGCCATCGAGACCGAGAGGCTGAGCCTCGTGCCGCTCGCCGTGGAGCACGCGGGCGAGATGGCCGAGGTGCTCTCCGACCCGGCTCTCCATGCCTTCATCGGCGGTGTCCCGCTCTCCGCACCGGCGTTGCGTTCACGCTACGAACGCCTGGTGGCCGGCTCCCCCGACCCCTCGCAGACATGGTGGAACTGGGTGATCCGGGTCCGCGGGGAGAACTGCCTCGCCGGGACGGTGCAGGCGACGCTCACTGCCGCGGAACGCGGGTGTGCGGCGGAGGTCGCCTGGGTGGTCGGGACTCCGTGGCAACGGCGCGGGATCGCCGCCGAGGCGGCACGGGGACTGGCTGCCTGGCTGCGGGAGCACGATGTGCGGCTGATCCGCGCCCACATTCACCCGGAGCACCACGCGTCCGCTGCCGTGGCCACCGCTGCCGGCCTGGCTCCCACCGGTCACTGGCACGAAGGCGAGATCAGGTGGGAGTCCCCGGCGACGGAGTCATGACTTCGGACGTGACCTGAGCGCGCGGTTCCGCGAGAAGGTCGTCCATCACTTGGCACCGGATCGAGGGGAGGTGTTCGGCGATCGCCTCACGCATCATGGCTTCTCCCTCGGGATCGACGTCCGGGCACCCGTCGCGCGTTTCGGCGTCCGGCCACCGTGCGTAGGCCACCCAGGTGCCGTCATCGGCTTGGTGCAGGCGTGATCCGTAGCTGCCGCAGTGCTGGTGCATCGCCTCGGTCACGCGATGCCAGCCGGCTGCGAACTGCTGCTCCTTGCCTTCGTGCAACCGCCACCTGTAGATCACGGCGAACATGACCCATCCCCTCCGGCAACCGTCCGTGCGACCGCGGAGCAGAACTGTACATGTCGGCCCGGCGGTTGAGGCGTCTCGGCGACCGCCGGTGCGATCGGTCTGCGAGCAGGTCCCGGTTCAGCGTGGCTCGGGTGGGGCGGCGGACAGCGGGACGTCCCAGGCGAGTTGGCCGATGAGCCGCTCGTCCGGCTCGGCGGGCCGGGCCATGACGGGGGCCGGGCGGGACGGGGTTCGGGTGCCGCGGGAGAGGCCGCCGCTGACGCTGATGTTGTGCTCCACCCGAGGCCGGCGGTGCCGCTCGTACCCGGCGAACGCAGCCGCCGGGCCGGGCAGGTCGCGCAGCGCCTTGGCCAGGACGACGGCGTCCTCCAGGGCCATCGAGGCACCCTGGCCGGTCGCCGGGGAGGCCGCGTGGGCCGCGTCGCCGACGAGCAGGACCCGCCCGGCGTGCCAACCGGTGCCGAGCGGCAGCTCCGTGGCGTTGGTGACCATGATGGCGCCGGCGGATGCCTCGACCAGGCCTGCGGCCGGGGTGGCGTCCTTCCGTAGCAGCGTCAGCAGTTGCTCGCGCAGCACGGCCGACGGCTCGGCGGGCGCCCCGACGGGCAGCGGGTCGCCACCGGCGCGGGCGAACCAGTACGTCTCGCCCGCCGGCGACACCGCGTAGCCGAAGGCGGTGCCGCTGCCCCGCACCATGGTGATGGCGCCGTCCGGGCCGGACACGGGCGCGGTGCCGGTGTACCCGTAGTAGACCCGCTGTCCGGCGTACACGGGCCGTACCTCGGGCAGGACCAGGCGGCGTACGGTCGAGTTCAGTCCGTCGGCGCCGATGAGCAGGTCTCCGGTGGCCGTCGTACCGTCGGCGAAGCGGGCGGTGACCTCGTCCGGGCCGTCCGTCACCGACACCAGACGGGCTCCGTGGCGCAGTCGGATGCCGCGCCGGACCGCCTCGCCCTGCAGGGCCGCGTTCAGCTCGCCGCGGCGCAGGCAGCGGTAGCGCAGGGCGGGGTCCTCGCTTTCGCCGAGCGGTCCGTGCATCACCTCGGCACCCTCGCTGTCGAGCAGCCGCAGCGAAGTCAGCGGAAAACCGATGGCGGTGACCGCGTCCGTGGCGTCCAGCTCGGCCAGCGCGCGCATGCCGTTGCTCGCCAGGGTCAGGAAGGCGCCGATGTCCTCTGCCGTGTCCGGGTGTGCCTCGAACACGGTGACGTCGAAACCGGCCTTGTGCAGCCCCAGCGCGGCCGCGGTCCCCGCGATGCCACCGCCGATCACCAGCACCCTCATCGCATCCGCTCCGGTCATCAGCCGCCTCTCCGCGCCGGCAGTCGTCAAGACCATCTAACGGCAGCGTGGGGGCCGGCGGGACTGCGAGGACCGAGATCCGGACAGGGCGGACGGTCAGCCCCGGATGCCCGGAGGAGCCGCTGCCATGGGCTCACCGCGGCGCGGCTGCGCGGGCCGGCGCCGGAGTGGGTGCGGTGTGGGGGCCAGATACCTGCCGGAGGAACGGGCGCTCCTCCCCCGCGCCCAGGAGGAAGTGATGTGCGCGCCACCGCAGCGACAGGTGCCGGCCGGAGCCGAGGCGGACGTCGTGTGCGCGCACCGCCGGAGGAACAGCCACCCACCGGGGCCAAGACGGACGCCACACGCACCCACCACCGCAAGAGCAGCCACCCGCCCGAGCCGCGAGGCAGCGCCGCAGGAGCAGGCGCCGTCCCGCGCCCAGCCCGTGCGCCCCGCGCAGCTCCTCCGCGTCGGACCGCCGCGCGACCCGGTCCCGGGGCGCGTGCCGGGAGCGCCGTGCACCGGCACGCCCCCCGTGCGAAGGGTGGTCGCCGATGGAGTGGGTACTCCCCCGGCCATGCGGGTGAGCGTGGTGGATGCGGGGTCGAACACGGTCCGGTTGGTGATCGCAGATGTGGAGGGTGGCGTTCCGCTGCCGGTGCACACCGTCAAGTGGAAGCTGCGCCTTTCCGAACAGGTGGGCCCGGACGGCACCATCGCCGACGAGGCGGTGGAGCGACTGGTCAAGGCGGTGGCCGCGGCGGGCGCCACGGCCCGGACATGGCATGCGGCGGGCCCGCTGGCCTTCGCCACGGCGGTGGTCCGTGCCGCCCCGAACCGCCATGAGGTGCTGCAGCGGGTGGCGTCCGGGACCGGGATCCGCATGTACACGCTGCCCGGTGAGACGGAGGCCGAGCTGACCTTCCTGGCGGCCCGCCGCTGGCTGGGCTGGAAGGCGGGACCCCTGGCGCTGCTCGACATCGGCGGTGGCTCGCTGGAGGTGGCCTTCGGCCGGGGACGGCTGCCCGGCTTCGCCGTGTCCCTGCCGCTCGGCGCGAACCGGCTGACCCAGGAGCATCTGGGCGTCCAGGACCCGCCCGGTCCGGCCGAGCTGAAGGAGCTGCGCCGCCGCATCCGTCATGAACTGCGGGACGTGGCCGCGCGGATCCGCTGGGAGCGTCCGCGCACGGCGGCCGTCACCTCCCGTACGTTCCAGCAGCTGGCCCGGCTGTGCGGGGCGGCGCCGGGGCGGTACGGCCCGTTCGTGGCACGGGAGTTGGCCAGCGGGGACCTGCGTGAGGCGGTGCGCGCGCTCGCCGCGCTGCCCGCCGCCGAACGCGCCCAGTTGCCCGGCATCTCCGCGCCGCGCGCCGCCCAGAGCCTGGCCGGAGCGGTCGTCGGGTACACGGCGCTGAAGCTCATGGGCCTGCCCCGCGCCGTCGTCTGCCCCTGGGCGATCCGCGAGGGCGTGCTGCTGCGCTACATCGAGGACGGTGCCGACTGGTGGACGGACGCCACCGGCGAGACCGCCGACGCGGCGCCGGCCCCCGCGGCGGCCCTGCGCATCGCCGGTCCGCCCGCGTGATGCGCCGTCCGGCCTCCGAAACGGTGCCCAACATGTAGCGATCATGACAAATCAAGGGTAGGCATGCCGGTATGGCCTTACGTCGATCACCATCACGATCGGGAACGCAACGCCTCGCCGCCCTCCTGGCCGCGGCGGCCCTGGTCCTCGCGGGCTGCGACAGCGCGGGATCGTCGTCCGACGACGGGCGGGAGCGGCTGACCGTGGCGGCGCTGCCGCTCACCGACTCGGCCGCCCTCTATCTCGCCCGGGACCGGGGGCTGTTCGCCAAGGAGGGCCTGGACGTCCGCGTCCAGCAGGTGCAGCAGAGCATCCAGGCGCTGCCCGCGCTGCTCAAGGGCCAGGTCGGCGTGATCGCGAGCGCGAACTACGTGACCTACTTCCAGGCGTACGAGAAGGGCACCCTGGACCTCCGCATCCTCGCCGAGGGCGTCCGGATCGCCCCGCACATGATGGACGTCCTCGTGCCCGGGGACTCGGCGCTCAGGACGCCCGCCGACCTCGCGGGCAAGAAGGTCGCGGTCGCCGTCCTCAACAACATCCAGTCCCTGACGCTGAACGCGATCCTCGACAGCCGGGGCGCCGGCCGGCCCGCCTACCGGCAGATCCTCTTCCCCCAGATGGGCCCCGCTCTGGAGAAGGGGCAGGTGGACGCCGTACACGCCGTCGAGCCCTTCAGCACCGCGATCCAGGGCGAGTTGGGTGCGCGGGTGCTGCTGGACGGCGGATCGGGTCCGGCGCGCGGCCTGCCCGCCAGCGGGTACGTCACCACGCGCGACTTCGTCGAGAAGCACCCGAAGGCCGCGGCGGGCTTCCGGCGCGCCATCGAGGCGGCCTCCCGGCTCGCCGCCGAGAACCCGGACGCGGTACGCGCCGAGCTGCCGAAGTACTCCAAGGTGACCGCGGAGCAGGCCGAGAAGCTCCACCTGCCCACCTACCCGGTGACCGCCGACCCGGCCCAGCTGCGCCGGCTCACCCGGCTCATGCGTGACCAGGGGATGCTGAAGAGGGCTGTCGATCCGACGCCGCTGCTGGTGAAGTGACCACGTCGATGACACGACGTCAGGAACTCCTGCTGGGACTTCTGGGCGCGCTGCTGGCGTTCGGCGTCTGTGAGGCGGTCGCCCGCGCCCGGATCGTCCGGCAGAGCTACCTGCCGCCCGCCTCCGAAGTCCTCGTCCGGGCCGTGCGGCTGGCGGGCGACCGGGCCTTCCTGGACGGCGTCGGAGTCACGCTGCGGGCGTGGGCGCTGGGCCTCGGCCTGGCCTGTCTGATCGCCGTACCGCTCGGGCTGCTGCTGGGCGCGGTGCCGGTCGTCGAGGCCGCCGTCCGCGCGATCGTCGAGTTCCTGCGGCCCCTGCCGTCCGTGGCGCTGATCCCGCTGGTGTCGCTGCTGCTCGGGTCGGGCACCGGGACGGAGGTGACGCTGATCGCGTACGCGTGCCTGTGGCCGGTGCTGTTCAACACCGTCTACGGCCTCGGCGAGACCGATCCGCTGGCCAAGGACACCCTGCGCGCCTTCGGCTTCGGCCGGCTCGCGGTGCTGCTGCGGGTGGAGCTGCCGGGCACCGCCCCGTTCATCGCCGCCGGGGTGCGGATCTCCGCCGCGGTCGCCCTGATCCTGGCCGTCGCCACCGAGTTGCTCTCCGGGTTCGGCGAGGGGCTCGGCATCTTCATCGCCCAGGCGCAGACGGCGACGGACGGCACCCGGGACGTGCTGGCGGGGGTGGTGTGGGCGGGGGCCCTGGGGCTGGTGATCAACGGCGTACTGGTGGGCGCGGAACGGCGGTTGTTCGCCTGGGCCCATGAACGTCCCGACGTCGATGGGCAGTCGGCACGGGGACGGCAGGAGGAGCGGGTATGAGCGCGGAGGCGGGTCGCGGTCCGGCCGCCGTGCCCTTCCTGCTGCGCTGGTCGGTGCTGCTGCTCGCCGTCGGCCTCTGGGAGGCGGGCGCGCGGGCGCGCGGCAGCGTGTACGCCCCGCCGCCGCTGCGCATCGCCCGGCACGCGTACGACCTGTGGTTCTCCGGGCCCGTCGGCCATCTGTTCCTCACCGGGGCGGCCGTCGACACGATCCTGCCGAGCCTGGGCCGGATGGCGGCCGGGTTCGGGCTGGCCGCCGTGGCCGGGACCGCCCTCGGGATCGCCGTGGGCCGCTCCCGGCGGGCGTACGCGCTGTGCAACCCGGTGCTGCAGTTCGCGCGGGCCGTGCCGCCGCCCGCGCTGGTGCCGGTGTTCGTGGTCGTCTTCGACTTCGGTACGCCGATGCAGGTGGCGTCGATCGTGTTCAGCGCGGTGTGGCCGGTGCTGGTCAACACGGCGGAGGGCGCCCGCGCCACGGATCCGCTGCGGCTGGAGGTGGCCGCGGTGCTGCGGCTGACCGCGCCCGAACGGCTGTGGTTCCTGATCCTGCCGTCGGCGCTGCCCCGGATCTTCGCGGGGCTCCGGCTGAGCCTGTCGCTGTCCCTGATCCTCATGGTCTTCTCGGAGCTGCTGCCGGGCAGCGACAACGGCATCGGCTTCGCTCTCACCGACGCCCAGACCCGCTCGGACCTGCTCACCGTATGGGCGGCGCTGCTGCTGCTCGGTGCGCTCGGGTATCTCCTCAACACGGGCCTGCTGGCGGCCGAGAGACGGCTGGTCGGCCGAGGGAGGGCGGCATGACGGTCACGGTGCGGGAGGCGGTCGTAAGGTTCCTGCGGGACACCGGCATGACCACGGTGTTCGGCAATCCCGGCTCCACGGAACTGCGGATGTTCCGGGACTGGCCGGAGGACTTCGCCTATGTGCTGGGCCTGCAGGAGTCCGTCGCGGTCGGCATGGCCGCGGGTCACGCGCTCGGCACCCGGCGCGCGGCCTTCGTGAGTCTGCACTCGGCCGGCGGAGTGGGGCATGCGCTCGGCGCGGTGTTCAACGCCTTCCGGGACCGGGTGCCGCTGGTGATCGTGGCCGGCCAGCAGGCACGCTCGCTCGTCCAGCTGCGGCCCTTCCTGGGCGCCGACGAGCCGGCGCTGTTCCCGCGCCCGTACGTGAAGTCCGCCCGCCAGCCGGAGCGGGCCGCGGACGTGCCGGCCGTGCTCGCGGAGGCGTACCGGATCGCGATGACGCCTCCTCGCGGCCCGGTGTTCGTGTCGGTGCCCGAGGACGACTGGGACCGGCCGGCGGAGCCCGTCGTTCCGCGCGCGGTGCACACGGCGTTCACGGCGGCCCCGGAGGCCCTCGCGGCCCTCGCCGCCCGGCTGGCCGCCTGCGCGCGCCCGGCGCTGGTGGTCGGTCCCGGCGTGGACGACGAGGACGCGCTGGCTCTGGCGCGGACCCTGGCCGAGCGGATCCGGGCCGGGGTGTGGATCAGCCCGCTGTCCGGCCGCTCCGGGTTCCCGGAGTCCCATCCGCTGTTCCAGGGGTTCCTGCCCCCGGTCGCCGGGCAGCTGGCGGCGCGGCTGGCCCCGTACGACGTGGTGGTCGCCCTCGGCACCCCGGTGTTCGTCTACCACGTGGCGGACGAGAGCCCGCCGCTGGCGCCGGGCACCGAGCTGTTCCATCTGGACTGCGATCCGGGCCAGGCCGCCTGGCTGCCGACGGGCACCAGCATCGTGACCACACTGCGCCCCGCCCTGCGCCGGCTCGCGGAGCTGCTGGCCGAAGCGGACCGGGACCCGCCGCCGCCCCGCCCGGCACCCCCGGCGGCCCCCGCCACGGCCCACCTCACCCCGGAGCTGTTCTTCGACCTGCTGCGCGCCCGGCTGCCGCGCGACCGGGTCCTCGTCGAGGAGGCCCCGAGCCACCGCGACGCCCTGCACGCGCGCGTGCCCGTCGACCTCGCCGGCGGCTTCCTCACCACCGGCAGCGGGGCCCTCGGCTGGGGCCTGCCGCTCGCGGTCGGCCGGGCACTCGCCGACCGGCGCCGGGTGGTGTGCGTCGCCGGTGACGGATCGGCGCTGTACTCGGTGCAGGCGCTGTGGAGCGCGGCCCGGCACGCGGCACCGGTCACCTTCGTGCTCCTCGACAACGGCGGCTACGCGGCCGTCCGCGCGCTGGGCCACCGGATCGGCATCGCGCCCGTGCCCGGCACCGGCATCGGCGGCATCGACTTCGCGGCCCTCGCCGAGTCCTTCGGCTGTCCGGCGGCCCGCGCCGAGCACCCCGGCGAGCTGCCGGCCGCCCTGGACCACGCCCTGGGCCGGGGCGACGACGCGGGCCCCTTCCTGCTGCACCTGCGGGTCGCCGGCAGCGCCGGCACCCTCTACGAGCCCTGGGCCGGGTGAGGGATGCTGCGCCTCGACTCCGTCAGCCGGCACTTCGGCGACCATCAGGTCCTGGACCGGATCAGCCTCACCGTGCCCGACGGCCAGCTGCTGTGCGTGGTCGGGCCGTCCGGCTGCGGCAAGTCCACACTGCTGCGCACCATCGCCGGGCTGCTGCCCGCGCAGCAGGGCACGGTCACGGTCGACGGGACGTCGGTGACCGGCGTGCCCGACCGGCTCGCGGTGGTCTTCCAGGAGTACGGCCGCTCGCTGCTGCCCTGGCTCACCGTCCGCGACAACGTGGCCCTGCCGCTGCGCCGCCGGGGCCTCGGCCGGGCGGCCCGCCGGGAAGCGGCCGAGGCCATCCTGGACCGGGTCGGCCTGCCCGGCGTCGCCCGCCGCCGGCCCCGGGAACTCTCCGGCGGTATGCAGCAGCGCGTCGCCATCGCCCGCGCCCTCGTCAGCCGGCCGTCCCTGCTGCTCATGGACGAGCCGTTCGGCTCCCTGGACGCCCGCACCCGCGAGGATCTGGAGGACCTGCTCCTGGAGGTGCACCGCGGCGACGGCACGACCATCGTGTTCGTCACCCACGACATCGACGAGAGCGTCTACGTCGGAGACCGCGTCGTCGTCCTCTCCCCCGGGCCCGGCTCCCGGATCGTCCGCGACCTGCCGGTCGGCCTGCCCGCCGAGCGCGACCAGATCACCACCCGCGGCCTGCCCGCCTTCGTGGCGCTGCGCACGGAGGTGGGGCGGGCGGTACGGGGCGACGGCTGATCCCCTGGCTCGGACGGCGAGGTTCTGGGGAGCGGAGTGGCGACCGGAGCCGCCTTGGTCAGACTGGGGAATACGGCCGCACCGGGCCGGCGCGAGAACGGTCGGTGATCATGACTGAGTCGACAGGCAGCAGCCAGGGGACGGCGTCCTTCGTGGTCGATGACGAGGGCGTCGTGGTCGCGTGGCACCCGGCCGCCGAGGCCCTGCTGGGCTACCCGGCGCACCAGATGCTCGGCCGGGCGGCCAGAGATCTGGTGGTCGAGGACGCCACGGCGGGCCGGGACGCGTCCGATGTCGTGCTCCGCCACCGGGACGGGCGGCGCGTCGGCTGCCGGGTGCGGGTGAGTGCCGAGCACGACGCGGAGAGGGTGCTGCGCTGGAGGGTCGAGGCGGTGCCCAGCGAGGAAGCGGCGTGCGCCGCCGTCGACCGGGCGCTGGTGAAGGCGCTGTTCACCCGCTCCCCGGTCGGCCTGTTCGTCCTCGACCCCCAGCTGCGTCTGATGCGGTACAACGCCACGGCGGAAGGCATGCAGGGCACCCGGGTGACCGAGGGACTCGGGCTGCGGCCCACCGAGGTATGGCCCGGCTTCAGCGCCGAGGCGGCCGAGCGGGTGATGACGGAAGTGCTCCGGACCGGGCAGCCGGTCCTCTCCTTCGAGAAGCGGGGCCGTCCGCCCGGCGACCCCGGCCGGGAGCACGTCTATTCGGCGTCCGCCTTCCGGCTGGAGGACGACGAGGGCCGGATCCTCGGCGTGGCCGACGTGGTGGTCGACGTGACCGAACGGCACCGCGCCCAGGAGCGGCTCGCGCTGACCGCCGAGGCCGGTGCCCGGATCGGGACCACCCTCGACATGCTGCGCACCGCGCGTGAACTGGCCGACGTGGTGGTTCCCGGGCTGGCGGACCGCGTGGCGGTGGACCTCCTGGAGCCGGTGCTGGCCGGTGAGGACGTACCGGAGGGGCCGGGCCGGGCGGGCTGGGACCTGCGGCGCGCCGCCTCCCGGTCCGTCCACGCCGACGCCGCCCAGGGCGCCGCGTACGGGATCGGCGAGGACAGCAGCTACCCCGCCGCGGCGCCCGCGGCCAAGGTCCTCACCGACCACAGACCCCGGCTGGTGCCCGTGGTCGACGCGAACAGCGCGTGGGTGCGCGCCGACCGGGTCCGTGGCCCACGGATGCTGGCGGAGCGGGTCCACTCGCTGATGGTGGTCCCTCTCCTCGTCCGCGACGGCGCGCTGGGACTCGTCGCCCTCTACCGGTGGAGCGACCGCGGCGCGTTCGACGACGACGACCTCCTCCTGGCCCAGGACATCGCCGCCCGCGCCGCGATGGCCCTGGACAACGCGCGCCGCTACGCGCGGGAGCGCAACGCGGTGCTCTCGCTGCAACGTGGTCTGCTGCCCCAGGTCCTGCCCACCGCCGACGCGGTGCAGGCGGCCCACCACTGGGTGCACTCCGGTGCGGGCGGCGACTGGACCGACGTCATCGCCCTGCCGGGGGCCCGCGTGGCTCTGGTGGCGGGCAGTACGCCCGGTCGCGGTGTGCGGACGGCCGCCGCGATGGGGCGGCTGCGTACGGCCGTGCACACCCTGGCCGCCCTGGATCTGGCCCCCGACGAGGTCATGGCACGGCTGGAGGACCTCGTCCGCCAGATGGACGCCGAGACCGCCGCCCCGACGCCCCACAGCCCCGTCGACGCCACCTGCCTCTACCTGGTCTACGACCCGGTCAGC
Organism: Streptomyces sp. NPDC046727; assembly: GCF_040645635.1. NCBI lineage: Bacteria > Bacillati > Actinomycetota > Actinomycetes > Kitasatosporales > Streptomycetaceae > Streptomyces > Streptomyces sp. NPDC046727. The sequence goes on from NZ_JBEYYR010000053.1 coordinate 27,626, forward strand.
TGCCGGTGCACGGCGGCCGCGGCCGGCCCCGCGGAGCTGGCGGTGGTGGACCCGGACGGCGTCGTGTCCTTCCCGGACGTACCGGCCGGTCCGCCCCTCGGCCGGCCCGGGCCGCCCTTCGCGAAGACCACGATGCAGCTGCCCGAAGGGAGCCGGCTGGTGCTGTTCACCCCGGGGCTGCTGCAGGCCTTCACCGGCGGCGCCGGGCACCGCGAACTCGCGCGCCTGCTGTGCGAGGCCCGGCGGACCCCGCAGGGCCTCTGCCTGCGGCTCACGGAGGCGCTGGTTCCGCCCGATCCCGCGCACGACGCGGCGGTCCTGGTGGCCCGTACCCGTCCGCTCGGTCCCGCGCGCGTGGCCACCTGGGTGCTGCCCGCCGATCCGGCGGCCGTCGCCACCGCCCGCTCGCTGACCGCACGCCAGCTGAGCACCTGGGCCATGGACGACGAGGCGTTCGCCACGGAGCTCATCGTCAGCGAGCTGGTCACCAACGCCATCCGGTACGCGGAGCCGCCGGTGCAGCTGCGCCTGATCCGCGACCGGACGCTGAGCATCGAGGTCTCCGACGGCAGCAGCGCCGCTCCGCACGTGCGGCACGCCCGGACGACCGACGAGGGCGGCCGGGGTCTGCTGCTGGTCTCGGAGTTCGCGCAGCGCTGGGGGACCCGTTACGAGGACCGCGGCAAGACGATCTGGGCGGAGGGGCCGGTCACGTCGGCGGCCTGACCGGACAGACCGGCGTGTACGGCAGGAAGAAGGCGCGAGCAAGGAGGCCGGACCATGACCGGACGCGTGGGACGTCGTACGGCGGTCGCCGTGCTGACGGCGGTTCTCGCCGTCGGCGCGAGCGGGTGCGGGGACGGCGGCGGCACCGCTTCGGACACCGCGAGCAAGGCGGCCTCCGCCGCCGCGTCCGTGGGCTCCCGGGCGGCCGACGCCCTGGCCTCGGCCACCGCGGAGGCCCGCCGCAGGCTGGACTCGATCAGGGGCGGCGTCGACGCGAAGGACGACGTGAAGCTCGGTGCCACGGGTACGGACGACAGGGGGCGCGGCACCGTCACCGTGACGGCGCACAACACCACGGACACCGAGAAGTCCTTCGCCGTTCAGGTCGACTTCCGTGGCTCCGGCGGGAACCTGCGGGACGTGGTCGTGGTGACGGTCCGCGACGTGCCGGCGGGCAGGTCCGGCACCGCCACGGCGCGCAGCACGCACAAGCTGTCCGGAACGGTGAAGGCCGAGGTCGGCACCGCCGTACGGTACTGACGGCCCCGCCGGTGCGCTCCGGGCATCAGGAAGGTGCCCTCGCCGCCAGGAATTCCACCACCGCCAGCAGGAACAGCAGGCACAGGGCGATGCCGACCACCACCCAGCCGGTGGGGTACGGCCACAGCAGGTAGGCCAGCAGGGACGCGACGACCAGGATCCAGGTGAGCCAGGCGCGGCGGCGGCGTACGAAGGGACCGACCGGCCCGGTGCGCAGGCCGGCGCGGTCGGCGGTGGCGCGGACCGCGCCGATGCCCGAGGTCCACAGTCCCCGTACGAGCCCGGCGTACCGGCCCGGACCGGTGAGCCAGGCACCCAGCGCCACGATGACGCCGAGGGCCACGACCATCCGCACGGTGGTCCGCAGGAAGTGGGTCAGCGCGTCGTAGACGGCGCCGGCCGCGGCCGGGGAGACATCGGCGGGCAGCCGGTCCAGGTAGATCGCGCGGAACACGCGCAGTGCGATGCCGAGGAGCGCGGTGGCGACGGCGATGCCGAGGGCGCCCGCGACCAGGGCCCGGCGGCGCCGGACCGAGAGCAGTACGCCGGCGGTGACCAGCAGGACGGCCAGCACCGGCAGCCAGTTGCCGGCGAGCTGGAGCAACCGCACGTACGTCTTGACCTTGCCGACCTGGTCGGATCGGACCAGGGTGAAGTCGGTGTGCACCGCGGGGATGCGCGCGGCCACGGTCATGCCGGAGTCGACGAGCCGCTGTTTGACCCGGTCCAGGACCGGGCCGATGTCGAGGGTGACCGCGTCGTTCTGCAGCTGCACCGCGCCGCCGCCCTTGCCGGTGAGGGCCTTGTCGAGAGAGCTGTGGATCCTGCGGTTGGCCTCGGTCCAGACGGTCTTGAAGGCGTCCGACGCGACGACGGCCCGGGCCTTGTCGTGGACGAAGCTGCGCACGGCCCCTTCGAGCGAGTCACCCAGCCTGCCGCCCAGCGCCTTCCGCAGGCGGGGCCGGTCCTGGGGGGCCGCCTCGGCGAGCAGCGAGGGCAGGTCGATGCGGGTCATGAGCGCGTCGGTGGCCCGGCCGGCGACGGCGTTCTGCACATCGGGGTTCGAGGCGAGCGGGGCGACCGTGGCCACGTAGCGATCGGTGTCGTCCAACTCGTCCGCCGCCCATGCCGCGACGACCGAGAGCGGGGCGAGGACGCAGCCGATGACGATGAGTACGGCGGCGACGAAGGACCTGACGTGGTGCCGGGCGGGCCGGGCCCGCGCGCCTTCGAGGGCGGCCACGCGGGCCCGCAGTTCCTGCATGTCGGACCGTTCCCTACGGTCGTCCCCGTGCGCGCTGCCTTCCGCCACCGTGCCTCCTGGCCGATCCGGTCCCCCTGCCTGCCAGCCGACCCGCAGCGGGGCGGACGCGCGAGCAGGAGTACGCCGTTCGAGGCACGGGCACTGCGTACGGCTCAGCGTGCGGGAGAGGGCGATGTCCGTGATCGTCGGCCGGGACGCCGGCGCCCGGCCCGGTCACCGTCGACGGCCGGGCAGGAGGTGTCGGTCACCGCGGATCGCGCCGCGAGAGCGCACCCCGGCCGGACCTCACCGGTCCGGGCGGAGCGCGCCTGGCCCGCGCTCAGGCCGACCGTGGCGGCCGGGCGCGGACCGTGGCGGCGGGCTCCTGCCCGCGCGTCCGCAGCGTGCCCACCGTCCGCAGCAGCCGGTCGGCCGGTTCGCGCAGCCGTGGGTGGGCCAGCACCGTGTTCCGCAGGCCGCGCACCGGGCGGCGCCACAGGCGCCGGGCCAGGGCCACCGGGTGCGGGCGGGCGGCGAAGCCCTCGCCGACCCGGAGTTCCCGGGTCTTCAGCCAGTCCTTGTACTCCTTGTCGCCGCGACCGAGGTCCACCAGGGTCACCCCGTGCCGGGCGGCGGCCTCGGCGGTCCGCAGGTGCATCATCAGACCCGGCGAGTAGGCGGCCAGTCCGGGGTCGTAGGCGGTGAACCAGGCCGCCAGGACCGTGCTCGACCGGGGGCCGAAGTGGGCCGCGACCGGGCGGTCGCCCGCGTAGAGCACGGACAGCACTCCGGTGAGGTGCTCCTCTCGGGCGCCGAAGAGGTGGTCGACCAGGCCGACGATCCACGGCCGGGAGAACCGGTCCATGCGGCCGGTCCTGCGGTACTGCGCGGACTTCCAGCGCATGAGGGTGCGCAGCACCCGCGGATCGCGCTCGTCGAACGCGAACCGCACCTCGCCGACGTCCCGGCCGAGCCGGCGCTCCTTCTTCAGGGTCGTCTTGGCCAGCCCCGGGTAGGTGCCGCGCAGCCACTCCGGGTACGTCCCGTCGCCCGGTTTCACATCGATCACCGGGGACGCGAAGGTGCCGGTGACATGGGGCTCGAACGGCCGCTGCTCCCGCACCAGATGGTCGAACTCGAAGATGCCGAGCCCGCAGGCCCGCAGCAGCTCCTGTGTGTCCCAGGTGACCCCGGGCCGGTGCACCAGGGCCTGGCAGTCGGACAGGCCCAGCCCGACGGCCCGGCCGGTGCCGAGCGGCCCCCGCTCGTAGGGGAGGAAGCCCACCGGTTCCCCGCCCTCCCGGAGGACCGCCACCCGCACCCCGGGCCGGAAGCGGCCGACCCCGATCGCGAACTCCGGTGCCAGGAAGGGGTTCGCGTACTCGGGCGACTCGTCCATCGCGCGGTGCCAGGCCCCGCGCAGCCCGGCCGTCAGCTCACCGGGTCTGTGGACGGTGATCTCCACATCGGCCTCCCCCCATGACGCGCCGGGCGCGTCCCGAACCGTAGGACAAGGCTCAAACCTCGCGAAACAGCTCGCACCCTGTCAAGGGTGCCCCAGGCGACCTGTGTCCGGCTGCATGTCCTGGGTGCCGATCACCGACAGCAGTTCCAGCTGGGCGGCCCCCTCGGTGCCGGGCGGGGCGCTGAACCACAGGAGACGCTGCCGGCCGTCCTCGCTGAACAGGTTGTGGCAGTCCAGTTCGATGACGCCGAGCGAAGGGTGGACGATCCGCTTGTGGTCGGTGCGGCGCAGGGCCACGTCCCGCTGCTCCCAGAGCGCGGTGAACTCCTCGCTGCGCCGGAGCAGCGCGGTCACCAGCCGGGTGACGTCGGGGTCCTTGGCGCGCCGGGCGGCGACGGCCCGGAGGTCGGCGGTAAACACCCGGGAGTGGTGCGGGTGGTCCTCGGCCGGGTGCAGCGCCCGGGCGGCGGGGTCGGTGAACCAGCGGTAGGCGAAGCTCGCTTCGAGCCCGCGTCCGACCGGTGCCGGGCCGAGGAGGGCGACGGCGAGGGGGTTCTGCACGAGGGTTTCGTGCAGGTCGGTGATGACCCGGGCGGGGGTGGTGGTGAGCCGGTCCAGCAGGCCGAGCAGGGCGGGCTGGGCGTGCGCGGTGGCGCCGTGCGCGGCGGCCGGGAGCGGGCGGTCGGCGAGGTGGAAGAGGTGGTCGCGTTCGTCGCCGCTCAGCCGGAGCGCGCGGGCGAGTGCGGCCAGCACCTGCGCGGACGGCTGGGCGCCACGGCCGCGCTCCAGCTCCGTGTAGTAGTCGGCGGACAGCCCGGCGAGCTGGGCGACCTCCTCGCGCCTGAGGCCCGGCACCCGGCGGCGGGGCCCGACGGGCAGGCCGGCGTCGGCGGGGCGGACCCGGTCGCGTCGGGACTTCAGGAATGCGGCCAGCTCGGAATGGTTCACGCCCTCCATGGTCACGCCTGCGCGCGCCCGGAGCCAGGGGTTGCCGACCCCAGGGTGAGGACAGCCGTGGTTACCGCCGGGCGCCCGCCGCAGGCTGTGAGGGCACTGATCGTCCGGCTCTTCCGCAGGAGTCCGCCATGCCCGCTCAGGACAACGGCACCGCACAGCCGTCCGCTCGGGAGACCCCCGCCCGGCCGCGTGTCGCCGTCGTCACCGGTGGTTCGCGCGGTATCGGCCGCGAGACGGTGACGCGGCTCGCCGCCGACGGTTTCGCCGTGGTGGTCGGCTACGCGGGCAACCGTGAACTCGCCGGGGCCGCCGTCGAGGACGTCACCGCGGCAGGCGGCAGCGCGATCGCCGTCCGTGCCGACGTGGCCGACGAACAGCAGGTCGCCGCGTTGTTCGAGGCCGCCGCGGCCGAGTTCGGCGGAGTCGACGTCGTCGTCCACACGGCGGGCCGGATGTACCTGGCACCGGTGGCCGAGCTGGACCTCGCGGAACTGGACGCGCTGCACCGCGTCAACGTCCGCGGCACCTTCGTGGTGGCCCGGGAGGCCGCCCGCACGCTGCGCCGCGGCGGGGCGCTCATCACGTTCTCGACGTCCGTGGTGGGCCTGGCGTTCCCCGGGTACGGCGCCTACAGCGCGAGCAAGGGCGCGGTCGAGGCGCTGACCCTGGTGCTGGCGCGCGAGATGCGCGGCCGGGACGTCACCGTGAACGCCGTCGCGCCCGGACCCACGGCCACCGACATGTTCCTGGACGGCAAGGACGAGGAGACCGTCGCGCGGCTGGCCGCCCAGCCGCCGCTGGAGCGCCTCGGCACGCCCGCCGACATCGCCGAGGTGGTGGCGTTCCTCGCCTCCCCGGCCGGCCACTGGGTCAACGGCCAGGTGGTCCGCGCCAACGGCGGCATCGTCTGAGCGCGCCGAAACCGCTGGAGCCAGTTCCCGCCGACCCCCACTCGACCCAGGAGAAACGTCATGCCTTTCGCGAACTTCAAGGTCCCCGCGGGCAGCCTCGACGAGCGGCAGAAGCAGCTGATCGTCACCCGCGCCACGGAGCTGTACGTCGAGATCTACGGCGAGCGTGCCCGTGCGAACACGATGGTCCTGGTCGAGGAGGTGACCGACGGCGGCTGGGGCATCGGCGGCACCGTGCTGACCCTGGCCATGCTCCAGACGCCCGGCGCGGACTGACCGGGCCGCCACCGGCGGCGGTATTGACATGAACCTGCGTCAACCCCGAGGCTTCGTGCGTGAAGTTGCTCGATTGACGCTCATTTCAAGCGGTTCCGAGCATCACCGGGCAGCTCAGTCGCAAGAACAGTCAGTCCGCAAGGGTGCGAGGGGAGCTGTTCCGCCGTGCAAAGACCACGAAGACCACGCCACCGTGTGCCGTGGCCGGCCTGGATACCGCTGGCGCTGGCGAGCGTCCTGGCCGGGACCGCGCTCGCCGCCCCGGCCCCGGCCCGGGCCGCCGCCACCGCGGCAGGCGCCGTACTGGACCCCGCCCACAGCAGCGTCAGCCGGCAGAGCCCGGTCTACGCCAAGGGCACCGGCGGCGGCCCCGAGAAGTGCCCCGACGCCGCCGCCGACCCCGACAACAAGGTCTGCGACCGCTTCGACCTGACCGTCTCGGTACCGGACGGCTACTGGGACGACAACCCCGAGGGCGGCGTCCCGCTGTCGATCACCTGGCAGCACCCCTCGGACGACTTCGACCTGTACGTCTACGACGACCACGGCAAGCAGGTGGCGTCCAGCGCGGGGACCGCCGACCCCGAGGCCACGGTGATCCCGCGGGCCTCGGGGACGTACCACGTGCTCGTCGTGCCGTACGACGTGCACGACAACTCCTTCACCGGCACCGCCTATCTGCCCGCGACCACGGACGCCGGTGATCTCACGTCCTTCTCGGGCGGCGACGGCAGCTACACCTTCGAGGCCGGCCGGCTCACCGCCCGGGCGGACTTCCTGACCGGTGGTCAGCTGCGACTCCAGGCCGACCCGTCCGGTTCCCTGAGCGACCCGGCCGGTACCGCCATCGTGCGCAGCCGGCCCGCGCTCCAGCGGCACACCTCGTCCTTCGACGCGGGCGACTACTACGGCATCCGGTCCCCCGAGGCCGTGCTGCGCGTGTACAAGAAGCCGCTGCGGTTCGGGCTGTACAAGGCCGACAACCGCACCCGGATCTGGCAGGAGGACAAGCCGCTGCGCTGGTCGACCGGCGGCATGCGGCAGAGCCTCGTGCGCGGCGCGGACGAGCAGTTCTTCGGCGGCGGCGAGCAGAACGGCGGTCTCTCGCACCGCGATCGGACCATGTACGTCGCGAACAGCTTCGACTGGAACGAGGGCGGCTACAACAACTCCCAGCCGTTCTACCTCTCCAGCGCGGGCTACGGCGTCTTCCGCAACACCTTCGCGCCGGGCGTGTACACCTTCGGCTCGCCGGTGACGACCGGGCAGCAGGAACGACGCCTGGACGCCTACTACTTCCTGGGTGACGCCAAGCAGGTCATCGGCAAGTACACCCAGCTGGTGGGCAAGCCGTTCATGCCCCCGGTGTACGGCCTCGAACCGGGCGACTCCGACTGCTATCTGCACAACGCCAACCGGGGCGAGCGGCACACGCTGGACGCGCTGAAGATCGCCGACGGGTACACCGAGCACCAGATGCCGCTCGGCTGGATGCTGGTGAACGACGGCTACGGCTGCGGGTACGAGAACCTGGAGCAGACCGCCAAGGGCCTCCAGGACCACCACGCCCAGCTCGGCCTGTGGACCCAGGACGGCATCGACAAGCTCGCCGACCAGGTCAAGGCGGGCCAGCGGGTGGCCAAACTGGACGTGGCCTGGGTGGGCAACGGCTACAGATTCGCGCTGGACGCCTGCGACGCGGCGAAGAAGGGAATCGAGGACAACAGCGACGCGCGCGGCTTCGTCTGGCTGCCGGTGTCCTGGGCGGGCGCCCAGCGCTGCGGGGTGCTGTGGAGCGGCGACCAGAAGCTGTCCTGGGACTACATCCGCTGGCAGATCCCGACGTACGCCGGGGCGACGATGTCCGGCATCGCCTACAACACCGGCGACGTGGGCAGCATCTACCGCCACGACGCCAAGATGTACGCCCGGGACCTGCAGTGGAAGGCGTTCCTGCCGGCCATCATGACCATGGACGGCTGGGCGAGCGACATCACCACGGGCAAGCCCGCCGACCAGCAGCCGTGGCGGGACGGCGAGCCGTACACCTCGGTCAACCGCAAGTACCTGCAGCTGAAGGAGCGGCTGCTGCCGTACATGTACACGCTGTCCGCCCAGGCGGCGAAGACCGGCGTGGGCGCGGTGCGTCCGCTGTGGCTGGAGTACCCGGACGACCCGAACACGCTGGGCACACAGGCGAAGTACGAGTTCCTGTCCGGCCCGGACTTCCTGGTCGCGCCGGTGTACGAGAACTCCGACACCCGCGACGGCATCTACCTGCCCAAGGGCACCTGGACCGACTACTGGACCGGCCGCACCTATCAGGGCCCGACCACGGTCAACGGCTACCACGCCCCGCTGGACACCCTTCCGCTGTTCGTGCGCGAGGGCGCGATCGTACCCATGTGGCCGAAGGGGACGACGAGTTGGCAGACCCGCGACCGGCACGAGCTGGACTGGGACCTGTACCCGGCCGCGCACGGCACCAGCCACTACACCCTGTACGAGGACGACGGCGTGACCCGTGACTTCGCCAAGGGCGCGGCGGCCACCCAGCGGGTGTCGGTGCGCGGCGACGCCGGGGGCACGACCGTGACGGCCGGCGCGAGCAGGGGCGACTACGCGGGCAAGGTGGACAGCAGGTCGTACCGGTTCACGGTGCACGGCGACGCGGCACCCGCGCGGGTCCTGCTCGACGGGCGTCAACTACCGCAATCCGCTTGGTCGTACAACGCCGGCACCCATGTCACGACCGTCAGCACGCCGAGCCTGCCGCTGGGCCACGGGTTCACCGTGCGACTGGTCGACGAGAAGTAAAGAGAGCGTATGGTCTAGTCCAAAGAGTGAGTTGGTCTAGTCCAACTCATTGACGTGACCGCAACAGCTCCCAGAGGGTGGGGCTCCCCGTTCCGGGGTCCCCACCCTCTGGAGGCACGCATGAGACGTCTTCGGGCATGTCTGGGCGCGGCGGCGGCCGTCACCCTCGCCGCCGCCGGCACCACCGCGCTGGTCGCGGGCAACGCCTCGGGCGCGACCACCGCGCTCAGCAACCGCTGGTACGCCGCCGCCCCCTATCTGATGCCGCTGGACAACGACCCGCCGGACCCGGCCGCCATCATGGACGCCACCGGCCTGAAGGCGTTCCAGCTGGCCTTCGTCCTCGCCCCCGACGGCGGCGGCTGCACCCCGACCTGGGGCGGCACGGCGCCGGTCGCCTCGGACACCGCCGTCCGGTCGGTGATCGACACCGTCCGCGCCAAGGGCGGCGACGTCTCCGTCTCCATCGGCGGCTACGGCGGGACCAAGCTCGGCCAGACCTGCGCGGACCCCGCGTCCACGGCGGCGGCCTACCAGCAGGTCATCACCAAGTACGGGCTGCACGCCATCGACTTCGACCTGGAAGAACCGGAGTACGAGAACAGCGCGGCCATCAAGAACGAGATCGGCGCCGCGAAGATCCTCCAGCAGAACAACCCGGGGCTGTACGTGTCCGTGACCACGGCCGGGACGGCGGACGGCACCGGCTGGTTCGGCAAGCAGATGCTGCTGGAGGCCAAGTCGCAGGGATTCACCCCGAACAACTTCTCCATCATGCCGTTCGACGGCGGCTTCAACGGCGCGGCGAGCCAGACCGGCGCGCTCACCAACTTCAACGCGATCCTCCGGTCCACCTTCGGCTGGGACGAGGCGACCGCCTACGCCCACGAGGGCTTCTCCGGCATGAACGGCCGCAGCGACACCGGCGAGTACTTCACCCAGGCCGACTTCCGGACCGTGCTCGACTACGCCACGAGCCACCACATGGACCGGTTCACGTTCTGGTCGCTGAACCGCGACCGGCAGTGCACCCCGGCCGACAACGGCGGCCGCACGTCGGGCACCTGCTCCAGCGTGACCCAGAACGCGTGGGACTTCGCCAGGTACTCGGTGCAGTTCGCCGGGGTCACCCCGCCCACCACCACACCCACCCCGACACCGACGCCGACTCCGGCCTCCTGCAAGACGGCCTGGAGCGCCTCGTCGGTGTACACGGCCGGGAACGAGGTCTCGTACAACAAGCACAACTGGAAGGCCAAGTGGTGGACCCAGAACGAGGCGCCCGGCGCCTCGGAGTGGGGGCCGTGGCAGGACGAGGGCGCCTGCTGACCCTCTCGACGTGTCAGGTTCAGACCGTTGGCTTCTCGGGTCACTAGCGCCCAAGGATGCGTTCAGAGTTCACCATGCTGAACGCATCCTGGTCCGCTCGGCTCCAGGGCCCCGCCGGCGCCCGCGTGGGCTTCCACGGGCTGACCGTCTCCCACGGCTGACACGCGGCCCGACCTGCGCGACTGGTGCAAACGGCGGGACGGTCGTAGCGTCGAGGGCACGCGGTCGGACACGGCACGACGGGCGGGAGCGACCATGCGCGCAACAGTGACGGGAACGGCGGTCACCCTCGCGGCGGGGGCCCTGCTGACAGCGGCCATGACAACGGCCACGGCCAGCCCTCCGGCCAGTGCCACCGCGCCTCCCCGGACCACCGCGTCGCAGCCCGTCCTCGTCGACTGCCTGTGGCATCGCACCGTCCGCCCCGACGACTTCATGCTGGCCTGCGGCGACGGCAACAGCCGCCTCACCGGACTCCACTGGGACAAGTGGAGTCCGCACGGGGCGACCGCCGTCGGCGTGAACATGGTCAACGACTGCAAGCCGTACTGCGCGGCCGGCAGCTTCCACGCGTACCCGGTGACCGTCCGGCTCGACGGCCAGAAGACCTGGAAGAAGCATCCGGAATTCCAGCGCTACAGCCGGATGAGCCTCATCTACCCGGGCGCCCGTCCGGACGGCTTCAAGCCGGTCATGACCTACCCGCTCTGGGACTGACGGCCCGGTCCGGACGGCACGGCCGCACAGCACGGCGCACGGCCGGACGCCCCCCGGAGATGCCTCGTACGGTGCGGGAAGGTGGTCCGCGCGGGCGATCCCGCGGCCCGGCTCCCGCCACCGGCGGCCCGACCCCCGTCATGTTGGTGTGACCCCGCACGCCGGCGCCACGCGCGGCGCCGCACGAAGAGAGGTCACATGCCCCGACTCCCCCGCCTGACCGGCGCCGCCACAGCCGCGCTCGCGCTCGGCCTGGTCACCGCCGCGCCCGCGACCGGCGACGAGCCGCTCGTCACCGACGCGCGCATCGTCGCCCACTTCGACCTGGCCGGCGGGCAGACGCCCGAGAACATCGCGCTCGACCGCGACGGCTCCGCCGACCTGACCTTCGCCTTCGCCCGGCAGGTCGCCCATGTCACCCCCGACGGCAGCACCCGGATCCGCGCGACCCTGCCCGCCGTCACGGACCGGGCCACCCCGCTCGTCCAGAGTCCCGTCGTCACCGGCATCGCCCGCGCCGACGACGGCACGCTGTACGTCAACTACGCCACCGGCACCAGCGAGACCGGCATCTGGCGCCTGGCCCCCGACGGCGGCGCACCGCAGCAGATCGCCGCGCTGCCCGCCGACGGGCTGCCCAACGGGCTGGCCCTCGACGAGCGCCGCGGCATGCTCTACGCGGCCGACTCGGTGCACGGCACCGTCTGGCGCGTCCCGCGGACGGGCGGCACGGCCACGGCCTGGGCGACGGGCGCGGAGCTGGCCCCGCTCCCGGCGCCGACCGGCTCCGGCTACGGCGCCAACGGCATCAAGGTCCGCCGGGACGCCGTGTGGGTCTCCAACACCGACCGGGCCACCCTGCTGCGCATCCCCGTCGGCCCGGACGGCGCCGCCGGCCCTGTCGAGACCCGAGCCGAGGGGCTCAACGGCATCGACGACTTCGCCTTCCCCGGACACGGCAGAAGCGTGCTGGCCGCGCTGAACTCCGGCAGCAAGGTCGTCCTGGTGCGGGCCGACGGCACCTTCTCGGACCTGCTCACCGCACGGGACGGCCTGTCCAACCCGACGTCCGTGGCCGTGCGCGGCCGGACCGTCTACGTGCCCAGCTCGGCCTCCTCCACCCGGCGCGACCCCAACCTGCATCTCGCCCACCTGCGCCATCTCATCGGGCGGGGGTGACCCTCACCCCGTGCTCGCCGCCGGCCGATGCGGCCGGCGGCGAGTGTGTGGTGAACACCGACGGGCACTGGCTAGGCTGGCTGTCGGCCGCCAACCACGCTGTCAGCACCGGGGGATTGCATGTACCGGGCCTTGATCGTATGCAACTCACGGTATCCCCGGGACCCGGGAGCCCTGCCCGAACTGCAGGGCCCGAAGGCGGACGGCATCCTGCTGCGCGACGCACTCACGGACCAGTCGGCCGGTCTCTTCGACCGCAGCGAGGTACGCCTGCTGCCCGAGGCCGATTCCACCGAGATCGTCGAGACCGTCGACGAGTTCTTCAGCACCGCGGAGCCGGACGACACGCTGTTGTTCTACTACAGCGGTCACGGCCGCAACCGCAACCGGCGGCTCTATCTGTGCGCGGGCAACACCAGAGCCGACAGACTGCCCGCCACCACGCTCCCCGGGTCGTTGTTGTCGGAGGTGATCGCCGACAGCTTCGCCCAGGTGAAGATCGTCATCCTGGACTGCTGCTTCAGCGGAGGCTTCAAGGGCGGCGACGACGTCCTCGACGAGCTGTCCGGCCAGGGGCGCTACGTGATCGCCGCCACCTCGGCGACGGATCAAGCGGCCGACGCCGCGGCACGGGGCGAACCGAGCCCCTTCACCCGCGCACTGGTCGACGGCCTGCTCACCCGAGCCGTCGACCGGAACGCCGATCAGAGGGTCGATCTGGACGACCTCTTCACGCACCTCGTGCAGGTCAAGTTCGACGGTCACCGGCCGCACCGCAAGTTCGACGGCGCGGGGGCCGTCCCCATCGCCCGCCGTCCGGCACCGTCGGCCGAGGAGCCGGCCGTCCCCCTGCCCCGGCAGGAGCGGCCCGGGACCACCGGCACCGTCCGCCGTTCCGAACCCCGCTCCGCTCCCCTGGACGACATCGCGCGAGGCGCGGCGCTCAGCCAGCAGCGGATCGAAGCGTTCCGACGTGACCTGCGTGACGACATGGCGGCCACCCTGCCTCACCAGCTGACGTGCGACGAGTTCCTGCAGCGCGCGGGACTCCTGACGGACGGCCAGCCCACCCTCGCCGGGGTGCTGCTGTTCGGGCAGAACCCGACGGCGCTGCTGCCCTCCGCGATGGTGCGGTGCGTCCGGTTCCGCGGCACCCACAAGACCGACCCCGTGGAGAGCCTCGATCTCCACGGCACGATTCCGGAACTCATCGTCAAGGCCCGGGACTTCGTGGCGAGGTCGTCCCAGCTCGGCGAGTCGCCCACCGCCACCAGTGCGTACAGCGAGACGACCTACCGCTACCCGATGATCGCGGTACGGGAGATCATCGCCAACGCGGTCGTCCACCGTGACTACGCCGAACAGGACGCGTGCGTACAGGTCCACGTCTTCGACGACCGGATCGAGGTGATCAGTCCCGGCAGTTGGGGCGGCCCGTCGGAGGTGCCCGACGGTCAGGTGCGGCTCAGCGCGCTGGAAGGCCAGTCCCAGCCGCGCAACTTCCGTCTGGCCCGGCTGCTCACCTGGGTGAAGCTGGTCGAGTCCGTGGGAGCGGGGCTGCCCCGCTCGGTCGCGGACTGCCAGACCGTGGGCTCGCCGGAGCCCGTGGTCGTCATCCGGCACGGCCTGATCACGGTCACCATCTTCCCGACGGCGGCCGAGGCCGCGGAAGCCGTGCCGCCGCCGCGAGCAGGAGCCGCCCGCCCCGACTACTCGCAGCATCTGGACGCCGAGCGCATCGCCGAGGTCCGGGGGCTGAGCTCAAACGGGGGAGGCTACCGCGCCGGCTCGGGCTATCGGGTGACGAACGACTGCGTGCTGACCGCGGCTCATGTGGTGCGGGAGACGGCCGAGTTTTCTGTGTGGCTCCGCTTCCGCGGCGAGGAGTGGGCCGGCTCGGCGACCGTCGCGTGGGTGGACGAAACCGCCGACGTCGCCGTCCTGCGTTTCGAACCGCCCAGCCACGCGCCGGTCGTCCCTCCCGTTCGCTACGGCCGCATCACGGGCCGGCCGGCGGTGGTGTCCGTGGAAGCGGCGGGCTTCCCCCGTTTCAAGACGCGCCACGACGCATCCGCCGCCCGGACCGTCACGGACCTGGCCCACCTCTTCGGCACCACATCCAGCCTGTCCAACCTGCACAGCGGCACACTGGAGATCAACGTGACCGGTGCGCCGGCCGGGCCCGCCAACAGTCTTGTGTCCTCCCCCTGGGCGGGATTCGGGGGCGCACCCGTGTGGGCCGAAGGCCGCATCGTGGGTGTCATCAACCGACACGACACCGAGCATGGCACCGGCCGCCTGGAAGCCGTCCGGATCGAGCGCGTCCTGAACGGTTCGAAGGATCAGGAAGAGCTGGCCGCGCTGCTGGGCCTCGGGCAGATCGACGAGCTGGCGGAAGTCCCCAGTCCGGAACCGGAGCCGGTGGCCCCCTACTTCGACCGTATGCGCGATCTGGCCCCTGTCAGGCTGCTGGACCGGGACGCCGAGCTGACCGAGTTGGCGGCCTTCTGCCACGGCGACGAACCGTACGCCCTGTGGCAGGGCGCCCCGTGGACGGGCAAGACCGCGCTGCTCTCGTCCTTCGCGCTGCACCCGCCCGCCGATGTCGACATCGTGGCGTTCTTCACCGCTCATCGCCTCGCGGGGCCCGCCGACAGCATGGCCTTCACCGACACCCTCATCGAGCAACTGGCCTGGTGGCTCGATGACACGATCCCCGCGACCCTGGCGATGCATTCCGAGGCACGGGACGTGATGCGCCGTCGGCTCCTCGCGCGCGCCGCGGCGCGGGCCCGTGCCGACGGCCGGCGGCTTCTCCTCCTGGTGGACGGCCTGGACGAGGACCGTGGACCACGGACCGGTTCGACCAGCATCGCCTCGCTGCTGCCGCAGAATCCGGAGGAGGGCCTTCGGGTGCTCGTGGCCGGCCGACGTATGCCCTTGCCGGACGACGTTCCGCCCTGGCATCCGCTGCGCCACTGCCGGATCCGCACGCTTGAGCCGCCACCGTCGGCCCGGGACATCTCCCAGGCCGCCTTCAGCGAGCTGTACAGCGTACTGACAGCAGGGCCGGACCATCAGAACGTGATCGGCCTGATCGCGGCCAGCCCCGCGGGGCTCACCAAATCGGACCTCGCTCTGTTGACGGGCCAGGCCCCCTACCAGCTGGAGACCCTGCTCCGGGGCAGTGTCGGACGCCTCCTCACCGCGCGGGAGGACGAGGAGTCGGCCGA
Organism: Streptomyces sp. NPDC046727; assembly: GCF_040645635.1. Classification (NCBI taxonomy): domain Bacteria; kingdom Bacillati; phylum Actinomycetota; class Actinomycetes; order Kitasatosporales; family Streptomycetaceae; genus Streptomyces; species Streptomyces sp. NPDC046727. The sequence goes on from NZ_JBEYYR010000053.1 coordinate 43,019, forward strand.
GCCGCGGTTCCGCTTCGCGCACGAGATGCTCTACTCCGTAGCGGTACAGCAGCTCGGCCAACGCCTCATGGCAACGTACGAGGACGTCCTCGCCCGGCCGTCAGCCCAGCTCGACCAGTAGGTCGCCGCCCTCCACCTGCTGGATCCGGTTGATGGCCAGCCGGGAGACGCGGCCCGCCTTCGGGGCCGTGATCGTCGCTTCCATCTTCATCGCCTCGATGGTGGCGATCGTGGCGCCGGCCGCCACCTCGTCGCCCTCGGCGACGGCCAGGGTCACCACACCGGCGAAGGGCGCGGCCACATGGCCCGGGTTGGCGCGGTCGGCCTTCTCCGTCACCGGGAGGTCGGAGGCGGCGGCGCGGTCGCGGACCTGGATGGGCCGCAGCTGGCCGTTGAGCGTGGACATCACGGTGCGCATACCGCGCTCGTCGGCCTCGCCGATCGCCTGCAGCTCGATCAGCAGCCGGACGCCGGGGTCCAGGTCGACGGCGTACTCCTTGCCCGGGCGCAGGCCGTAGAAGAACGCCTTGCTGTCGAGCACGCTGGTGTCGCCGAAGCTCTGCCGGTGCGTGTCGAACTCCCGGGTCGGGCCGGGGAACAGCAGCCGGTTGAGGGTGGCCCGGCGGTCCTTCCGCAGTCCGTCCCGGTCCTCGGCGGACAGCTCGGGGGCCGGCTTGGGCGCGGCCCGGCCCTGGAGCGCCTTGGTGCGGAACGGCTCCGGCCAGCCGCCGGGCGGGGTGCCCAGCTCGCCGCGCAGGAAGCCGATCACCGAGTCGGGGATGTCGAACTTGTCGGGGGTCGACTCGAAGGCGTCCGGGGAGACGCCGGCGCCGACCAGGTGCAGGGCCAGGTCACCGACCACCTTGGAGGACGGGGTGACCTTGACCAGGCGGCCGAGGATGCGGTCGGCGGCGGCGTACATGGCCTCGATGTCCTCGAAGCGGTCTCCGAGGCCGAGCGCGACAGCCTGGGTGCGCAGGTTGGACAGCTGGCCGCCGGGGATCTCGTGGTGGTAGACGCGGCCGGTCGGCGAGGCGAGGCCCGCCTCGAAGGGTGCGTAGATCTTCCGGACGCCCTCCCAGTACGGCTCCAGGTCGCCGACCGCCTGGAGGTCCAGGCCGGTGGGTCGGTCGGAGTGGTCGGTGGCGGCGACGATCGCGGACAGCGACGGCTGCGAGGTCGTCCCGGCCATGGAGGCCACCGCGCCGTCGACCGCGTCGGCGCCGGCCTGGATCGCGGCGAGGTAGGTGGCGAGCTGGCCGCCCGCGGTGTCGTGCGTGTGCAGATGGACCGGCAGGTCGAACTCGCGGCGCAGCGCCGAGACGAGCCGGGCGGCGGCCGGGGCGCGCAGCAGGCCGGCCATGTCCTTGACCGCGAGGATGTGGGCCCCCGCCTCGACGATCTGTTCGGCGAGGCGCAGGTAGTAGTCGAGGGTGTAGAGCCGCTCCGCCGGGTCGTTGAGGTCGCCGGTGTAGCAGAGGGCGACCTCGGCGAGCGCCGTGCCCGTCTCCCGTACGGCCTCGATGGCGGGGCGCATCTGGCCGACGTCGTTGAGGGCGTCGAAGATGCGGAAGATGTCGATGCCGGTGGCGGCGGCCTCCTGCACGAAGGCGTCGGTCACCTCGGTCGGGTACGGCGTGTAGCCGACGGTGTTGCGGCCGCGCAGCAGCATCTGGAGGCAGATGTTGGGGACGGCCTCGCGCAGGGCGGCCAGCCGCTCCCAGGGGTCCTCGGCGAGGAAGCGGAGCGCGACGTCGTAGGTGGCGCCGCCCCAGCACTCCAGGGACAGCAGCTGCGGCAGGGTGCGGGCGACGACCGGGGCGACGGCGAGCAGGTCCTTCGTGCGCACGCGGGTGGCGAGCAGGGACTGGTGGGCGTCGCGGAAGGTGGTGTCGGTGACGCCGATGGTCGGCGACTCGCGCAGCTGCCGGGCGAAGCCCTCGGGACCGAGCTCCACGAGGAGTTGGCGGGACCCGGCGGGCGGCTCGCCGGCGGGCAACGGCGGCAGCTTGGTCAGCGGGTCGAGCAGGTCGGGCCGCTCGCCGTGCGGCCTGTTGACGGTGACGTCGGCGAGGTAGGTGAGCAGCTTGGTGCCGCGGTCCGCGGAGTGACGGGCGGTGAGCAGGTGCGGGCGCTGCTCGATGAAGGAGGTGGTGACCCGGCCGGCCTGGAAGTCGGGGTCGTCCAGGACCGCCTGCAGGAACGGGATGTTGGTGGCCACACCGCGGATGCGGAACTCGGCGACCGCGCGCCGGGCCCGGCCGATCGCGGCGTGGAAGTCGCGGCCCCGGCAGGTGAGCTTGACCAGCATGGAGTCGAAGTGCGCGCTGATCTCCGTACCGGCGTGGGTGGTGCCGCCGTCGAGCCGGATGCCGGAGCCGCCCGGGGAACGGTAGGCGCTGATCCGGCCGGTGTCCGGGCGGAAGCCGTTGGCGGGGTCCTCGGTGGTGATACGGCACTGGAGGGCGGCACCGCGCAGGGTGACCGTGTCCTGGGCGAGGCCGAGGTCGGCGAGGGTCTCGCCGGAGGCGATGCGGAGCTGGGCCTGGACCAGGTCGACGTCGGTGACCTCCTCGGTCACGGTGTGCTCGACCTGGATGCGCGGGTTCATCTCGATGAACACGTGGTTGCCGTCGCGGTCGAGGAGGAACTCGACGGTGCCGGCGTTGCGGTAGCCGATCTCGCGGGCGAAGCGGACGGCGTCGGCGCAGATCCGGTCGCGCAGCTCCGGGTCCAGGTTGGGGGCGGGGGCCAGCTCGATGACCTTCTGGTGGCGGCGCTGCACCGAGCAGTCGCGCTCGTAGAGGTGGATGACGTTGCCCGCGCCGTCGGCGAGGATCTGCACCTCGATGTGGCGGGGCTCCACGACGGCCTTCTCCAGGAAGACGGTCGGGTCGCCGAACGCGGACGCGGCCTCGCGGGAGGCGGCCTCGATGGACTCGCGCAGCTGGGCCGGGTCCGCCACGCGGCGCATGCCGCGCCCGCCGCCGCCGGCGACGGCCTTGACGAAGACGGGGAAGCCGATCTCCTCGGCGGCGCGCGCCAGTTCGTCCACGTCGGTGGAGGGCTGGGACGAGCCGAGCACGGGCACGCCGGCCGCTCGGGCGGCGGCGACCGCGCGGGCCTTGTTGCCGGTCAGCTCCAGGGTGGCCGCGCTGGGGCCGACGAAGGTGATGCCCGCCTCCTCGCAGGCGCGGGCCAGTTCGGGGTTCTCGGACAGGAAGCCGTAGCCCGGGTAGACGGCGTCGGCGCCCGCCCGGCGGGCGGCGCCCACGATCTCCTCGACGGAGAGGTAGGCCCGCACCGGATGCCCCGGCTCCCCGATCTCGTACGCCTCGTCGGCCTTCAGCCGGTGCAGCGAGTTGCGGTCCTCGTGCGGGAACACGGCGACGGTGCGCGCCCCGAGTTCGTAGCCCGCCCGGAACGCGCGGATCGCGATCTCTCCACGGTTGGCGACCAGCACCTTGCGGAACATCCTGGATTCCCTTCAGCTGCCTGCCGGCGACGAACACCCTGGTGTCAGCCACGCCCTGCCGTACTCGCGGCCACCTTAGGGGGTGCCCGCACGGGTCGATGTGCGAAAACCATCACATTGACAGGGTGGGCGGCGCCACAGGGGCACGCCGTCCCGCGGCGCCCGGACCGGGTCAGAAGCGGCAGCGCACCGGGTCGGTGAAGACCGGCGGGGGTGCGGCGAGGGCCCAGCGGATGGACCTCTCCAGGACGGAGGAGGCCGAGCCGTCGCCGCCGTGCAGGCGCAGGGGTGCGGTCAGGCCCGCCTCGGTGTTGCTGATGAACCGCGGCGGACCGGTGTGTTTGAAGCCGCGGGTGTGGAAGAGGAAGGGGTGCGCGAGGACCACGTCCCCGGCGCTGCCGGTGAGTTCGGTGATATTGCCGAGCGGTTCGGCCAGGACCAGGTCGAACAGCTCACGGTGGCGGAGCCCTCCGGGGTGGCGGGCGAGGACGTGGGCGGTACGGCGGTGGCTGCCGGCGGCGACCAGGGTGCCGCCACCGGCGGGGGTGATGTCGGAGAACAGACCGATCAGGAGCAGGCCCTGGTGGGGCGCGTCGAGCGTGTGCCGGAACCAGTTGCCGTCGACGTGCCAGCCCTCCGCCGGCACCGCCCCGGCCGGCCGGTCCGCGCCGTGGGCGAAGTTCACCGGCCAGAACCCCCAGTCCCGGTCGCCGCGCCAGCGGCCCGGACCGACCAGTTCCACGACGGCGCGCGCGAGGACGTCGGGGAAGCAGGCGCGGACTTCGGGCAGGTCGAGCCGCTCCTCGATGTCGTACGCGGCGGGCCAGGTGCGCGGGTCGGCACGGTCGATGCCGGCCTTGTCCCGCATGCGCCGCCAGACGGCGTCCCGGGCCGGGGCGGCACGGCGCTCGTCGAACGCGCCGCGCAGCACGCAGTAGCCGCGCTCGGTGAAGTCGTCCAGGTCGGCGGCGGTGAGAACGGCCATGGGGTCACCAGTAGAGCAGCCAGTGGTCCGCGCACCGGACGCCGTGGCCCTGGAGGGTGAGGCGCTCGTCGCCGGGCTGGACGCTGCCGCTCGGGGCGACCTGGTGCAGGACGTGACCGGAGTGGACGTACAGCCGGCCGGGTGTGTAGGGGACGTACCGCTTGGTGTGGAAGCGTTGCAGGTCGGCGGCGCTCTCCACCCAGCCGCGTGCCAGGGAGCGGCGGAAGTCCTGGTACGTCGCCTCCCACAGGTTCAGTCCGCCGCCGGCCGCGGGCACCCGCAGGGGCAGGGTGAAGGACAGCAGCTGGTCGGTGTCGGTGCCCGGCGGCCAGTCGAACGCCTGGTACTGGAGGTCGAAGTGCACGGGCGCCTGGGGCCGGGTGAAGATGGCGGCCTCCAGCCAGATGTGGAAGCCGGGCAGCGCGAGGTGGTCCGGGTAGCGGACGGGCGCGTCCAGGTGGTCGGTGAGGGCCTTGCCGATCAGGTCGTACAGGTCCTGGAAGTGCTCCAGGAGCAGGGGGCGGGCGGCGACGCCGTGGCGTTCGTAGTGGCCGGTCTCGGGGCGTTCGGCGACGTCCAGGTAGCTCGGGGTACCGAGGGTGAGGAAGGCGGGCGGTTCGCCGCCGCGGGAGATCCAGTGCTCGCGCAGCGCGTGCACACGCCCGCGTACGTCCTCGGTGTCCTCCGCGGAGAGCAGGGGCAGCTCCGTGATCACGCCGGGCCTCCCGTCAGCAGGTCCGTCAGCGAGGCGGTGATGGCGCCGTCGGCCCGGCGGTCGTACCAGTCGTAACCGGGCATCGGGTTGGCCTCCAGGCACCAGTACGTGCCGTCCGCGTCGCGTTTGAAGTCCCAGCCGGCGAAGGCGAGCCCGAGGTCGCGGGTGCAGGCGGTGAGCTGTGCGGCGAGGGCGGCGGGCAGCTCGTGGGGGCGGAAGGTGACGTCCTCGGGGGGTGCCGTGCGGTAGTCGACCGCGCTGGACACGGCCTCCTCGGCGTGTACGGCGTCTCCGCAGACGTGCGCGCGGACGTCGCTGCCGGCCACGTACCGCTGGAGGTGCACGGGCCCCTGGTGCGGTACGAACGTGTCGAACTCCTCGGGGGTGACCAGTCTGCTGTCGGCGCGCACGCCGGACAGGGCCTTGACGATGGCCGGTCCCGCGGCGGCGAACGCGCGCAGCCGGCCGGGGTCCGAGCTGGTCAGGCTCTCGGGGACGGTGAAACCGCAGCGGGCCAGGGTGACTTCGTGCAGCGGTTTGGAGCCGTTGTCGCCGGCCGTGCCGGGGCGGTTGGCGACGGTGCCGGGCACGGTGTCGAGCCAGGCGGTGAGCGCGGCCATCAGGCCGCGCCAGCGGACGCGGCGGACGACGTCGTCCTCCAGGGCGGACAGGTCCGCGAGCCGGCAGTAGTAGCCGTCGCCCGGGCGGAGGTCGTGGCGCTGGTCGCCGGCCAGCAGCCAGCTGTCGCCGTCGTCGGGCAGCGCGAGGCGCCAGGCGCCGTCGGCCGCCAGTTCGCCGAGGTCGACGAGGGTGACGTCCGCGGCGGCGCGGTCGGCGAAGTGGGCGAGTGTGCCGTCCGTGGCGAGTCCGAGGGCGTAGATCACGGGAACAGCACCTCCATGAGCCGGGGGCCGAGGCCGAGCCAGACCATGCGCAGCTGCTCCAGGGAGGGGAACGGCTCGACGTGCACCAGGCGCGCCGTGGCCGTGCCGTCGGTGACCCGCCACACCAGGGCGGCCAGGTCCAGGCCGAGGGCGGTCGCGGCGGCCGTGCTGCGCGATTCCAGGTCGAGATGGTCGAGGTCGGCGGTGGTGCAGTGCCAGGCGCGGTCGCCGAGGACGACGACCGTCTCCGTGGCGGGGTCGGTGTCCGTCCAGCGGGCCCGGTAGGGGCCGGTGCCGGGGGGCCGTTCGGGCCAGCGGCGGGCGCGCAGGGTGCCGAGGTCCTCGACCCAGAAGGCCTCGCCCTCGGGGCTGCCCGGCTGCGGGTAACCGCAGGAGAACAGCTCGCCGTTGCCGTGCTCCCCGGCGCGCCGGGCGGTCACCGCGGCGGAGCGGGCGGTGCGGCCGGCCACGAGGGTGCCCGCCGGGCGGTTGACCACGGGGGCGGGGGTGAGCGCGGCCACCGCCCACAGCTGGGCGAAGCACTCGCCGAGGTGGAACTCGGCGTCGAAGCCGGTCCGGCGTTCGGGCGGGGCGGGCAGCAGGAGGACCAGCGGGACCACCGGATCGACGGTCGCCGTGCCCGCTCGGACGGTGACGGTGAACAGCTGGGCCGCGTCGAACACGTCGAGAACGGCGACGGAGCGGCCCTGCTCGGTGACGTAGGCGGCGAGTTCGACGGCGAGGGGGTCCTGCGGGTCGGCCACGACGACCAGGTCGGCGGGGGCTTCGGAGGCTGCTTCAGGTGTCGTTTCAGATGACAAGGCCACGCTCCCTGAGGAACCGGCTGGCCCGGGAGGCGCGCAGGACGGACAGGAGGCTGTCCTCGGCGCCGGCGGCGGACCCGGACGCCATCGTCTCCGTCTGCTCGACGGGCCGTGCGACGAGCGGCGCGGCGGACCCGGTGGGCGTCCAGGCGCCGTCGGTGACGTCCTTGGAGTCCTTGAAGTCCTTCCCGTCCTTGGTGTCCTTACGGTCCTTGCCGTCCTTGCGGTCCTTCAGGTCTTTCAGGTCCTTGTAGTCCTTGAAATCCTTGCGATCTTTGTAGTCCTTGAATTCCTTGCCGTCCTTGAAGTCCTTCCCGTCCTTGAAACTCTTGGCCTCGGCGCCCGGTATGTGCTCCGGCTCCGGTGCGGGGCCGGGAGGCGCGACGGGCGTGGCACGGCGCAGCCCGGCGAGCAGATCCCGGCGGTGGGCCGCCTTGAGGAAGGGCATCACCCTCGCCTCGTCGATCGTCCAGGTCATCGAAGGGGTCCCTCCTCGGTCGGGTCCGGCTCGCGCCGGTAGCACCGCAGGGCTTCGGCCAGGGCGCGCTGCGCCGCCGCGTGATGGGGGTTCAGGTTGCAGACGAGGTGGTCGACGCCGAGGTCGCGGTAGCCGGCGAGACCTGCGGCGAGGTCGGCGGGGGTGCCGCTGAGGACGGGGCGCCGGGGGTCCGGTGGTTCCGGCCGGCCGGCGGGTACGACGTTCACCCCGACGGTGATGCGCAGGGTCGACGGGTCGCGGCCGGCGGCGGTGCAGGACTCGCGCACGGTGCGCAGCACGGGTGCGAAGCCGGCCGGGTCCCCGAACCAGCAGCCGTTCCACAGGTCGGCGTGGCGGGCGGTCGCCCGCAGCATGCGGGGGCCTGAGCCGCCGATCAGCAGGGGCGGGCCGGCCGGGCGTACGCCGCGTGGCCGGAGTTCCCCGCCGTGGACCCAGGAGTAGCGGCCGTCGAATTCCGCCTTTCCGGTGCGCAGCAGTGACGCGATGATGTGCACCGCTTCCTCGAAGCGGGCCACCCGGTGATCGAAATCGAGGCCGAACGCCTCGAATTCCGGTTGGTGCCAGCCCGCGCCCAGTCCGAGAATGAGCCGGCCATTGCTGATCGAGTCGAGCGTGACCGCCATTTTCGCGAGGACGGCGGGATTCCGGAACGCGGTGCACAGGACGAGTGTCCCGAGCTGAATACGGGAGGTGGCCTCGGCGAGCGCGCTGAGGGTGGTCCAGCATTCCCAGATGCCCTCGGCCGGCTCCCCGTCCTCACGGAAGAGCAGGTGGTCGAAGCACCAGAGGGAGTCGAAACCGGCTGCTTCCGCCTGCCGGGCGAGGGCTCTTATCTCTTCGTACGAGGGCTGTTTTCCGGGATATTCCGCCAAGGGCAGAGTGACGCCGACCTTCATGGACCCTCGCCCCCCGAGCCGTGAATGAGGTCACCGCAGGCAACGGCGCGAGCGTAGCAGCGCGGGTTCCGAGATCGCCATGCCCGGAAGTCGGGGTATTTCCCGGAAAGGTTTCTGCCGGCTTTTGGCGGTGGGGATTCCTGGGGGCGGTGATCCCCAGGGCCGCGTCGTTCAGGTGATGTGTCCTGGTTGATCACATGATGCCGAGGGTGATCAGTGGACGGTTGGCGTCGCGGGTGTGGTGGCGGAGTC
>NZ_JBEYYR010000054.1:0-36967 GCF_040645635.1 Streptomyces sp. NPDC046727
GAAACCGGCGAACAGCGGGGTGGCGAACATCAGCAGCATCACGGTGCCGTGCATCGTGAACGCCTGGTTGAACTGCTCGTTCGACATGATCTGCATGCCCGGGCGGGCCAGCTCGGCGCGCATGAGCAGCGCCATCACGCCGCCGATCAGGAAGAACGCGAACGACGTCGCCAGATACAGCGTGCCGATCGTCTTGTGGTCGGTGGTCGTCAGCCACTTCACCACGACATTGCCGGGCTGCTTGCGCCTGACCGGCAGCTCGTTCTCGTACGAGTCCTCAGCTGCCGCGGCACCCTGGGGTTCGTTGAGGATGCTCACAGGTTGTTCGTCTCCCGGTTCTTCTCGTGCGGCGTCTGCGCGATGCCGGCGGGAATGTAACCGGTCTGCCCCTTCTTGGCGAGGTCCTTGAGGTGCTGCTCGTAACGCTCGGGGGAGACGACCTTCACGTTGAACAGCATCCGGGAGTGGTCGACGCCGCAGAGCTCGGCGCACTTGCCGAGGAAGGTGCCCTCCTTGTTGGGGGTCACCTGGAAGGCGTTGGTGTGGCCCGGGATGACGTCCTGCTTCATGAGGAACGGCACCACCCAGAAGGAGTGGATGACGTCACGCGAGGTCAGGACGAAGCGGACGGTCTTGCCCTTGGGGAGCCAGAGCGTCGGACCGGGGTTGTTCGTCTGCGGGTTCCGCGTGCCGGGCGTGCCGACGTCGTAGACGCCGCCGGCGTTCGCCTTGAATTCCTTCTTGAACCGGTCCGGGATGGCGTCCAGGTTCTTGTCGGTCTTGGCATCGCCGGGGACACCGGGGACGTCCTCGACGTAGTTGAAGCCCCAGCTCCACTGGAAGCCGACCACGTTGACCGTGACGTCGGGCTTCTTGTCGGTGAGGCTGAGGAGCTTCGACTCGTCCCGGGCCGTGAAGTAGAAGAGCACCGAGATGATGATGATCGGGACCACCGTGTACAGGGCCTCGATCGGCATGTTGTACCGAGTCTGCGGAGGAACCTCGACCTTGGTGCGGCTGCGCCGGTGGAAGATGGCGCTCCACAGGATCAGGCCCCACACCAGCACGCCGGTGGCCAGCGCAGCGGCCCAGGAGCCCTGCCACAGGGAGAGGATCCGCGGAGCCTCTTCCGTGGTCGGGGTGGGCATGCCAAGGCGGGGGAAGTCCTTGTATGTGCAACCGGTTGCGGTCGCCAGGACCAGGCCCGCGGTCAGTGCCTGCAGCAGCTTCCGCCGCATCGGGCGCCGCGGCGAGCGGTCGGAGCCGTTGGGACTCACGTAGCGCCTTCCCGAGAGTCTCGCCCGCGCGGTCGGCTGCGGCCTTCTCGCTGGTCGGTCGCCGCCCTGCGTCGGGCAGGGGTTTGGATGTTTATGCGGACCAAACCCTAGCCCACCCTCTCCGAGGGTTCGCGGGGAGGGGTGCCTACTGGGTGGGGTGGTTCGCTTGATTGGCGGCTGCGGGTGCGTTGTGGCTGGTCGCGCAGTTCCCCGCGCCCCTGGGTCGGCTGCCTCGGCCGGGGTCTTAACGTTGCTGTATGGCCTACTTTGACGCTGCCTCCGCCGTTCCTCTCCATCCCGTTGCCCGTCAGGCGCTGTTGGCCTCTTTGGATGAGGGATGGGCCGATCCGGCACGGCTCTACCGGGAGGGACGCAAGGCGCGGATGCTGCTGGACGCCTCGCGGGAGGCGGCTGCCGAGGCCGTCGGCTGCCGGGCCGACGAGGTGGTGTTCACCCCCTCCGGAACGCGGGCCCTGCACATGGGTGTCGCGGGGGCGTTGGCCGGGCGGCGGCGGGTGGGACGCCACCTGATCGTGTCGTCCGTCGAACACTCCTCCGTCCTCCATTCGGCGGAGGTGTTCGAGGCGGAGGGCGGGAGCGTCACCCAGGTGGCCGTCAGCCGTTCCGGAGCCGTCGACCCCTCGGGGTACGCGGACGCGCTCCGCGCGGACACCGCGCTGGCCTGCCTTCAGTCGGCCAACCACGAGGTGGGCACCGTGCAGCCGGTGGCCGAAGTGGCCGAGGTGTGCCGGGCGGCCGGGGTGCCGTTGCTGGTGGACGCGGCGCAGTCGCTCGGCTGGGGGCCGGTCGAGGGCGACTGGTCGCTGCTGGCGGCCAGTGCGCACAAGTGGGGCGGGCCGTCCGGGGTCGGGCTGCTCGTCGTGCGCAAGGGGGTGCGGTTCGTCGCCCAACGGCCGGTGGACGAGCGGGAGTCGGGCCGGATGCCCGGGTTCGAGAACATCCCGGCGATCGTGGCGGCCGTGGCCTCCCTGCGGGCGGTGCGGGCCGAGGCGGCCCAGGAGGCGGTACGGCTGCGGGAGCTGACGGAGCGGATCCGGGCACGGGTGCCGGAGCTGGTGCCGGACGTGGAGGTGGTCGGCGACCCCGAGCGCCGGCTGCCCGGGATCGTCACCTTCTCCTGCCTCTACGTCGACGGCGAGGCCCTGCTGCACGAGCTGGACCGGGCGGACTTCTCCGTCTCCTCCGGCTCCTCCTGCACGAGCAGCACGCTGACACCGAGCCATGTCCTGAAGGCGATGGGGGTGCTGAGCGAGGGGAACGTACGGGTCTCCCTGCCGATGGGGACGGCCGAGGCGGACGTGGAGCGGTTCCTGGAGGTGCTGCCGGGGGCGGTGAGCGGCGTCCGGGAGAAGCTGGGCGCGCCGGCCCCCGTGACCGCGGTCCGCGCCGAGGAACTGGTCGTGGACTCCCTCGGCAAGCGGTGCCCCATCCCGGTCATCGAACTGGCGAAGGTGTTCGCGGACGTGCCGGTGGGCGGGGTCGTCCGGGTCCTGTCCGACGACGAGGCCGCCCGGCTGGACATCCCGGCGTGGTGCGAGATGCGGGGGCAGGAGTACGTCGGGGAGGAGCCGGCGGAGCGGGGTACGGCGTACCTGGTACGCCGGGTGAGCTGAGCGGGCGCCGGGAGCGAGGCCTCCGAAGGGGCGCGCTCCCGGCGGACGAACGGTCGTGTCAGCGGAGGTGGGCCTGCACCTCTTCCGCGGCGGCGTCCCCGTACGCCTTGGTGAACCGCTCCATGAAGTGTCCCCGCCGCAGCTGGTACTCCTGCGTGCCGACCGTCTCGATGACGAGCGTCGCCAGCATGCACCCCACCTGAGCAGCGCGCTCAAGCGAGACACCCCAGGCCAGTCCCGACAGGAATCCCGCGCGGAAGGCGTCGCCGACACCCGTGGGGTCGGCCTTGCGCTCCTCCTCCGGGCAGCCGACCTCGATCGGGTCCTCGCCGGTCCGCTCGATGAGCACGCCACGCGAGCCGAGCGTGGTGACCCGGTGGCCGACCCTGGCCAGGATCTCGGCGTCGGTCCAGCCGGTCTTGGACTCGATCAGGCCCTTCTCGTACTCGTTGGAGAACAGGTACGTCGCCCCGTCCAGCAGTATCCGGATCTCCTCGCCCTCCATCCGGGCGATCTGCTGGGAGAAGTCGGCGGCGAACGGGATCTTCCGGGAGCGGCACTCCTCCGTGTGGCGGAGCATCGCCTCAGGGTCGTCGGCGCCGATGAGGACCAGGTCGAGGCCGCCCACGCGGTCGGCGACGGTCTTCAGCTCGATGAGGCGGGCCTCGCTCATCGCGCCGGTGTAGAAGGAGCCGATCTGGTTGTGGTCGGCGTCCGTGGTGCACACGAAGCGGGCGGTGTGCAGCGTCTCGGAGATGCGGACCGAGTCGGTGTCCACACCGTGCCGGTCGAGCCAGGCCCGGTACTCGTCGAAGTCGAAGCCGGCGGCGCCGACCAGGATCGGCGCGGTGCCGAGCTGACCCATGCCGAAGGCGATGTTGGCGGCCACGCCGCCACGGCGGACGTCGAGGTTGTCGACCAGGAAGGAGAGCGAAACCGTGTGCAGCTGGTCCGCGACGAACTGGTCGGCGAAGCGGCCGGGGAAGGTCATGAGGTGGTCGGTGGCGATGGAGCCGGTGACTGCGATGCGCACGACAGGCATTCTCCTGCGGGAGGCTGGATTGACAGTTCACGCTACCCGTTCCCGGGCAGCCGCTGAAGCTGGCAAAACTACCCGATAGTAGATCTTTCTTCGCCGCCCGGGCCGTGCCTACGGTTCCGTCATGACGAACCTCAGGGTCACCTCCCCCGCTCCGGCCGACCTCGACGGCGATCTCGCCGCGCTGCGCGGCGACTGCGCCCGGATGGCTCCGCACTGGGCGGTCCCGGAGCACGCCGAGTCCCGGCCGGTGCCGCCGTCCCTCATCCACGGGGTGAAGGTGCCGGTGCGGTCCGCGCGGCTGCTGGACGCGATGTCGGACTACGGCGACTGATCCGCCGGGTGTGACCCGGCGCGCGACCTCCGGGCGCGCGCCGGGGAACCGTGCACTCCCCTCCCGCGTCCCATCGCCGTCCCCCATGACCGAGCGAGGAGCGATGCGGTGAACACCGAGCGGCCTGAGAACTCCGGTGCCCCGAAGGGGCGCGGGGAACTGCGCGACCAGCCCACCACGGACCCGCAGTCGACAACGGCGGAACCGAGGCAGACGCGTGGTCGACGGAACCTCGTCATCGCTGTCACCACCGTGGCCGTCCTGCTGATCGGCATCGGCGGCGCCTATCTCGCCACGAGCGGCGGGACGGCCACGACCGCCGGGGCCGACGGGGCCACTCCCCCACGGCTCGCCCTGGACGGCTGGGCTGCCGGCGGCACAGGCACCGGCGGTGTCGCGCCCGGTGAGCCGGACCCGTACGGCGCCCGGTACGTGGCACGGGGCGAACTGCCGGACGGGCCGGGTTCGGCACCGGTGTACGAGCCGGGGGCCGAGGTGGGCCGGGAGCAGGTGACCCGGCTGGCGAAGGCGCTCGGGGTCGACGGGACGCCGGTGGCCGAGGGGCGGACCTGGCGGGTGGGCGGCCAGGACGGCTCCGGGCCGAGCCTCCTGGTGAACCGGGACGCGCCGGGCAGCTGGACCTACGACCGGTACGCGCCCGGCACCGACAACTGCCGGAAGGTGACCGTCTGCACGCACGACCCCGCCGCTCCGGCCGGTGACCCGGTGAGCGTGGCCGAGGCCGAGCGGGCGGCGGCGCCGGTGCTGAAGGCGGCGGGGCTGGACGACGCGAAGATCGACGCCAGCCAGATCATGGGCGCCCAGCGGGTGGTCAACGCCGATCCGGTGGTCGGCCACCTGCCCACGTACGGCTGGACGACCGGTCTGACCGTCGGCCGCAAGGGCGAGCTGGTCGGCGGCCACGGGCTGCTGGCCACGCCGGTGAAGGGCGACACGTACCCCGTGCTGGGCGCGGCGAAGACGCTGGAGCTGATGAACGGGGCGGCGAAGGGCGACCACCGCATGGGCATCGGCGGATGCGCCGGCCCGGTGCCGCTGAAGGACCGGCTGGAGCAGCCGTGCGGCGCGTCCACGGGGACGCCGAAGCCGGCGGCCAGGACGGTCACGGTCGAGAAGGCGGTGTTCGGGCTGGCCGCGCACTCCGTCGGCGGCCGGCAGACGCTGGTGCCGTCCTGGCTGTTCCAGGTGGACGGGTCCGGGTCGGGCGGCGCCTTCACGGTGACGTATCCGGCGGTCGACCCGAAGTACCTGACCTCGGCGTCCGCGCCCACGCCCTCGGCTCCGCAGCCGTCCGGGACGCCCGGGAAGAGCCGGAGCGTGAAGGTGACCTCCTACACGGCCGACGGGCGGACCCTGAACCTGAGCTTCTACGGCGGGGTGTGCGCCGACTACAGGACCTCGGCCGGGGAGAGCGGTGGCCGGGTGACGGTGACGGTCACCGAGAAGCCCTGGCCGGGCCGGGTGTGCATCCTGATCGCCAGGGAATATGTGAAGACCGTGACGCTGGACGCGCCGCTGGACGGGCGGACGGTGGTCGGTACGGACGGCAAGGCGGTCCCGAAGGCGAAGCCGGGCTCGCTGCGGCCCGACGCGTCGGCGCAGCCGCGCTAGAGGTTGGAAACGCCGAGGCGGCGGCCCCCGGAAGGGGACCGCCGCCTCGTTCGCGTCCGGTGTCGGCTCAGCTGAAGGAGTCGCCGCAGGCGCAGGAGCCGGTCGCGTTCGGGTTGTCGATCGTGAAGCCCTGCTTCTCGATCGTGTCCACGAAGTCGACGGTGGCGCCGCCCAGGTAGGGAGCGCTCATGCGGTCGGTGACGACCTTGACCCCGCCGAAGTCCTTCACCACGTCGCCGTCGAGCGAGCGCTCGTCGAAGAAGAGCTGGTAGCGCAGGCCGGAGCAGCCGCCGGGCTGGACGGCGACGCGCAGCGCGAGGTCGTCGCGGCCTTCCTGGTCGAGCAGGGCCTTGACCTTGGCCGCGGCGGCGTCGGTCAGGATGATGCCGTCGGTGACGGTGGTGGTCTCGTCCGATACGGACATCTACATCTCTCCCGGGTTGTACGGAGACTGCTTGCCGACGAGTGCAACCGGCGCTTCCGCGGATTCATTCCGGGCCGGGCATTCGCGTTTTCGCGTTTTCCTTCCTCTTCATGCTCGCACATGGCCCGTGAGGCGGACAGCGGCCGGGAGCGGGACCCGGCGGGATTCACGTCACATCGACGCTATGGCCATCGTCAAAGTGACGTGAACCAGTTATGATAGATAGCGTCAGTTAGACGAAAAGTAGAAAGGGTGCGTGTCGTGACCACCGCCCAGACCCCGGAGCTCGACGTACAGCCGTCTCCGCTCGCCCTGCTGCTGCTCGGCCGTGAGGCCGACCCGAAGAGCGAGCGGGGCGTCGAGTGTCCCGGTGACCTGCCGTCTCCCTCCGACCCCGATCTGGTCGAGCGCGCCCGCGCGGCCAAGGAGAAGCTCGGCGACAAGGTGTTCGTGCTCGGCCACCACTACCAGCGCGACGAGGTCATCCAGTTCGCCGACGTCACGGGCGACTCCTTCAAGCTGGCCCGGGACGCGGCCGCGCGCCCGGAGGCCGAGTACATCGTCTTCTGCGGTGTGCACTTCATGGCCGAGTCGGCGGACATCCTGACGTCCGACGACCAGAAGGTCGTCCTCCCCGACCTCGCCGCCGGCTGCTCCATGGCCGACATGGCCACGGCCGAGCAGGTCGCCGAGTGCTGGGACGTGCTGACCGAGGCGGGCATCGCCGAGCAGGTGGTCCCCGTCTCGTACATGAACTCCTCGGCCGACATCAAGGCGTTCACCGGCAAGCACGGCGGCACCATCTGCACCTCGTCCAACGCCAAGCGCGCCCTGGACTGGGCCTTCGAGCAGGGCGAGAAGGTGCTCTTCCTGCCGGACCAGCACCTGGGCCGCAACACCGCCGTCCGCGACATGGGCATGTCCCTGGACGACTGCGTGGTCTACAACCCGCACAAGCCGAACGGCGGCCTGACGGCCGACGAGCTGCGGGCCGCGAAGATGATCCTGTGGCGCGGGCACTGCTCGGTCCACGGCCGCTTCAGCCTCGACTCGGTGAACGACGTGCGCGAGCGCATCCCCGGCGTGAACGTCCTGGTGCACCCCGAGTGCAAGCACGAGGTCGTCGCCGCGGCGGACTACGTCGGTTCGACCGAGTACATCATCAAGGCCCTGGAGGCGGCCCCGGCCGGCTCGAAGTGGGCCATCGGTACGGAGCTGAACCTGGTCCGCCGCCTGGCGAACCGTTTCGCGCCCGAGGGCAAGGAGATCGTCTTCCTCGACAAGACGGTCTGCTTCTGCTCGACCATGAACCGCATCGACCTGCCCCACCTGGTCTGGGCGCTGGAGTCGCTGGCCGAGGGCAACCTGGTCAACCGCATCGAGGTCGACAAGGAGACGGAGGCGTTCGCCAAGCTGGCGCTGGAGCGGATGCTGGCTCTTCCGTAACGAGCACACGAAGGGCCGGGTCCCGGACGGGACCCGGCCCTTTCTCATGCCTCACACTCCGGCCGGCTCCGGCGTCTTCTCCGCCGTCGGCTGCCGCTTCGCCGCCCGCTTCTTCGCCCGGCGCTCCTTGCGGAGCTCCAGCATCGCGTAGAGCGTCGGGACGAGGAGGAGGGTCAGCAGGGTCGAGCTGATCAGACCGCCGATCACGACCACGGCCAGGGGCTGGGCGATGAAGCCGCCCTCGCCGGTGACGCCCAGCGCCATGGGGAGCAGGGCGAAGATCGTCGCCAGCGCCGTCATCAGGATCGGGCGGAGCCGGTGCCGGCCGCCCTCGATCACGGCTTCCACCACGCCGTAGCCCTGTCCGCGGTACTGGTTGATCAGGTCGATCAGCACGATCGCGTTGGTCACCACGATGCCGATCAGCATCAGCATGCCGATCATCGCGGGCACGCCCATCGGGGTGCCGGTGGCGATCAGCAGACCGATCGCGCCCGTCGCCGCGAAGGGTATGGAGACCAGCAGGATCAGCGGCTGGGCGAGCGAGCGGAAGGTGCCGACCAGCAGCATGAAGACGATCGCGATGGCCGCCAGCATCGCCAGGCCCAGGTTCTTGAACGCGTCGTCCTGGTCGGAGCTGACACCGCCGATCTCGGCCGTGGCGCCCGCCGGGAGCTTCAGGGCCTTGATCTTCGACTGGAGCTTGGCGCTGATCGCGCCCGTGTTGTCACCCGTCGGCTTGGCGCTGATCGTGGCGGCGCGCTGACCGTCGATCCGGGTCATGGAGACCGGGCCGTCGACCAGCTTCACCGTGGCGATGTCGCCGAGCTTCACCGGGCCGAGGCGCAGGTTCTTCAGCTGGGCCAGCGTGGTCGCGGGCTTCGCCGACCGCACGACGACATCCCGCTCGGTGTCGTCGAGGATCGCCTTGGCCGCCGTCGTACCGCGCACGGCCTGCGCCACCGCGGCGCCCAGCTTCTGGTCGTCGAACCCGGCGGCCGCCGCCTTGGCGTTGGCCTTGACCGAGATCCGCGGCACGCTCTGCGCGAGGTCGCTGGTGACGTCCGTGACGTGGTCGAGGCCGGCGACCGTGGAGCGGACCTGCTCCGCCGCGGTGTGCAGCACCCGCGGGTCGGACGCCTTCACCACGACGCTCAGGTCCTGGTTGCCGAAGCCGTCACCGGCCGACACGGTGGTCGTACCGATGCCCTTCAGCTTCTTCAGGCCGTCCTCGATGTGCCGTTGGACGTCGTCGTAGGACGCGGAGTCCTCCAGCATCACCTGGTACGACGCCTGGTTGCTGTCCGTGCCGCCGCCGAAGGCCGCCATGAAGCCGGAGGAGCCGACGGTGACCTGGTAGTCCTTGACGCCCTCGGTGCCGGCGAGCAGCTTCTCCACCCGCTTGGCCTCGGCGTCGGTGGCGGCCAGGCTGGTGCCGGGCTTCAGCTCCTGCTTGACGGTGAGGACCTCCTGCTCGCCCTGGTCGAAGAAGTTCGTCTTCAGCAGGCCGGACATGCCGAACGTGACGACCAGGACGACGATCGCGATGAGCACGCTGGTGAGCCGGCGGCGCGTCGCGAAGCGCAGCACGGGCACGTACGCGCGCTGCAGACGGCTGCGCGCCTCCTTCTCCTCGGCCACCCGGCGGGCCTGCGCCGCGTCCTCGGGGGTGCCCTTCGGGGCGCGCAGGAACCAGTACGACAGGACCGGCACGACCGTCAGCGAGACGAGGAGGGAGGCCAGCAGGGCCGCCGTCACCGTGATGCTGAACGAGCCGAACAGGGCGCCCACCATGCCGCCGACCAGGCCGATCGGCAGGAACACGGCGACCGTGGTGAGGGTGGAGGAGGTGACCGCGCCGGCCACCTCGCGCACCGCGGTGAGGATGGCCTCCCTGCGCTCCTCGCCGTAGCCGAGGTGGCGCTTGATGTTCTCCAGGACCACGATCGAGTCGTCGACGACCCGGCCGATGGCGATGGTCAGCGCGCCCAGCGTGAGCATGTTCAGCGACAGGTCGCGCGTCCACAGCACGAGCAGGGCGAGGACCACGGACAGCGGGATGGACACCGCGGTGACCAGGGTCGAGCGGACCGACGCCAGGAAGACCAGGATCACCAGGACGGCGAAGAGCAGGCCGAGCGCGCCCTCCGTGGTCAGGCCCTTGATGGACTTGGACACGGCCGGGCCCTGGTCGCTGACGACCGTGAGCTTCGCGCCGGAGCCCAGGTCCGCGCGCAGGCCGGGCAGCTTGTCCTCGACCGCGTCCGAGATGGCGACCGCGCTGCCGTCGTGGTCCATCGTGACGTTGACGGCGAGGCTGGGCTTCCCGTCGGTGCGGGTGAGGGAGTCGGCCGGGGCCGGCCGCTCCTGGACGGTGGCGACGTCACCGAGGCGCACGGGCTTGCCGTCGCCCTCGCCGGTGACCCTCAGGTCCTCGATCTGCTTCAGGGAGGTGAAGCCGCCGCCGACCTGGACGGTCCGGTTGGCGCCGTCCTCGTCGAAGGAGCCGGCCGGGACGGTCGCGCCGCCCGCCTGCAGGGCCTGGCCGAGCGCGGCGGAGGTGAGGCCCGCCCGCGCGAGCTTCGCGTCGTCGGGGGTGACAGTGACCTGGAGGTCGCGGACGCCCATGACCTGGACGCGGCCGACGCCGTCGATGTCCTTCAGGGCCGGTACGACCGTCGTGTCGAGCTGGTCGGCGAGGGCCTGCTGGTCCTTGTCCGAGGTGACGGCGAGGACGACGGTCGGCATGTCGTCCGTGGAGCCGGCCACGACCTGCGGGTCGACGTCGTCCGGCAGCTGGGCCCGGTTCACGGCCTGCTGGACGTCGGAGACGATCCGCTTGCTGTCGTTGCCGTAGTCGAAGGACGCCATGATCACGGCGTTGCCCTCGCTCGCGGTGGAGGTGACGCCGGTGACGCCGTCGACGCCCTGCAGGTTGTCCTCGATGGGCTCGATGACCTGCTTCTCGACCACGTCGGGCGACGCGCCCTGGTACGGCGCGATCACCGACACCATGGGCAGTTCGATGGTGGGCAGCAGCTGCTGTTTGATCTGGGGTATCGCGATCAGCCCGAAGGCGAGCGCGATGAGCGACACGAGCCCGACGAGGGCGCGTTGCGCGAGGCTGAATCGGGACAGCCAGGACATGGTTCAGGATCTCGTCTCTGTGAGCGGCAGAAGCGGCGGACGCGCAGATGAGCGACCACCCCACCACCCTGAGCCATGGCAGCGGGCGTTCTTGTCGGCCGTAGGTCCATTTCCTTATCCGGCCCCTACTCCGGCCGCAGTACGCCCGGGTGGAGATCAGTCCATCCTCGGACGTACCAGCCCCGACTCGTACGCGATCACGACGAGCTGCGCCCGGTCCCGCGCGCCCAGCTTCGCCATGGCCCGGTTGACGTGCGTCTTCACCGTCAGCGGGCTGACCGCGAGGCGCTCGGCGATCTCGTCGTTGGAGTGGCCGCCGGCGACCTGCACGAGGACCTCCCGCTCCCGGCCGGTGAGCGAGCCGAGCCGCTCGGAGCGGGCCGGGTCGAGGCCGTCGCCGTCGTCGCCCCGGGCGAGGAAGCGGGTGATCAGGCCCTTGGTCGCGGTGGGCGACAGCAGCGCCTCACCGCCGGCGGCGACCCGGATGGCGTTCAGCAGCTCCTCCGGCTCGCTGCCCTTGCCGAGGAAGCCGGAGGCGCCCGCGCGCAGCGCCTGGACGACGTAGTCGTCGACCTCGAAGGTGGTCAGGATGACCACGCGGACCTGGGCGAGGGACGGGTCGGCGCCGATCAGCCGGGTGGCGGCGAGGCCGTCGGTGCCGGGCATCCGGATGTCCATGAGGACGACGTCGGGGCCGAGCTCCCGGGCCATCCGTACCGCCTCCGCGCCGTCGGACGCCTCCCCCACCACCTCCATGTCAGGCTCGGAGTCGACCAGCACCCGGAACGCGCTGCGCAGCAGTGCCTGGTCGTCGGCGAGCAGGACACGGATGGTCATACGGGATCCCCCTGGGCCGTCGTCGTCTTGACCGGCAGGATCGCATGGACACGGAAGCCGCCGCCGTAGCGGGGTCCGGCGCTCAGGGTGCCGCCGAGGGCGGTGACCCGCTCGCGCATGCCGAGCAGCCCGTGCCCGCCGCCGGCCTCCGGGGCGGCGGCCTCGCCCGCGCCGTCGTCGATCACGGTGACCTCCACGCCGCCGCCCACGCGGACGACGCTCACCTCGGCCCTGGCCTCGGCGCCCGCGTGCTTGCGCACATTGGTCAGGGCCTCCTGGACGATCCGGTAGGCGGCCAGGTCGACGGCGGCGGGGAGTTCGGTGCCCTGGTCGGCGCGGGCCACGGCCACCGGCAGGCCGGCGCTGCGGAAGGTGTCGGCCAGCTCCTCCAGGCGGCTCAGGCCCGGGGCGGGTTCGGTGGGCGCCTCGGGGTCGCCGGACTGGCGGAGCAGGCCGACCGTGGCGCGGAGTTCGCCCAGGGCGCTGCGGCTGGCCTCGCGGACGTGCGCGAGGGCCTCCTTGGCCTGGTCGGGCCGCTTGTCCATGACATGTGCGGCGACCCCGGCCTGCACGTTGACCAGCGCGATGTGATGGGCGACGACGTCGTGCAGATCGCGGGCGATGCGCAGCCGCTCCTCGGCGACCCGGCGGCGGGCCTCCTCCTCGCGCGTGCGTTCGGCGCGTTCCGCGCGGTCCCGGATGGCCTGGACGACCGCGCGGCGGCTGCGTACGGCGTCGCCGGCGGTGGCGCCGATGCCGGTCCAGGCGAGGACGCCGAGGTTCTCCTGGGCGTACCAGGGCAGCGGGCCGGCGAGCATGGCGGCGGCCGTCAGCACGGTCATGGTGAGCAGGCCGAGGCGCCAGGTGGTGGGGCGGTCGGTGGTCGCGGCGACGGTGTACAGGGCGACGACGGCGGACATGGCGACCGGGGCGCGGGGGTCGCCGGTGACGCACTCGATCAGGGAGACCGCGCCGGTGACGGCGAGGACCGTGCGGGGGGTGCGGCGGCGGAAGACGAGTGCCGCCGCGCCGATCAGCATGAGGAGGAGGCTGAGGACGGCGGGGGTGCGGACGCCCCAGGTGACGCCGTGCTCGCGGGGCACGGCGAAGGAACCGGCGACCATGCAGAGCAGCACGCCCGCCGCGAGGGCCGCGTCCAGCGCCAGCGGGTGCGCCTTGAGACCGCACCGGGCGCGTTCGAGAGTGCTCACGGTGTGAACAGTACGGGGCCTGCCGACCCGGGTCAGCATCGTCGCCGTACCACCCCTCCACCGAGTTGTCATGCGCGCTTCCGGATCACATGCTGTTCGTGAGAGGTACGGACCTCGGACGCCCGGTGTTGGCCGGGCCTGCTCAGCCTTCTCCTCGACAGCGCCCCCATCCGTCGACGAAAGGCACTCCCGTGCGCCCCAGCTCATCGCTCTGGACCGCCGTCGCGCTCGCGCTCGTATCGGGCACCGCTCTGGCCGGCCCCGCCCGGGCCGTCGGCTACGGCACCCCCACGATCAGGCTGTCGGCGGCCTACCTGTCCGGGGCCGTCGGCAGCACCGGCGACCCGACGGTCACCGTGACCGTCGCGCAGAGCGGCGCGGACGCCTCCGCGCTGACGGTCACCGCGTCAGGCGCCAGCAGGAGCACCGTGGCCGGCCCCTCCGACGTGCGCGTCACCGGCACCGGCGGCAGCCGCACCCTCGCCGTCACCGCGCACGCCCAGGGCTACACCGACCTCACCCTCAAGGTGACCGGGCTCGGCGGGAAGTCGGCCACCTCGACCCTGCACTACGCGGCGTCCCCGGCCGTCCAGCACAGCGCGGACGCCCGCTATCTCACCGGCGCCTCGGACGCCTCCGCAGCCGTGGACGCCGGCGACGGGTACCTCGTCGTCGCCAACGACGAGGACAACACCCTGCGCCTGTACGACGGCTCGGCCTCCGGCGCGCCCGTGCGGACCTGGGACCTCGACAGCGCGCTGGGCGCGGACAAGGAGGCCGACATCGAGGGCGCGGCCCGGGTCGGGAACACGATCTACTGGACGGGCTCGCTGGGCAACAACAAGGACGGTGAGTACAGAGCGGACCGGAACACCGTCTTCACGACCACCGTCTCCGGGTCGGGCGCCGCCACCCGGCTGGCCTTCGGCACCGCCGGGCACCGGCTCCGTGACGACCTGGTGGCCTGGGACGAGGCGAACGGCGACCGGTACGGCTTCGCCGCCGGAACGGCGACCGGGCAGGCCCCGAAGCAGATCGACGGCTTCAACGTGGAGGGGCTGGAGTTCGCGCCGGGCTCCACCACGACCGCCTACGTCGGCTTCCGCGCCCCGCTGGCGCCGCCGCAGAACGGCGGGAAGGCGCTGATCGTGCCGGTCACCAACATGGACGAGGTGGCGCGCGGCACCAAGGCGACGTTCGGCACCCCGATCGAGCTGGACCTCGGCGGGCTGTCCGTGCGGGATCTGCGCCGCAACGACCAGGGGCAGTATCTGATCGTCGCCGGGTCCTGGGCCGCCGACGACAACAGCGACCCGTACGCCCTGTACTCCTGGGACGGGGTCGCCGGGCACCGGCCGGTGAAGGTGCTGGACCTGCCGACGGCGGACGCGGGCGGCTGGGAGTCCGTGGTGTCCGTGCCCGATCTGACCGCGGCCGGCGCCCGGGTGCGGCTGATCACCGACGACGGGGCCGCCGACCTCTACGGCGACGGCACCGACGCGAAGGACCTCACCCACCCGGAGTGGCAGAAGTCCCGGACCGCCTGGTTCACCCTGAGCTGACCCGCAGGGGCTCAGCCGGGGATCAGGCCGTCGTCGCTGAGCAGGTCGCGGACCTCCTCCAGCGTCGCGTCGGGCGACGGCAGGATCAGCTCCGAGGGTTCCAGCGAGTCGTCCGGCAGCGGGGTGCCGAGCCGTCGGACGGCGTCCAGGAGAGCGGTGAGCGTGCGGCGGAATCCGTCGCCGTCGCCGCTCTCCATCTCCTCCAGCAGCTCGTCGTCCAGCTTGTTCAGCTCGGTGAGGTGGGCGTCGCCCAGCCTCACCTGGCCCTCCCCCATGATCCGTACGATCATGTCGGCCTCCTCGGCTCGGACCCGGCGCCGGGGCTACTGCTTGTCGAAGCGCGGGGTGTCCTGCGGCTGCTGCTGGGACTGCCCCTGACCGGTGCCGCCCTCGATGGCCTGCTGCGGGGAGCCCCCGGCCAGCTCGGCCTTCATGCGCTGCAGTTCCAGCTCTACATCCGTACCACCGGAGAGCCGGTCCAGCTCGGCCTGGATGTCGTCCTTGTGCATGCCGGAGGGGTCGTCCAGGGCGCCGGAGGCGAGCAGCTCGTCGATGGCGCCGGCCCGGGCCTGGAGCTGGGCGGTCTTGTCCTCGGCGCGCTGGATGGCGAGGCCGACGTCGCCCATCTCCTCGGAGATGCCCGAGAAGGCCTCGCCGATGCGGGTCTGGGCCTGGGCCGCGGTGTAGGTGGCCTTGATGGTCTCCTTCTTCGTACGGAAGGCGTCCACCTTGGCCTGGAGGCGCTGGGCCGCCAGGGTGAGCTTCTCCTCCTCGCCCTGGAGGGTCGCGTGCTGCGTCTCGAGGTCCGTGACCTGCTGCTGGAGGGCGGAGCGGCGGGACAGCGCCTCGCGGGCGAGGTCCTCGCGGCCGAGGGCGAGCGCCTTGCGGCCCTGGTCCTCCAGCTTGGAGGACTGCTGCTGCAACTGGTTGAGCTGGAGTTCCAGGCGCTTGCGGGAGGTCGCCACGTCGGCGACGCCGCGGCGCACCTTCTGCAGCAGCTCCAGCTGTTTCTGGTACGAGTAATCGAGGGTCTCGCGCGGGTCCTCGGCCCGGTCAAGGGCTTTGTTCGCCTTCGCGCGGAAGATCATCCCCATACGCTTCATGACACCGCTCATGGGCTTCGCGCGCCCCCTTCTGACGGACTCCAGCTCACAGATCCTGCGACAGGACCCACAGTACGGGCCCCGCCTCCATTACCGCACTGTTCGCGGGGTGATGCGCTCATCCCCGAGGACGACTGCGGACCGTACCGCTCCGGCGTAAGGAGTAGGTGATCCCACCGGATCCCGCCGGAGCGCCCCCTGAGTGTCCCCTCTGTCCCCCTACAGACGTCCGGTGTTGCCGGATCGTTCCCCACCGGACTGGGGTCCATGCCGGTGCAGCCCGTACCCTTGGGTTTTGTGTTCCGTAGCCGTGCCAAGGAAGAGAAGGCCCCCGCCGACAAGGCGGCGGTGACCGACTCCAAGCAGCCCCGTGACCCGCAGGCCCCCAAGGGCAGGCCCACGCCCAAGCGCAGTGAGGCCCAGTCCCAGCGCCGCAGCGTCGCCAACACGCCGACGACCCGCAAGGAGGCAGCGAAGCGCCAGCGCACCGAGCGGCGGCAGGCGCTGGAGCGGCAGCGTCAGGCGCTGGCCGGCGGCGACGAGCGGTACCTCCCGGCCCGTGACAAGGGCCCGGTCCGCCGGTTCGCCCGGGACTGGGTGGACTCGCGGTTCAACGTGGCGGAGTTCTTCCTGCCGCTCGCCGTGGTCATCCTGGTGCTGAGCGTGGTGCGGGTGCCCGCCATCCAGAGCGTCGCGCTGCTGTTGTGGCTCGTCGTGATCGTGCTGATCGTGGTGGACGCGGCGTTCAGCGGCTTCCGTCTGAAGAAGCGCCTGAAGGAGCGCTTCCCGGACGAGAACACCCGCGGCGCGGTCGCCTACGCGCTGATGCGGTCCCTGCAGATGCGCCGGCTCCGGCTGCCGAAGCCGCAGGTCAAGCGCGGAGAGCGGCCCTGAGCGCTGACGCTTTCACCGGGGGTGCGGCCGATGCCCGGCCGAACGGGCCGGGCGGCCTGCGTGCTGTCGTACGCCAGGAGCTGGTGGCCCGGCAGCTGGACGAGCAGATAGCCGGGCGGTTCCCGGTCGGGCAGCGGCTGCGGGTGCTCGACGTGGGGATGGGCCAGGGCGCGCAGGCGCTGCGGCTGGCCCGGCTCGGCCACCAGGTGACCGGGGTCGAGCAGGACACGACGATGATCGCCGCCGCCCGTCAGGCCGTGGCCCGGGAGCCGGAGGGCATCCGGGAGCGGGTCCGGCTGGTGCAGAGCGACGGCCGGGACACCGGGGTGCACTTCCTTCCGGGGAGCTTCGACGTGGTGCTGTGCCACGGCGTCCTGATGCACGTCGAGGAGCCCGACCCGCTGGTGGCGGGCCTGGCCCGGATGCTGGCCCCGGGCGGTCTCCTCTCCCTCCTCGTCCGCAACGGCGACGCGCTCGCCATGCGGCCGGGCCTGACCGGCGACTGGTCGGCCGCCCTGACCGCCTTCGACATCCCCCCTGCGCGAACCGACGCGGACGGGGAGACCCCCGTCCGCGTCGGCGCGGACGTCCGGGCCGACCGGCTGGCCTCCCTCGCCGCCACGCTCGACGGCATCGCCGCCCCGCTGCACGCCTGGTACGGCGTCCAGGTCTTCACCGACACGGCGCCGGACGGCGCGGCGCTCCCCGACGACCTCCGGACGCTGCTCGCGGTCGAGGAGCGGGCCGGGCGCACGGACCCCTACCGCGGGGTGGCGGCGCTGCTGCATCTGTGCGGGGTACGGGGCTGAGCCCGTTCGGGGCAACAGCGCGGGCCCGGTGATCACCGCGCGGTGAGACTCGGGGCATGGACGCTTCCCGCCCCCGTACCCTCCCGACGGTCGTCCGCGTCGTCGCGCCGGTGTGCTGCGCGGTCCTCGCCGCCGGCTGCACCGTCCCCGCCGCCGAGGCCGGGCGGGACGCCCCGGCGACCGCCCGGGCGGCCGTACCGGCCGCCGCGAACGAGCTGCAGACGCAGTACCAGCGGGTCATCAAGGAGGTCCTGCCGTCGGTCGTGCAGATCCAGGCGAGCCACGATCTGGGCTCCGGGGTGGTGTACGACGACAAGGGGCACATCGTCACCAACGCGCACGTGGTCGGCTCGGAGAAGACGTTCGCGGTGACCACGGCCAGCAACGAGGAGCCGCTCACCGCGAGCCTGGTGTACTCCTATCCCGAGCAGGACCTCGCCGTGATCCGGCTGGACAAGGTGCCGGCCGGGCTGAGGCCGGCGGTGTTCGGGGACTCCGAGAAGGTGGAGGTCGGCCAGATCGTGCTGGCCATGGGGTCGCCGCTGGGGCTGTCGTCCAGCGTGACCCAGGGCATCGTCTCGGCGACCGGACGGACCGTCAGCGAGGGCATCGCGGGCGGCGGTACGGGCGCGACGATCGCGAACATGGTGCAGACGTCGGCCGCGATCAACCCCGGCAACAGCGGCGGCGCCCTGGTGAACCTGGACGGGCAGGTGATCGGCATCCCGACGCTCGCCGCGGCCGACCCGAGCCTCGGGGGCAGCGCGGCGGCCGGTATCGGGTTCGCGATCCCGGTGTCGATGGTGCGGACGGTCGCCGACCAGATCATCCGGAGCGGCAAGGTCGTCGACTCCGGGCGAGCGGCCCTCGGCATCACCGGACGGACGGTCCTGGACGACCGCTACCAGCCGACCGGGGTGGCGGTGGTCAGTGTCCGCGGCGGCGGCGCGGCCGACCAGGCGGGCCTGCGGCCGGGCGACATCATCACGAGGCTGGGCGACACGCCCATCACCACCATCACCTCGCTGTCCGAGGCCCTGGCGACGGACCGGCCGGGCCGGCGGACGACGGTGACGTACGAGCGGGACGGCGCCGCGAAGACGGTCGCGGTGACGCTGGGCGAGCAGTGAGGAGGGAGCCCGCCCCTCCTCACCCCGCTGTCTCCCGGATCAGGCGTCGGCGTGCAGGCTCATCGGCCCGTAGATCTCGCTGCTCTCCTCGAACAGCCGCACCTGGTCGGCCCCGCCCTCCAGCAGCGCCTTCCAGTGCTCGCCGATCCAGGACTCGGCATCCCCCTGCGTGGTGAACTCCTCGGGCAGCACCGCCGGCTGGACCTCCGTCCCGTCGGCCTTCTCGAACCGCCACGTCCATGCCGTCATGTGGGCCTCCTTTGATCCAACACCTGCCCCCGAAGCCTAGCCGGATGCGCAAGACGTGCCCGGACAGGCGAAAATCGTTTCCGTGGACGTCACTCTGCTCGGTACCGGTGCCCCCGCGGGACTGCCTCGCCCCGACTGCTCCTGTGCCTCCTGCGCGAGCGCGCTGGGGCCTCACGCGCGGGCCGCGACCGCGGTGCTCGTGGACGGTGCGCTGCTGCTCGATCTGACGCCGGGTGCGGCGTTCGCGGCGGCGCGCGCCGGGCATTCGCTGGCCGGGGTGCGGCAGGTGCTGCTGTCGCACCCGCACGACGGCCCGGCGGTGGAGGTGCCGGCCGGGCTACCGCAGCCGGGCCGGGTGCCGGACGGACGGGAGTTGGCGCTGCTGACGGGGCATCGGGTGCGGGCCGTGGCGATGGACGCGGGCGGCACCGGGTACGCGGTGACCGGGCCGGACGGGCAGCGGCTGCTGTACCTGCCGCCGGGCGGGGCGCCGGCCGGCCTGGAGGAGGCGTCGGCGCAGTCCTACGACATGGTCCTGCTGGACGTCGTGGACCGGCCGGACGCGCTGGCCCGGCTCCGCGCGGTCGGCTCGGCCGGCCCCACGACGGACGTCCTCGCCGTCCACCTCGACCACGACGTGCCGCCGGGCCCGGAGTTGCGGCGCCGGCTCGCGGCGGTGGGGGCGCGGGCGGTGCCGGACGGCACGACGCTGGTGGTCGGGGCGTACGAGGAGGTGCCGGACGTGCCGCGCCGGACGCTGGTGCTGGGCGGGGCGCGCTCGGGCAAGTCGGTGGAGGCGGAGCGGCGGCTGGAGGCCTTCCCGGACGTGCTGTACGTGGCGACGGGCGGAACGCGGGGCGGGGACACCGAGTGGGCGGCACGGGTGGCCGCGCACCGGGAGCGGCGGCCGGGGTCGTGGCGTACGACGGAGACGACGGACCTGGTGCCGCTGCTGGCCGGGGACGGCCCGCCGCTGCTGATCGACTGTCTGTCTCTGTGGCTGACGGACGTGATGGACTCCGTCGGGGCGTGGGACGACGCGGAGTGGGCGGGCGGGGGCGAGAAGGCGCTGCGGGAGCGGGTGCGGGAGCTGACGAGCGCTGTGCGCGCCACGCGCCGGACGGTGGTGGCGGTGTCCAACGAGGTCGGCTCGGGCATCGTCCCGGCGAGTGCCTCCGGCCGCCGGTACCGGGACGAACTGGGCCGGCTGAACGCGGCGTTCGCGCAGGAGTGCGAGCAGGTTCTGCTGATCGTGGCGGGGCAGGCGCTGGTGCTGCGGGGGTGACCCGGGGCCGGGACGGCGGCTAGGCGGTGGTTCCGTCCTTGCGGGCCACGATTCTGTACGCGTTGGAGAAGCGGGTGCGGCGGAACAGCGGAGCGAACCCGTGGTCCAGGGCCGCGGCCAGGTCCAGTACGGGTGTGGCGGCCAGTTGGACGAGCGGGTGGGCGTGGGCCAGGCACAGGCTGACGGCCGCCGCCAGGTCGTAGGGGATGTGGGGGGCCTTGCGGTCCGTCACCAGGATCGTGCAGCCCAGGGCCCGCAACTCCGCGCGCAGGTTGGCCAGGGGGAGCAGGTGCAGATGGCGGGGCTGCCCGTACGGCAGCCACCACCTGCCGAGGAGCCTGGCGAACGCGCAGCGCGGGTCGGGGACTTCGACGACCAGGTGGCCGCCGGTGCGGAGCACGGTCAGCGCGGCGCGGAGTTCGGCGCGCGGGTCGGGGACGTGTTCCAGGTGGTGGAACATGGTGACCACGTCGTAGCGGGCGCGCAGCCGGTCGGCCATGCCGGGGGTCGTCAGATAGCCGCGGTGCGCCTCCTCCACCCGCCCCTCCAGCAGCGCCTGCTCCACCCGCGCCGTCGGGTCCAGCCCGTCGAAGCTGGTGTAGGGGAAGAACTCCTTCGCCGCCTCGGGGAAGCGGGCGTGGCCGGTGCCGACGTCCAGCCAGCTCTCCGGTTCGCGCAGCGCCGACAGCCGCCAGGCGGTCTCGCGGTGCCGGCGGCGGACCGCGTGGCCGGAGAGGGCGCGGTCGGTGAACTCCTCCAGGTGTCTCTCGTAGAAGTCCCGGTGGAAGAAGGCGAGTCCCTCCGCGGTGAGCCGGGGGTTCTGGAAGACGTGGGCGCAGTCCCGGCACCGGTCGAGGACGAACGTGCCGGGCCGGTGCCGCAGCGGGTCGGGCGCGCGCAGCCGGGTGCGCAGGTTCCGGGAGCCGCACCAGGGGCAGTCCTGACGGCGCGGCTCCTGGAAGGGGTCGAAGGGGGTGCTGATCTGCGGGGTGAGGGACGTGGTCGGCATGGGCGGCTCCCTGTGGACATTCCGCGGCAAACCGGAACGTATGGGATACCGATCCGAGGTGCAAAGACGTCGTGGTGGCGGGGTGGCGATGTGGCGCGGAAGCGTTCGTTCACTGGCGGTACTGTTCGGCGAATGAGCAGCCTTAATCTGGACGACTTCACCGATCTGATCGAGCGCCCGGACGGGGGCGTGCGCCGTGACGCCGAAGCCCGGCGGGAGCGCCAGATCGTGCCGCCGGGGGCGCTGGGCCGCCTCGACGAGCTGGGCGAATGGCTGGCCGCCGCGCGGGGCTTCGTACCGGTGCGGCCGGTCGAACAGCCGCGGGTGGTGCTGTTCGCCGGTGACCACGGCGTCGCCGGGCTGGGCGTCTCGGCACGGCCCGCGGGCGGCGCGGAGCAGCTGGTGCGGGCGGTGCTGGAGGGCGCGAGCCCGGTGGCGGTGCTCGCGCGCCGGCTGGAGGTGCCGGTACGGGTCGTGGACATGGCCCTGGACTGCCCGCCGGAGGCCTTCCCGAAGGACGTGGTGCGGCACCGGGTACGGCGGGGCAGCGGCCGTATCGACATCGAGGACGCGCTCACCCTGGAGGAGGCCGAGGCCGCCCTGCGGGCGGGCGTCGCGATCGCCGACGAGGAGGCCGACTCGGGGACCGATCTCGTGGTGCTCGGCGATGTCAGCGTGGGCGGGACCACGCCGGCGGCGGTGCTGATCGCCGCGTTGTGCGGGACCGACGCGTCCGTGGTGACCGGGCGGGGCGGGCTCGCGATCGACGACCTGGCGTGGATGCGCAAGTGCGCGGCGATCCGGGACGCGCTGCGGCGGGCCCGGCCGGTGCTCGGGGACCAGCTGCAGCTGCTGGCTACCGTGGGCGGGGCGGACCTCGCGGCGATGACGGGGTTCCTGCTGCAGTGCGCGGTGCGGAAGCTGCCCGTGATTCTCGACGGCGTCGTGGCCGCCGCGTGCGCGCTGGTCGCCCAGCGGGTCGCGTTCCGGGCGCCGGACTGGTGGCTGGCCGGGCACGACAGCGGGGAGCCGGGGCAGGCGAAGGCGCTGGACCGGATGGCCCTCGAACCGCTGCTGGAGCAGGGCGTGAAGGTCGGCGAGGGCGTCGGCGCGCTGCTCGCACTGCCCCTGGTCAGGTCCGCCGCCGCGCTGGCAGCGGAGCTGCCGGAAAAGCCGGAGACCGAGAAGGAGCCGGAGGAGGAGAAGCCCGAGGAGAAGGCCGAGGAGCAGGAGTAGGAGCAGACACCGTCGGGCAGGCCGAAAAGTGCGGTTCGCCGGTGCCGCGCCCATATGATCCTGCTCCATGGGAGATGCCCGAATTGCCGTGGAGCAGCGCGGCGAGGCCGGTGAGCGGGCGGACGAGCGGGCGCGGCGGTCCACCGGGGCTTCCCGGAGGGCCGCCGCCTTCGCCGTCTGGTATCTGCGGACCGTCGCCTTCATCAACTTCCTCAGCGCGGTATGGGTCTCGCTCGGCCAGGACGTGCGCCGGCACAACCAGGACGACTTCTTCACGCCGTACCTGCTGACGGCCGGCTTCGCCTCCGGTGTGTTCACCGCCTTCCTGGCGATCACCATGCGGCGCCGGAAACGAGCCGCGTGGATCCTCAACCTGGTGGTCAGCGGCCTCTTCCTGGCCCTGTTCGCGTTCGCCATGGCGTTCCCGGAGATCCGGCGGTACGCGCAGAACTGGGTGTCCCTGGCGCTGACGGCCGCCTTCGTGGGCGCGCTGCTGGCCGGCCGCCGGGAGTTCTACGCCAAGGGCGACCGGTCCAACCCCCGGCTCGCGGCCACGGTCGCCGTCGGCGGCGGGCTCGCCGCGAGCCTGCTGGCCGGGCTGCTGGTGACGGTCACCAACCAGGCGCCGGACGCGGCCCGCTCCTCGTTCCTGGAGCGCTGGCACTACGGCACCCTGCGGCTGGTGTCCGTGGCGGCCGAGGAGTCCCACTTCCCGGGCATCGACCCGCCCAACTGGGCCAACGTGGCGATCAACGTGCTCAGCACGGTCCTCGTCCTCGCCGTGCTCTACGCCGCCTTCCGCTCCCGGCGGGCCGTCGACCCGCTCACCGAGGACGACGAGAAGCGGCTGCGGGCACTGCTGGAGCGGCACGGCGAGCGCGACTCGCTCGGCTACTTCGCGCTGCGCCGGGAGAAGAGCGTGGTGTGGTCGCCGACCGGGAAGGCTGCCGTCGCCTATCGCGTCGTCGGCGGGGTGAGCCTGGCGTCCGGGGATCCGCTCGGGGACCCGGAGGCCTGGCCGGGGGCGATCGTGCCGTGGCTCGCGGAGGCGCGGGCGCACGGGTGGATCCCGGCGGTGATGGGGGCCGGCGAGGAGGCCGGGACGGTCTACTCCCGGCACGGGCTGGACGCGCTGGAGCTGGGCGACGAGGCGATCGTGGAGGTCGCCGAGTTCACCCTGGAGGGCCGGGCGATGCGCACGGTCCGGCAGGCGTACAACCGGGTGAAGCGGGCCGGGTACCAGGTCCGCATCCGCCGGCATGAGGACATCCCCGCGGACGAGACGGCGTACCTCGTCGAGCGCGCCGACGACTGGCGGGACGGCGCGACCGAGCGCGGGTTCAGCATGGCGCTGGGCCGGCTGGGGGACCCCGACGACGGCCGGTGCGTGATGCTGGAGTGCACGGACGCCGAGGGGCGGCTGCGGGCGCTGCTCTCCTTCGTGCCGTGGGGGCCGCACGGGCTGTCCCTGGACCTGATGCGGCGCGACCGGGACTCCGACAACGGGCTGATGGAGTTCATGGTCATCGAACTGCTGCGGCGGGCCCGCGAGATCGGGATCACTCAGGTCTCACTCAACTTCGCGATGTTCAGGTCGGTCTTCGAACGTGGCGCACGCCTCGGTGCCGGACCGGTGCTGAGGCTGTGGCGGTCGCTGCTCAGCTTCTTCTCCCGCTGGTGGCAGATCGAGTCGCTGTACCGCGCCAACGCCAAGTACCGGCCCATCTGGGAGCCACGGTTCCTGCTCTTCGAGAAGAGCGCGGACCTGCCGCGCATCGGCCTCGCGTCGGCCCGTGCGGAGGGGTTCCTGGAGGCGCCGGGGCTGCCGAAGTGGCTGCACCGCAGGCACCTGGACACGCACAGATGAGGGACATTCCATGAACAGGCTCGCGCGCTGGGCCCGTGCCGAGTGGGGGCTGCTCTGCGTCACCGTGCGCGAGCCCCTGCGCAGACGGGGCCTGCCGGCCGTCCCGATGACGGTCTCGGGGGTGGGCCTGACGGCGTTCCTGCAGTACGTGCAGAACCAGCCGTGGGGCTACCAGCTCGTGCAGAACCTGGGTGCCGTGCGCGCCGAGGACCCGCTGTGGCTCGCCCTGCTGCGCACCCCCCTGTCGCTGTTCGTGCCCGCGCTGGACCTGCCGGTGTGGGGGGCGCTGGCGCAGATCCTGCTGGTGTTCGGGATCGCCGAGCTGTGCCTGGGCTGGTGGCGGACCCTGACCATCGCGTACGTCGCCACGCTCGCCGGGACCCTGTACGCGCGCCTCGGCATCACCCTCGGCCCGCACGCCCCGTTCGGGCTGCCCTGGACCGACGCGCAGGTGGTGGACACCGGCCCGTCGGCGGCGGTCGTGGGGCTCGCGGTGTTCGTGAGCTGGCGGTACGGCGCCTACGCCACGGCGGGAGCGGTGACGGCGGCGATGGTCGTCGAGGTGCTGCTGAAGGAGAACCTGGCGGGCAAGGAGCACCTGGCCGCGCTGATGGCGGTGGGGCTGCTGTGTCTGCTGGTGGCCCTGCGGCACCGGTACGGCAGCGGACCGCGACGCACCCGCCGTCACCGGTGGTCGGCCAGACGCGCCGGACACGGATCGGGCTTGCCGCCGGTCCAGTCCTGAGCCACATGACCGCTGTGCCTGCCGCCGGCGCCCCCGCGCTCACCGGTGACCAGGCAGACGCGCCGGGCGCGGATCGGGCTTGCCGCCGATCCAGTCCTGAACCGCGCGACGCGGCCCGGCCCAGCGGCGGTCGTGCCGGTAGGCGCGCAGGGCCGACCGGGCGCGGGCGCGGGGACGGCGGCCGTAGAAGCGGCGGGCCCACGGGGAGCCGGGGCGGGCGAGCCGTACGGCACCCACGACCGCGACCAGGGGCACGATCGCCCCGAACACCGCGGTACGGGCCTTGCCCTTGCTCAGGGCGACGAGGGAGAACACGAAGTTGCCGGCGATGTTGGCGATGGCCGTGCCGCGGTCGGCCAGTTCCTCCTGGGTCAGGTCGTTGACGCCGAACGGGGCGAACCCGGCGAGCAGCAGGCCGACGAGGGCGGCGGTGAGGACGACGGCCTCGACGCTCTTGCGGCCCTCCGCCGTCCAGTAGACGTCGGCCAGGTGCAGGATCAGCGCGAACTCGTCCAGGACCAGGCCCGCGCCGATGCCGAACAGCACGGCGGACACGGGCGCGCCGACGCCGTGCCGGTCGCTGGCCACCGCGCCGAAACCGCCGACGACGGTGAGGACGACCCCGGGGACGACGTGGTGGATGTGCAGCCCGCCCGCCTCGACGTTGCCGAACGGGCCCCTGCCGGCCCGGATCAGACGGGTGATGACCCGGGTGACGACGAAGGTCAGCACGAAGGCGGCGAGGGCGAGCAGCAGCGGGAGCTTGCCCGGCTCGACGATGTTCCGCACCCACCAGTGCCCCATGTGCGCACATTACCCGCGTATGCCGCGTCGCTTCACCGCCGCTCAGGGCCGGGATCCCGGGACCGGCGGGTAACCTGCGCCGGTGCTCACCTCCTCCCCTCTCGGCCCTCTCGACGGTCTCCGCTTCGCCTTCGGCACGCTCACCGTGCTGCCCGTCCGGGTGCACCGCTGGGACCGGGGGGCCGCGCGGGGCGGCATGCTGTGCGCCCCCGTGGCCGGGCTGGTCGTCGGCGGCTGCGCGGCCGGGCTCGGCCTGCTGCTGCTCCTCCTCGGCGCCGGTCCGCTGCTCGCGGCCGTCGCCTCGGTCGCCGTACCCGCCGCGCTGACCCGCGGGCTGCACCTCGACGGGCTCGCCGACACCGCCGACGGGCTGGGCAGCGGCAAGCCCGCCGAGGACGCGCTCCGGATCATGAAGCAGTCGGACATCGGGCCGTTCGGGGTGCTCACCCTCGTCCTGGTGCTGCTGGCCCAGGTGGCGGTGCTGGCGCAGCTCTACGGCGACTCGTGGGCGCGGGGTGCCGTGGCGGCCGTGGCCTCGGCGGTCGCGGCGCGGCTGGCCCTCACCCTGGCCGCCCGCGCCGGCGTTCCGGCCGCCCGCCCGGAGGGGCTCGGGGCGGCGGTGGCCGGGGTGGTGCCGAAGGGTGCCGCGCTGGGTGCGGCGGCCGGTGTGGTGGTGGCGGCCGGGACGGCGGGCGCCTCTTTCGGCTGGTACGACGGCGTCCGCACCGCGCTCGCGGTGGTCGTCGCCGTGGCCGTCGGCGAACTGCTGCTGCGCCGCTGCGTCCGCCGGTTCGGCGGGGTCACCGGGGACGTGTTCGGCGCGCTCGCGGAGACGTCCGCGACGACCGCGCTCGTGGTACTGGCCTTCGGTCGCTAGCGGGCGGGCCGTCGCCACGGACACGGCGAGCGCGGGGTGCCCACCGGGACCCGGCGAGTGGGGCCCGGCTCACGCGGGTGCAGGGGGAAGTGGCCACGGCGCCACGCACAGGTGAACACCCGAAGGAATGAGCGAACGCACGTACGCGCGTAGTCTCGTCCCGGGTGTTCGCCGACAGGGTGAAGGCCCCGGTTGCCACCAGTACCCAGGCCTGGACCTAGGGTCGGCTCTCGGGCCCGGTCGACCCACCCCTTTTCGGCCATAGAAACTTCACATCGGAAGCGAGAACTCACCACCGTGACTGCTCTGACTCTCAGCACCGCTGCGGCGCCCGGCCTGCGGGCCGACGCGATCGTGATCGGTGTCGCCAAGGGTGCCAAGGGGCCCGTCGTCGCGCCGGGCGCCGAGGCCGTGGACAAGGCGTACGACGGCAGGCTGGCCGGCGTCCTGGAGACCCTCGGCGCCTCCGGTGCCGAGGGCGAGCTGACCAAGCTGCCCGCGCCGGCCGGATTCAAGGCCCCGCTCGTGGTGGCGGTGGGCCTCGGCGCGCAGCCCGACGACAAGGACGCCGAGGACGGCTACGCGGCCGAGGCGCTGCGCAAGGCCGCCGGCGTGGCCGCCCGCGCGCTCGCCGGGTCGAAGAAGGCCGCGTTCGCGCTGCCCGTCGACGGCCCCGGCGCGATCGGCGCGATCGGCGAGGGCGTGCTGCTCGGCGCCTACTCCTTCGACACGTACAAGGAGAACGCCGGCAAGGGCGCGAAGGCCAAGAACGGCAAGGCGCCGCTGGCCGAGGCCGCGCTGCTCGGCGGCAAGCCGCGCGACGCCGCCCACAAGGGCGCCCTCGCCCGCGCGGTCGCGGTCTCCGAGGAGCTGAACCGCGCCCGCGACCTGATCAACATGCCGCCGAACGACCTCACCCCCGCCGTCTTCGCCGGCATCGCGCAGACCGCGGCCAAGGAGCACGGCCTGAAGGTGCAGGTGCTCGACGACAAGGCCCTGGCCAAGGGCGGCTACGGCGGCATCCTCGGCGTCGGCGGCGGCTCGGCGGCCACCCCGCGCCTGGTGAAGCTGTCGTACCGGCACCCGAAGGCGGAGAAGCACCTGTCCTTCGTCGGCAAGGGCATCACCTACGACTCGGGCGGTATCTCGCTGAAGCCGGCCGGCCACAACGAGACGATGAAGTGCGACATGAGCGGTGCCGCCGCCGTGTTCGCCGCGGTCGTCGCCGCCGCCCGCCTCGGCCTGGAGGTCAACGTCACCGGCTGGCTGGCGCTGGCCGAGAACATGCCGTCCGGCTCCGCCGTCCGACCGGGTGACGTGCTGCGCATGTACAGCGGCAAGACCGTCGAGGTGCTCAACACCGACGCCGAGGGCCGGCTGGTCCTCGCCGACGCGCTGTGGGCGGCCTCGCAGGAGAACCCGGACGCGATCGTGGACGTGGCCACGCTGACCGGCGCGATGATGCTGGCGCTGGGCAGCCGGACGTTCGGTGTCATGGCCAACGACGACGCGTTCCGCTCCGCGGTGTACGAGGCGGCGGAGGAGGTCGGCGAGCCGGCCTGGCCGATGCCGCTGCCGGAGCACCTGCGCAAGGGCATGGACTCCTCCGTGGCCGACATCGCGAACATGGGCGAGCGGTGGGGCGGCGGGCTGGTCGCCGGCCTGTTCCTGCAGGAGTTCGTGGGCGACGGCATCACCTGGGCGCACCTCGACATCGCCGGCCCGGCGTTCAACGAGGGCGGGCCCTTCGGGTACACGCCCAAGGGCGGTACCGGTTCCGCCGTGCGCACGCTGGTGCGTCTCGCCGAGCTGACCGCCGCGGGTGACCTGGGCTGACGTTCGCCCAACAGCCCAGTTCGGCTGCTTGTTCCGCAGCTCGCCGCGTGGGGGCTGGTCGCGCCCACGCGGCGGAGCCGCATATCGAACACAGCCTCGCGCCCCTTTGGGCCGCTCTAGTGGGGTGTCTCACACTCCAGCCCGGCGCATCGTTCGCCTCGAACAAGTGCAAAGATGGAGCCCGGCAGGACAGGGCCCCCACCGAAGGGCCGAAGCATCAAGCGGCCGGACACCAGCCGCCCGCCGGTCATCGGAGATCGGCGCAAGGCGCACATGCATGGAGGACGTGACGTGGCGAACGACGCCAGCACCGTTTTCGACCTAGTGATCCTCGGCGGTGGTAGCGGTGGTTACGCCGCGGCCCTGCGCGGGGCGCAGCTGGGCCTGGACGTCGCCCTGATCGAGAAGGACAAGGTCGGCGGCACCTGCCTGCACCGGGGTTGCATCCCCACCAAGGCCCTGCTGCACGCGGGCGAGATCGCCGACCAGGCCCGCGAGAGCGAGCAGTTCGGCGTCAAGGCCACCTTCGAGGGCATCGACGTCCCGGCCGTCCACAAGTACAAGGACGACGTGATCTCGGGCCTGTACAAGGGTCTGCAGGGGCTCATCGCGTCCCGCAAGGTGACGTACATCGAGGGTGAGGGCTGGCTGTCCTCCCCCACCTCCGTCGACGTGAACGGCCAGCGCATCCAGGGCCGCCACGTCCTGCTGGCGACCGGCTCCGTGCCGAAGTCGCTGCCGGGCCTGGAGATCGACGGCAACCGCATCATCTCCTCCGACCACGCCCTCGTCCTGGACCGCGTGCCGAAGTCCGCGATCATCCTGGGCGGCGGCGTCATCGGCGTCGAGTTCGCCTCGGCGTGGAAGTCCTTCGGTTCCGACGTCACGGTCATCGAGGGCCTGAAGCACCTCGTCCCGGTCGAGGACGAGAACTCTTCGAAGCTTCTTGAGCGCGCGTTCCGCAAGCGCGGCATCAAGTTCAACCTGGGCACCTTCTTCCAGAAGGCCGAGTACACCCAGGACGGTGTGAAGGTCACCCTGGCCGACGGCAAGGAGTTCGAGGCCGAGGTCCTGCTGGTGGCCGTCGGCCGCGGCCCGGTCTCCCAGGGCCTGGGCTACGAGGAGGCCGGGGTCGCCATGGACCGCGGCTACGTCCTCGTCGACGAGTACATGCGCACCAACGTTCCGACCATCTCCGCCGTCGGTGACCTCGTCCCGACCCTCCAGCTCGCGCACGTCGGCTTCGCCGAGGGCATCCTGGTGGCGGAGCGTCTGGCCGGTCTGAAGGTCGTTCCGATCGACTACGACGGTGTCCCGCGGGTGACGTACTGCCACCCGGAGGTCGCCTCCGTCGGTATCACCGAGGCCAAGGCCAAGGAGATCTACGGCGCGGACAAGGTCGTCGCTCTGAAGTACAACCTGGCGGGCAACGGCAAGAGCAAGATCCTCAAGACCGCGGGCGAGATCAAGCTCGTCCAGGTCAAGGACGGTGCCGTGGTCGGCGTCCACATGGTCGGCGACCGCATGGGTGAGCAGGTCGGCGAGGCCCAGCTGATCTACAACTGGGAGGCGCTGCCGGCCGAGGTCGCCCAGCTCATCCACGCCCACCCGACGCAGAACGAGGCGCTCGGCGAGGCACACCTGGCCCTGGCCGGCAAGCCGCTGCACTCCCACGACTGAGCCTTCGGTCAACGGGCGCGACGACACAGACTTCCGCAATTCGTTAGGAGCAACCGAAACCATGGCGGTTTCCGTAACCCTTCCGGCGCTCGGCGAGAGCGTCACCGAGGGCACTGTCACCCGCTGGCTGAAGGCCGAGGGCGAACGCGTCGAGGCCGACGAGCCGCTGCTCGAGGTCTCGACCGACAAGGTCGACACCGAGATCCCCTCGCCCGCCTCCGGCGTGCTGGCCTCCATCAAGGTCGCCGAGGACGAGACCGTCGAGGTCGGCGCCGAGCTGGCCGTCATCGACGACGGCACGGGTGCGCCCGCTGCCGCCCCGGCCCCGGCCGCCGCCGAGGCTCCGGCCCCGGCCGCCGAGCCCGCCCCGGCGCCGGTCGCCGAGGCCCCGGCCGCCCCCGCCCCGGCCCCCGCCGCCGAGGCCGTCACTGCCGAGAGCCCTGCCGGCGGTGCCGAGGGCACGGACGTGGTCCTGCCCGCGCTCGGTGAGTCCGTCACCGAGGGCACCGTCACCCGCTGGCTGAAGTCGGTCGGTGACTCCGTCGAGGCCGACGAGCCGCTGCTCGAGGTCTCCACGGACAAGGTCGACACCGAGATCCCGGCGCCCGTCTCCGGCGTGCTCCTGGAGATCGTGGTCGGCGAGGACGAGACCGCCGAGGTCGGCGCCAAGCTCGCCGTCATCGGCGCCGCGGGTGCCGCCCCGGCCGCCGCTCCGGCTCCGGCCGCCCCGGCCCCGGCCGCTGCCCCGGCGCCCGCCCCGGCTCCGGCCCCCGCTCCGGCCCCGGCCCCGGCCCCGGCCCCCGCCGCCCCGGCCCCGGCCCCCGCCGCTCCGGCCCCGGCTCCGGCGCCCGCCGCCGCTGCCCCGGCCGCCCCGGCTCCCGCTCCGGCGCCCGCCCCGGCTCCGGTCACCCCGGCCACCGCGCCCACCTCGCCGACCGCCACCCAGGCGACCGACGAGGGCGCCTACGTCACCCCGCTGGTGCGCAAGCTCGCCGCCGAGAACGGCGTCGACCTGGCCACCGTCAAGGGCACCGGCGTCGGCGGCCGTATCCGCAAGCAGGACGTCATCGCCGCCGCCGAGGCCGCGAAGGCCGCCGCCGCTCCGGCTCCGGCCGCAGCCGCCCCGGCCGCCGCCAGGAAGGCCCCGGCGCTGGAGGTCTCCCCCCTGCGCGGCCAGACCGTCAAGATGCCCCGCATCCGCAAGGTCATCGGCGACAACATGGTCAAGGCGCTGCACGAGCAGGCGCAGCTGTCCTCGGTCGTCGAGGTCGACGTCACCCGCCTGATGCGCCTGCGCGCCCAGGCCAAGGACTCCTTCGCCGCGCGCGAGGGCGTCAAGCTCTCCCCGATGCCGTTCTTCGTGAAGGCGGCGGCCCAGGCGCTGAAGGCCCACCCGGTCATCAACGCCAAGATCAACGAGGCCGAGGGCACGATCACCTACTTCGACTCCGAGAACATCGGGATCGCGGTGGACTCCGAGAAGGGCCTGATGACCCCGGTCATCAAGCACGCCGGCGACCTCAACATCGCGGGCATCGCGAAGGCCACGGCGGAGCTGGCCGGCAAGGTCCGCGCCAACAAGATCACCCCGGACGAGCTGTCCGGCGCGACCTTCACCATCTCCAACACCGGTTCGCGCGGCGCGCTGTTCGACACGATCATCGTGCCGCCGGGTCAGGTCGCGATCCTCGGCATCGGTGCCACGGTCAAGCGTCCGGCCGTCATCGAGACCGAGGAGGGCACGGTCATCGGCGTCCGCGACATGACCTACCTGACCCTCTCCTACGACCACCGTCTGGTGGACGGCGCCGACGCGGCCCGTTACCTGACCGCGGTCAAGGCGATCCTGGAGGCGGGCGAGTTCGAGGTCGAGCTGGGCCTGTAAGCCACCCGGCCTGCACGGCTGTACGGCACCCCGTCCGGAGCTTTCCGGGCGGGGTGTTCGTGTTTGTCGGTGTGCGCAGCGTGTAAGGCTCGTCTCACCTGCGCAAAAGCACCACCACGCGCCCTACCCGCGGAGCGAACCGGCCGTATTGTCTAAACGTCAAAGCCCTCCCTAAGGAGCCCTCATGACCGCGCCCGTCGTCCACTCGCTGCGCGAGCAGATCCGCGAGCACATCGTGGAGGGAATCGTCAGCGGGCGCTGGCAGCCGGGCGAGCGCATCGTGGAGCGCCGGATCGCCACCGAGCTGGAGGTCAGCCAGACCCCGGTCCGGGAGGCCCTGCGCGAGCTGGAGTCCCTCCGCCTGATCGAGTCGGCCCCGAACAAGGGCGTACGCGTCCGCAATCTGACCGCGGCGGACCTGGAGGAGAGCTACCCGGTCCGGGCCGGCCTGGAGGCCATCGCCGCGGAGCTGGCGGCGGAGCGCCTGGCGGAGGACTGCTCGGCCCTGGAGCCGCACGTCCTGGCGCTGTACGAGGCCGACCAGAAGGCGGACGGCACGGCCCAGGTGCGGCACACCGTCGGCTTCCACCGCGAACTGGTCCGCGCGGCGCACAACTCGGTGCTGCTGCACACCTGGGAGGGCCTCGGCATCGAGGTCTTCACGGCGCTGTCGATCCGCTGGCTGGGCACGGTCCAGCAGTCGTACGCGGAGGAGCACGAGGAGCTGGTGCAGGCGTTCAAGCGCCGTGACCCGAGGATCGCGGAACTGGTGAAGGCCCACGTCCTGGGCTGCGCTCCGCGCGCTTGATTCAGTAGAGCGGACCCCCGCTCAGACGCCGCCCCACCTGCGAAAACAAGGCGCTTCGGCGTCACCCGGTGCCATCACCGAAGGCACCCCGTGCCGACTTTCTTGAAATCGAGAAGTTTTGCCCCTCTCCCCTTTGATCGATCATCGATCAGGGAGTTACAGTCGCCGACGGACTTCCACCGAAGTCCGCCTGCCCTGTCCTGCCAAAGACCAAGGGCACACCCGAACCCTTACCGATGAGGGAACCCCCTTCGACTGAGGAAGGCGGCGACATGACCGACCCCAACGCCATCCAGCCGAGCGCGCTCGACCAGCTCCCCGACCGCGACCCGGAGGAGACCGCCGAGTGGCAGGCCTCCCTCGACGCCGTCGCCAGGGAGGCCGGGCCGCACCGCGCCGCATACCTGATGCGCCGCACGCTGGAGCGCGCCGAGGCGGGCGGCATCGCGCTGCCGAAGCTCCTCGAGACGGACTACGTCAACACCATCCCCACCTCCGCCGAGCCGGGCCTGCCCGGTGACCCGGAGATGGAGGCCCGGATCACCGCGTGGAACCGCTGGAACGCGGCGGCGATGGTGACCCGGGGCAGCAAGTACGGTGTCGGCGGCCACATCGCCACCTTCGCCTCGGCGGCCTGGCTGTACGAGACCGGCTTCAACCACTTCTTCAAGGGCAAGGAGGGCGACGGCTCCGGCGACCAGCTGTACATCCAGGGCCACGCCTCCCCCGGCATCTACGCCCGTGCCTTCCTCGACGGCCGGCTGAACGAGCACCACCTGGACAACTTCCGCCAGGAGTCCGGCGGCAACGGCCTGCCGTCGTATCCGCACCCGCGGCGCCTGCCCTGGCTGTGGGAGTTCCCGACGGTCTCCATGGGCCTCGGCCCGCTGTCCGCGATCTACCAGGCGCGCTTCAACCGCTACCTGACCAACCGCGGCATCAAGGACGTCTCCGCGTCGCACGTGTGGGCGTTCCTCGGCGACGGCGAGATGGACGAGCCGGAGTCGACGGCGGCCCTCGCGCTCGCCGCCCGTGAGGAGCTGGACAACCTCACCTTCGTCATCAACTGCAACCTGCAGCGCCTGGACGGCCCGGTCCGCGCCAACTTCAAGATCGTGCAGGAGCTGGAGGCCCAGTTCCGCGGCGCCGGCTGGAACGTCGTCAAGACGCTGTGGGGCTCCGCCTGGGACGAGCTGTTCGCGCTCGACACGACCGGCGCGCTGGTACGCCGCCTGCGCCAGGTACCGGACGCGCAGATCCAGACGTACCAGACCCGCGACGCCGCCTACATCCGCCAGGACTTCTTCGGCGCCGACCCGGCGCTGGCGGAGATGGCGAAGCTGCTGAGCGACGACAAGATCCTCGAGTGCTTCCACCTCTCGCGCGGTGGTCACGAGGCGCGCAAGGTCTACGCCGCGTACAAGGCCGCCGTCGAGCACAAGGGCGCGCCGACCGTGATCCTGGCCCAGACGGTCAAGGGCCACACCCTCGGCGAGGGCTTCGCGTCGAAGAACGCCAACCACCAGATGAAGAAGCTGACGGTGGACGAGTTCAAGACGATGCGCGACCTGCTCGGCCTGCCGATCAAGGACAGCGACTTCGTCGACGGCCAGGTCCCCTACGGCCACCCGGGCGCCGACTCCCCCGAGGTCCGCTACCTCCAGGAGCGCCGCGCGGCCCTCGGCGGCCCCGCCCCGGCCCGCCGTACGCACGCGCTGGCCCCGCTGCCCGCCCCGGCCGAGAAGGCCTTCGCCTCCTTCGACAAGGGCTCCGGCTCGCAGAACGTGGCGACGACGATGGCCTTCGTACGTCTCGTCAAGGACCTGGTCCGCGACAAGGAGACGGGCAAGCGCTGGGTGCCGATCGTCCCGGACGAGGCGCGCACCTTCGGCATGGAGAGCCTCTTCCCGTCCCTCGGCATCTACTCGCCGAAGGGCCAGACGTACGAGCCGGTCGACCGCGACCAGCTGATGTACTACAAGGAGGCCAAGAACGGCCAGATCCTCAACGAGGGGATCACCGAGGCCGGTTCGATGGCCGACTTCATCGCCGCGTCCACCGCGTACGCGACGCACGGCGAGGCGATGATTCCGTTCTACATCTTCTACTCGATGTTCGGCTGGCAGCGCACCGCCGACCAGATGTGGCAGCTCGGTGACCAGCTCGGCCGCGGCTTCCTCGTGGGCGCGACGGCGGGCCGTACGACCCTGACGGGCGAGGGCCTCCAGCACGCCGACGGCCACTCCCCGGTCATCGCCGCGACCAACCCGGCCGCGCTGACGTACGACCCCGCGTTCGCCTACGAGATCGCGGTGATCGTCCGTGAGGGTCTGCGCCGGATGTACGGCGAGGCCAAGCCGGGCGAGGACCAGGACGTCTTCTACTACCTGACGGTCTACAACGAGCCGCTGCCGCAGCCGGCCAAGCCGCAGGGCCTCGGCATCGACGAGGGCATCGTCAAGGGCCTGTACCGCTTCAACACGGCGGAGTCCGCGGGCGTGACCGTGGCCGCCAACGCCCCGCGCATCCAGCTGCTGGGCTCCGGTACGGCGATCCACTGGGCCCTCGAAGCCCAGAAGCTGCTCGCCGAGGAGTGGGGCGTGGCCGCCGACGTGTGGTCCGCGACCTCCTGGTCGGAGCTGCGCCGGGACGCGATGGAGGCCGACGCGGCGCTGCTGCGCGGCGAGGAGCGCGTGCCGTACGTCCGCCAGGCCCTGCAGGGCGCCGAGGGCCCGGTCCTCGCGGTGTCCGACTACATGCGCCAGGTCCCGGACCAGATCGCGCAGTGGGTCGAGCAGGACTGGTCCTCGCTGGGCGCCGACGGCTTCGGTCTGTCGGACACCCGTGAGGCCGCCCGCCGCCACTTCGGCGTCGACGCCCAGTCGGTCGTCGTGGCGGCCCTGGCCCAGCTCGCCCGGCGCGGCGAGATGAAGGCCACGGCGG
This sequence comes from Streptomyces sp. NPDC046727, assembly GCF_040645635.1. NCBI lineage: Bacteria > Bacillati > Actinomycetota > Actinomycetes > Kitasatosporales > Streptomycetaceae > Streptomyces > Streptomyces sp. NPDC046727. The sequence goes on from NZ_JBEYYR010000054.1 coordinate 35,704, forward strand.
TCAAGGAGGCCCGGGAGAAGTACGGGCTGTAAGAACCGACGGGCTGCAAGAGCCGGTCGACGAGGCCCCCGCTGCGGCGGGGGCCTCGTTGCATGATGGCCGCATGCGTGCTGCCCGCCTGATCAAGATGGTGCTCCTCCTCCAGTCCCGCCCCTCCATGACCGCCGCCGAGCTGGCCCGGGAGCTGGAGGTGTCGGAGCGGACGGTCACGCGGGACGCGCAGGCGCTGTCGGAGGCGGGGGTGCCGGTGTACGCCGACCGGGGGCGGGCCGGCGGGTACCGGCTGGTCGGCGGGTACCGGACGCGGCTGACCGGGCTGGCCCGGAGCGAGGCCGAGGTGCTGTTCCTGAGCGGGGTGCCGGGGGCGCTGCGGGAGATGGGCCTTCAGGACGCGGCGTCGGCGGCCCGGCTGAAGGTCTCCGCCGCGCTGCTGCCCTCGCTGCGGGACGCCCCGGACAGTGCCGCCCAGCGGTTCCATCTGGACGCGCCCGCGTGGTTCCGGGAGCCGGAGACGCCCGCCCTGCTGCCGGTGCTCGCCGAGGCGGTGTGGGACGACCGCTGTGTCACCGCCCGCTACCGGCGCGGGGAGGGCGAGGCGGAGCGGACGCTGGAGCCGTACGGGCTCGTGCTGAAGGCGGGGGTCTGGTACCTGTGCGCGCGGGTGGCCGGAAGCGGTTCCTTCCGGACCTACCGGATCGACCGGTTCAACGCCGTCGATCCCCTCGGAGAACGCTTCGACCGCGGCCCGGACTTCGACCTGCCCGGCTTCTGGGCGGAGCAGGCCGAGCGGTTCGCCCGGTCGATCCTGCGGGCGGAGGTGGTCGTACGGCTGTCCCCGGAGGGCGTGCGCCGGCTGCCGTACGCCGTGGATCCCCTCGGCGCGCGGGAGGCGCTGCGGAACCCGGGCGAGCCGGACGCCGAGGGCTGGGTGACGGTGACGCTGCCCGTGGAGTCGGAGGAGGTCGCGCACAGCCAGCTGACCGGGCTCGGACCGGAGGCGGAAGTGCTGGAGCCACCGGGCCTGCGGAACCGTTTCGCGGCGGACGCGGCCCGCCTCGCCGCGCTGTACCGCCGTACGGACGGCTGACGACGATCCGCCGTACTCCTCGTGCCGTCCACCGGCCCAGGCACGATGCCGGCACGGACGGGCCCGACGCCGACAGCTGGATGACGGTGACGCTGCCCGTGGAGTCGGAGGAGGTCGCGCACAGCCAGCTGACCGGGCTCGGACCGGAGGCGGAAGTGCTGGAGCCACCGGGCCTGC
>NZ_JBEYYR010000054.1:37066-48096 GCF_040645635.1 Streptomyces sp. NPDC046727
CGGAACCGTTTCACGGCGGACACGGCCCGCCTCGCCGCGCTGTACCGCCGTAGGGAGGGCCGATGAGATCCCCGGGACTCCGCGTGCGGCCCACCGGCCGAGGCCCGATGCTGGTTCCGTGATGGACGAGACGGAGTTCTGGGAGCTGATCGACGCCACCCGGCAGGCCGCCGAGGGCGACCCCGAGGAGCAGGCCGACGCGCTCGTGGACCGGCTGCTCCGGCTGGACCCCGAGCTGGTCCTGGACTTCGCCCGTCATTTCGAGGCCCGCTACAACCGGGCCTACCGCTGGGACCTGTGGGGCGCCGCCTGGCTGCTGCTCGACGGGTGCAGCGACGACGCGTTCGACTTCTTCCGGTGCTGGCTGATCGGCCAGGGCCGGGACGTCTTCGAGGGCGCCCTGCACGAACCGGACGCGCTGGCGGAGCTGCTGGGCGAGTTCGACGAGGAGATCGACGGCGACGGCGAGGAGCTGGGGTACGCGGCGGACGAGGCGTACGAGCAGCTGACCGGGACCGTCGCGCCCGACCTGGGCATCGCCCCGGCGCCCGCCGAGCCGGAGGGCACCCCGCTGGACCTGGAGGACGACCGGGTGCTCGCGCAGCGGTTTCCCCGCCTGTGGGAGCGGTTCAGGACGTGACGCGCAGCGGGGCGGCGGGCGGTCCGGGTCCGGTCGGTTCGTCCCCCGGCGGACTCGGTACGGCCGCCGTGACGACCGCTGTGCGTGATCCTCATCTGTCCCCGCCCTCCGGTCGGCTTGTGTCGCGCTCGACCGTAGGGCGCGGGGCTCGGAGCGGGCTGCGGGCCGTCTATGGCCTTCCTGTGGGCGCCCGGCCCTGGAGGAGGGCGGCCTGTTCCCGGATCGCCGGGAGGCGGGCGGCGAGGGCCGCGCCGGGGCAGTTGGTCGCGTAGCCGTCCTGGTGGCCGGCGAGGGCGGGCAGGGCGGCGGTGGTGCCCGCCTTGTAGCGGCTGAGCCCGCTGCTGGAGACCAGCCGGGTGCGGCCGCGCGGGTCGACGTCGGCCAGGCCGAGCTTCCAGGCGGCCAGGGCGGCGATCGCGTCGGTCATGGCGCGGGGCACGGGGACGCCGGCGGTGAAGGTGCCGAGGGCGGCGATGCCGGCGGTGCGGTGGTTGAAGCCCTGGGTGTGGGCGCCGGTGACGGCCCGGTCGGCGCCTCCGGCGCGGCCCTCGTAGATGGTGCCGCAGCGGTCGACGAGGAAGTTGTAGCCGATGTCGTCCCAGCGGCGGGCGCCGGTCTGGCCGGCGTACAGGTGGCGGATGATCTGGGGCGCGTCGGCGCACTTGTAGCCGTTGGGCGAGTCGGTGTGGTGGACGAAGACGGCGACCACCTTGTCGTCGTAGCGCGGGGGCGGCTGGGTGCGCCCGGTGGTGCGGTCCAGCCAGGCGGCGCGGGGCACGATGCGCGGCCGGGCCGCGTGGTGGGCGGCGGGCACCCGCGCCGCCGCGGCGGAACGGCCCGGGCGGGGCAGGACGGCCTGCTCGACGCCGCGGGCGCACAGGGCCAGCGCGACCACGGCCAGCGCCCCGGGCAGGCAGCCGAGCAGCACGTACACCGCGCGGTGGAGCCGTGCGGCACGAGGTGTGCGGGGTGTCCCTGCGGCACGCGGTTTCCGGGCCGTCAGGGCTCTTCGGACGACACGCATGATCCCACTCTCGGGTCGCTGTGCCCTGCCCGCGATGTGCGCTGTGCCACCTGGTGGAACCATCGTCCTGGTCCGGGTCGTTTCCGGGGGGTACACGCCACGCGCCTCCCGCGCGCGTTGCTGATCAACGGACCGGTCCCGTCCGTACTGAGGGGTCCGAGAGAAAGGCGGCTCCGTGGACCTGCTCGACCTGCTGCTCGTACTGGTGATGGCCGTCTACGCGGTGTCCGGTTACCGGCGCGGACTGGTGGCGGGATGCGTCTCGCTGGCCGGGTTCGTGGGCGGGGCGGCCGTCGGGGTGTGGGTGCTGCCGTGGGTGACGGGCCTGGTGGAGCGGGGTACGGCGACGGCCACGGTGCTCGCGGTGCTGACGGTGCTGGGGCCGGCGGTGGCGGGGCACGAGCTGGCGGGCCGGCTGGCGCTGAGGCTGCGCGGGGAGCTGGACCGGGGGCCGCTGCGGGTGGCGGACGGGATAGGGGGCGCGGCGGCGAACTCGGTCGCGGTGCTGGTGGTGGCCTGGGTGGCGGCGAGCGTGCTGGCCGCGGCGCCGTCGCAGACGCTGACGACGGCGATACGGAACTCGACGCTGCTGGGCGCGGTGCAGGAGGCGATGCCGCAGACCACGCCGGCGTGGTTCTCGCGGGCCACGTCGGCGCTGGCGGAGGCGGGTTTCCCGCAGGTGTTCAACCCGTTCGAGAACGAGTCGACGGCCCGGGTGGCCCGGCCGACCGGCGACAGCGTGACCCCGGCCGCGACGGACGCGGCCAAGGCGAGTTCGGTGAAGATCGAGGGGGCGGCGGGCACCGAGGGCCGTGAGGGCAGCGGGTTCGTGTACGCGCCGCGGCATGTGATGACCAACGCGCACGTGGTGGCCGGCATCGACCGTCCGAGCGTGCGGGTCGGCGGGGTCGGGCCGGCGTACGGCGCCCGGGTGGTGCTCTTCGACCCGGACCGGGACGTGGCGGTGCTGTACGTGCCGGGGCTGCGCGCCCCGGTGCTGCGGTTCGACACGAGCGCGGTGCGCGGGGACTCGGCGGTGGTGGCGGGCTACCCGCAGGACGGGGGCCTGAACCTCCAGGCGGCGACGGTCGCGAACCGGGTGCGGGCGACCGGCCGGAACATCTACAACGACCGCACGGTCACCCGGGAGATCTACTCGATCCGCTCCACGGTCCGGCCGGGCAACTCCGGCGGCCCGCTGCTGACCACGGACGGCCGGGTGTTCGGGGTGGTCTTCGCCCGCTCCACCTCGGACGCCGAGACGGGGTACGTGCTGACGGCGGCCGAGGTGGCGGGCGACGCCCGGCGCGCGGCCACGGCGACGGCGCCGGTGGACACGGGCGAGCTGGTCAGTTCGTAGGGCTCTTCCCAGGGCTCACAGGGCGCGGCCCATGCACACGTCGTCGACGTAGGCGCCGTCGAGGAGGAACTCCTGCGGCAGCACGCCCTCGACGGCGAACCCCTCGGACTCGTACAGGGCGCGGGCCGGGGTGTTGTGCCCGAGCACGCGCAGGGTGAGGCGCCGCGCGCCGCGGCTGCGCGCCTCTGTGACGGCGGCCCGGATCAGCGCGCGCCCGACGCCCCGCCCGCGTGCCTCCTCGGCGACGACGAACCCCTGGATCGCCAGGACGTGCGCGTTGCTGGCGAGCGGGGTCGGGTGGGCGAGGCGGACATAGCCGAGGACGCGCCCGTCGGCCTCGGCGACGAGGAAGTCCTCCGCCGGGTGCCGCTCGTCGAAGAACGGCTGGTAGGGCGGCTGCGGCTCGGGAGCCACGGCGTGCAGGGTGGACCAGGTGACGCGGTCGAGGACGGCCAGTTCGTCCTCGTCGTCGGTCTTGGCGATGCGTATGAGGGGTTCCGGCATGACGATCACCCTAGGGCGGGCGGTGGGTGCGTCCCAGGGGTTTCCGGCGGGCCGTGCGGTCATGCTGGGGTCATGGAACGTTCACGCATCGCGGTGGCCGGCGCGTCCGGTCTGATCGGCAGCGCTCTGGTGCGGTCGCTGGCCGCGGACGGGCACGAGGTGGTGCGGCTGGTGCGCCGGACGCCCCGGGGCCCGGACGAGGTCGGCTGGGACCCCTCCCGGCAGTACGTGGACGCGGCGGGGCTGACCGGCTGTGCCGCGGTGGTCAATCTGGCCGGGGCGGGGGTGGGCGACCGGCGCTGGACACCGGAGTACAAGCGGCTGCTGCGGGAGAGCCGGGTGCTGGGCACGGCGGCGCTGGCCGAGGCGGTGGCCGCGCTGCCGGAGCCGCCGCGGGTGTTCGTGAACGGCAGCGCGATCGGCTTCTACGGCGTGACCGGCGACCGGGTGGTGGACGAGGACGCGCCGCCGGGCGACGGCTTCCTCGCCAGGCTGTGTGTGGAGTGGGAGGAGGCGGCGGCGCCCGCGGCTCAGGCGGGGGTGCGGACGGTGCTGCCGCGTACGGGGCTGGTGGTGGCGCGGGGCGGCGGGGCCTGGGGGCGGCTGTTCCCGCTGTTCCGGGCGGGGCTCGGGGGGCGGCTGGGCGACGGGCGGCAGTACTGGTCGTACATCGCGCTGCACGACGAGGTCGCCGCGATCCGGCATCTCATGGACGGGGACACCCTGTCCGGGCCGTTCAATCTGACGGCTCCCCATCCGCTGACGAACCGTGAGGTCACGGCGGCGATGGGGCGGGTGCTGCACCGGCCGACGGTGTGCGCGGTGCCCGCTCCGGTGCTGCGGGCGGCGCTCGGGGAGATGGCCGGGGATGTGCTGGGCAGCCAGCGGGTGGTGCCGAAGCGGTTGCTGGAATCGGGGTTCCGGTTCGCGTTCCCGGGCATCGACGAGGCGATCCGCGCCGCGGCGGGGTGAGCGCGACGGGATGAGCGCGGCGGGATGAGCCGGCTGACAACACCGGCGAACGAAAGTGACCGAGTGCGACCTCTATGCGACCGTGCCCTGTTGATGCGCGACTGTTCCTGACCGATCACGGCCCTACCCTCGACCCGAACTCGGGTATCCCTGGAGCCTGTTGGGGGCATGACGTCTCCACCGGCCGCGCAACCACAGGAGGGGCCTCGTGCTTGAGCCCGCGTACCAGGTGGACGTCGTCATCGTGGGAGCCGGAATCGCCGGTCTCTCCGCGGCTCATCGGCTGACCAGCGCAGGAATCACCACCGCTGTCCTGGAGGCCGCCCCGTACGTCGGGGGCCGCATGTCGACGGAGAAGATCGACGGCTTCCGGCTCGACCGCATCGGACAGCTGCTGTCCACGTCCTACCCCGAACTCCGGCTGAGCCCGGGCCTGGACGCCCTGACCGTGCGCCGCTTCGCGCCGGGCGTCCTGCTGCACCGTGACGGCCGCACCCACCGCGCGGGCGCGCCGGCGTCCGGCGGGAGCGCAAGGGGCGCACGCAGCGCACGGGGCGCGCTCCATGCGGTGCGTGCCCTCGCGAGCACCCCCAGGAGTACGGCGGCCACGCCCGGCCGGACCGGCGCGCCCGTGGGCGGCGCGGTGGACCAGGCCCGCCTCGGCGCCGCCCTCGGCCGGATCGCCGTCACCCCCGTCGAACGCATCCTGGGCCGCCCCGAGATGCCGGCCGCGCAGGCCCTCGCCCGGCGGGGGGTGCCGGCGCGCACCATCGACGGGTTTCTGCGCCCGCTGCTGGCCGCGCTGCTGTGCGACCCGGAGCTGACCACCTCCAGCAGGTGCGCCGACCTGGCGCTGCGCGCCTTCGCGAGCGGCCGGCTGTGCGTGCCGGAGGGCGGCGCGGAGGTGCTGCCGGAGCTGCTCGCCCGGGCGCTGCCGCCGGGCACCGTGCGCACCGGGGTGCGGGTCACCTCCGTGTCCACGACCTCGGTGACCACCGCCGAGCACGGCGAGGTCCGCTGTCGTGCGGTGCTGCTGGCGACGGACGCGCGCGCCGCGGCCGAGCTGCTGCCGGGGCTGCGGGTGCCGGACTTCCATCCGGTGACGGTGGTCCACCACACCACGGACGACCCGGCGGCGGCCTTCTCGACGGGCACCTCGCTGCTGCTGGACGCCGACCGGGGCGGGCCGGTGGCGCACACGGCGGTGCTCAGCAGCGTGGACCCGAGCCGGGCCCCGGCCGGCCGGGTGCTGATCTCCTCGACGGTGCTGGGCCCGCCGCCGGAGGGTGTGGACACGGCGGTCCGCATCCACCTCTCCCGCCTCTACGGCACCTCCACGCGCCGCTGGGAGACGCTGGCCGTGCACCACACCCCGGAGGCGGTCCCGGCGATGCGCCCACCGCACGACCTGCGCCGCCCGGTACGGCTCCTGGCGGGCCTGTACGTCTGCGGCGACCACCGGGACACCAGCACGGTCCAGGGCGCCCTGCACTCGGCCCACAGGGCAACAGCAGCCATCCTGGCGGACCTGGGCACAGGCTCCCTCCACCGAGCCGACCCGGCACCGACGCTGCCGAGGGCGGCGTAGGCAGCGCCCCCTAAGGGGCGCGGGGAACTCTGCACGACAAGCCACAGCGCGCCCGCACACGGCAATACACCGATCGGAGTTACGGCGAGACCCCTACCCCAACGCCGCGACCTTCTCCCGATACCCCCGCACCGGTGCCGCATCCCGATAGGGCTCAAGGCGCCGCTCGAAATCCTTCACGTACTCCACCGCGCGAGCGGACCGCATCTCCGCCGCCGCGCCCGCGGCCTCCGCCGCCAGCGCGCACGCCTGGTCGAGTTCGCCGAGGCCGAGCCGGGCGGTGGCGAGGACGATCCGGCAGAACAGGCGGCTGCGGGCATGGATGGCGGCGCGGAGCTGGAGGGACCGCTCGGCGTGCTGGGCGGCGGCCCGGAACTGCTGCAGGTCCCGGTGGCAGTGCCCGAGCTCGTCGGCGAGCTGGGCCTCGTCGAAGAACCGGGCCCAGTACGGCACGTCGTCCCCGGGCCGGGCCACCTCCAGGGCGCGCTCGGCCCGCACCAGCGCGGCGGTGCACGCCCGCACCTCGCCCAGCACACCGTGCGCCCGCGCCTCGGACGCGTGCAGCAGCGCCTGGACGACCGGCGGGCCGCCGGTGCCGACCCCCTGCTGGGCGACCCGGGCCAGCTGCACGGCCTCCCTGCCGTGGCCCAGGTAGACGGCCTGGCGGCTCATGGTGACCAGGACGTACGAGCCGTACGCCCGGTCACCGGCCGCCTGGGCGAGCCGCAGGGCCTGCACGAAGTAGCGCTGGGCGAGCCCGTGCGCGGCGATGTCGTACGACGTCCAGCCCGCGAGCCGGGTCAGGTCGGCGGCGGCGCCGAACAGGCGGCGGCCGGTCTGCTCGTCGTAGCTGCCGCGGAGCATCGGCTCGCACTCGTGCTCCAGATAGCGCACCAGCGCCTGCCGGGCGTGGCCGCCGCCGAACCGGTCGTCGAGCGTGCGGAACAGCTCGCCGACCGAGTGCAGTGCGGCGATGTCACCGCCGCTGACCTTGTGCCCGGGGCTCCGCTCGGCCTGCCCGCGCGCCCGCGGCGGCACCGGCACCCCCGGCTGGGGCCTCGCCGCGCCGGGCCGGCCCTGCGGCGGCACCCGGGGTGCCGGTTCGCGGGCCACCTTGTCGTCGGCCTTCCCGATCAGCCAGTCCCGGCTGGGCACGACCAGCCCGGCCGGGGTGAAGGCGATCTTGCGCAGCTCGGCGTGGCTGCCGGAGTCCTTGCGCCACAGCCCGCTGACGATGTCGACGGCCTCCTCCGGGGTCGCCGCGAACTCCAGCCCGGCGTAGACCGGCGCGCAGGCGTCCAGGCCGAGGTCCTGGGCGGTGAGCCGGCGCCCGAGCCGGCGGGTGAACACCTCGGCGATGAGGGCCGGGGTCGTCCCGCGCGGCTGCTGCCCGCGCAGCCAGCGGGTGACCGATGTCTTGTCGTATCTGAGGTCCAGCCCGTGCTCCAGGCCGAGCTGGTCGACGCGACGAGCCAGACCCGCGTTGGAGAACCCCGCCTCTGCGATGAGCGCGGCGAGCTGGCGGTTGGGGGTGCGCTGCGCGGGTCGGTCCGTCATCTGCGGTGCGGTCTCCTGCCTTCCGGGCCCTTGAAGGGCCTGGATTGCCTTTGAGCAGCCCTTATGGCCTCACGAACGGCGCGAATGTAGCGGAGAGTGAGCAGACGATCGCACACTTTGCTATACATTCATCCGATCGTGTGAGGAACATCCGCAGGGCTGACGTGCGCCGGTCGGACGTACAGTGGCGTGGGCGCGATACATGCCTGACACACCCATCGCCGAGGGAGGCGCTTGCCGTGAGTGAGTTGCGGTTCGTCCGCAGGGGTTTCGGTGCGGATGCCGTCGATTACCAGGAGGCGTGGGACGAGCAGCGCCGGGTGCACGCGGCCCGGTTCGCCGACGAGATCCCCGACACCGTGATCCTGCTGGAGCACCCCCCGGTGTACACGGCGGGCCGGCGCACCGAGGACAGCGAGCGCCCGCTGGACGGCACCCCGGTCATCGACGTGGACCGCGGCGGCAAGATCACCTGGCACGGCCCGGGCCAGCTGGTGGGCTACCCGATCCAGAAGCTCCCCCGCCCGGTGGACGTGGTCGCGCACGTACGGCGGCTGGAGGAGGCGATCATCCGCACCTGCGCCGAGTTCGGACTGGAGACCACCCGGGTGGAGGGCCGTAGCGGCGTGTGGGTGCTCGGCGACCCGGTCGAGCAGCGCCCCGCGCTCGGGGGGCTGTCCCTGGACTTCGACCCGCGGCTGAACGACGAGGAGTTCGACCCCCGTCTCAACGGCCCCGAGTACGCTCCCTCCAACGCGGGCCAGCGCCGCGAGGACCGCAAGATCTCCGCGATCGGCATCCGGGTCGCCAAGGGCGTCACGATGCACGGCTTCTCCTTCAACGTGAACCCGGACAACATCTGGTTCGACCGGATCATCCCGTGCGGCATCCGTGACGCCGGGGTCACCTCCCTGGCCAACGAACTGGGCCGGGACATCACGGTGCAGGAGGTCGTGCCGGTGGTGGAGAAGCACCTGAAGGACATCCTGGAGAACGCGGACCTCAAGCCGCGGCTGATCGAGAAGACACCGGCGGCCTAGGACAACCGCCTCCGAACCACCAAATCAACGGGCGTACCCTGGGGAACGCCGAAGAATCAATCGCTAGGGAGCCGGTCGTGTCCGCAGTCGCACCCGACGGACGCAAGATGCTGCGCCTGGAGGTCCGCAACAGCCAGACCCCCATCGAGCGCAAGCCCGAGTGGATCAAGACCCGGGCGAAAATGGGCCCCGAATACACGAAGATGCAGAACCTCGTGAAGAGCGAGGGCCTGCACACGGTGTGCCAGGAAGCCGGCTGCCCGAACATCTACGAGTGCTGGGAGGACCGCGAGGCGACCTTCCTGATCGGCGGCGACCAGTGCACCCGGCGCTGTGACTTCTGCCAGATCGACACCGGCAAGCCCGAGGCGCTCGACCGCGACGAGCCGCGCCGGGTGGGCGAGTCCGTGGTCACCATGGACCTGAACTACGCCACCATCACCGGCGTCGCCCGTGACGACCTGGAGGACGGCGGTGCCTGGCTGTACGCCGAGACCGTGCGCCAGATCCACCAGCAGACCGCCGAGCGCGAGGGCGGCCGTACCAAGGTCGAGCTGCTGGCTCCCGACTTCAACGCGGTCCCCGAGCAGCTGGCCGAGGTGTTCGCCTCCCGCCCGGAGGTCTTCGCGCACAACGTCGAGACGGTCCCGCGGATCTTCAAGCGGATCCGCCCCGGCTTCCGCTACGAGCGCTCCCTGAAGGTCATCACCGAGGCCCGCGACTACGGCCTGGTCACCAAGTCGAACCTGATCCTCGGCATGGGCGAGACCCGCGAGGAGGTCAGCGAGGCGCTGAAGCAGCTGCACGAGGCGGGCTGCGAGCTGGTCACCATCACCCAGTACCTGCGCCCGTCCGTGCGCCACCACCCGGTGGAGCGCTGGGTGAAGCCGCAGGAGTTCGTGGAGCTGAAGGAGGAGGCCGAGCAGATCGGCTTCTCCGGCGTGATGTCCGGCCCGCTGGTGCGGTCCTCGTACCGTGCCGGACGCCTGTACCAGATGGCCGTCGAGAAGCGTGGCTCCTACATCGCCGTCCAGGCGGTCTGAGCCAAGCGTGTGAATTCACGCACAAGCACCTACTGGCCAGTAATGGCCGAGTCGACGCGGTCCCGGCCGTCCTCGCTGATGAGGGCGTCGTCGGGGCCGCGTCGGCGTTCCGACCCGCCCCACCAAGGCTTCATGGGCGTTTGACCGGTCGGACACGCCCTGGTAACACCAATCAGTGACTCTGGTATCACGCCCCGTATCTCCACCGCTCCGAGGGGGGACCTCGATCATGCAGGCCGCACCCGTCCGCGCCAACGCCATCCCGTCCTTCACCGACGCGCTCCGTGCCGTCGAGTCCCTGCTGATGAGCGGCGGTCAGCGCACCGCCCGCCGCAACGCCTGGACCTCCGTCCTGGAGGACCGCCGCCGTGCCAAGGACCGCTTCGAGGCCGAGCGGGTCCTGGAGCAGGCCGCCGACCGCCCCTGACCCTCCCCCGGCTCCCTCCCGCCGGGCACTGCCGTCGTCCGCGCTCCCGGGGGCACGTAGACTTCGTGGCATGGCGAGGAAGGAAATCGCGGCGGACGCCGCGAACGCAGGGCGACTGAAGCAGATCGCCCTCACGTACAAGATGACCCGCAAGGCCGACAAGAAGATCGGTCTTGTACTCGCGGCCGTCGGCATCGGCACCCTCGGTGTCTTCCTCGCGATCGGCTTCCTGATCGGCCACCCGGTCTACCTGGGCATCTTCGGCCTGCTGATCGCCCTGCTGGCGACGGCGATCGTGTTCGGCCGCCGGGCCGAGCGGGCCGCCTTCGGCCAGATGGAGGGCCAGCCGGGCGCCGCGGCGGCCGTGCTGGACAACATCGGCCGGGGCTGGACGACGACTCCGGCGGTGGCGATGAACCGCAGCCAGGACGTGGTGCACCGGGCGGTCGGCAAGGCCGGCATCGTGCTGGTGGCCGAGGGCAACCCGAACCGGGTGAAGACCCTGCTGGCCGCCGAGAAGAAGAAGATGAACCGCATCGTCGCGGACGTGCCGGTGCACGACCTGATCGTGGGCAACGGCGACGGCCAGGTCGAGCTGAAGAAGCTCCGCACGACCATGCTGAAGCTCCCGCGCGTGCTCACCGGCCCCCAGGTGACGGCCACCAACGACCGGCTGCGGGCCATGGGGGACCTGATGAGCAACATGCCGTTGCCGAAGGGACCCATGCCCAAGGGCATGAAGCTCCCCAAGGGCGGCCCTCGGGGTCGCTGACCACCTCGTTCCGCCGCGGCGGAGCCGCACATCGACACGGCCCCGCGCCGCGTAGGGGGGGCGGGGGGGGGGGGACCCCCCCCCCCCCCGCCGCGAGGGCCCT
>NZ_JBEYYR010000054.1:48106-50565 GCF_040645635.1 Streptomyces sp. NPDC046727
GGTTCGGGTAGTCGAACACGACTGTGGCGGCGAGTTTGAGTCCGGTGGTCTCGCGGAGCCGGTTGCGCAGTTCCACGGAGGTGAGCGTTGACACGCCGCCGAACGGAGCATCGAGGCGGTAATCCGGTCATGCGCTCCTAGCCTTCGGAATGTGACGAAACGACACATTACGTACCTCGCGTGCACCACGACCCTCGTCGGTGCGTTCCTCGGCACGACCCCGGCGTCGGCCGCACACCAGACGCTCGTGGTGCGTCCGGGCCAGTCGATCCAGAAGGCGGTCGACCTCGCCCGGGCCGGTGACACCGTGTTCGTGCTGCCCGGCACCTACTACGAGACCGTCACCGTCAAGACGGCCGGAGTGACCCTGCGCGGCATGGGCCAGCTCACCGTGATCCAGCCGCCCAAGAAGACGAAGTCCGTGTGGCTCGGCACCAAGCTCCCCGGCACGAAGGTCACCGGCACGAAGCTCCCCGGCACGAAGGCATCCCCCACCTGTCTCTCGGCCGGCAACGGCATCTGCGTGATCGGGGGCAAGAACAAGGCCCTGAAAGACGTCACCATCGCCGACCTGAAGGTGACCGGCTTCGCCAAGACCGGCGTGTGGGCCATGGGGACCGACCATCTGACCGTGGAGCGGGTGACCGCCGACGACAACGGCCAGTGGGGCATCGCCCAGGAGCACTCCACCCGCGGCGTCCTCCGGGAGAACATCGCCCGGAACAACGGGGACGCGGGCCTCTTCCTCGCCAACAACGTGAAGGCCGAGCAGGGCGCCAAGGACAGCAAGGGCACGGTGGTCGAGCGCAACCGCCTGGCGGACAACCGCATCGGCCTCACCGTCCGCCGGCTGCGCAACCTCTCCGTCACGGACAACTACGTCACCGGCAACTGCGCGGGCGTCTTCGTGGTCGGCGACGAGAACAAGCCGAAGGCCGGCCTGATCACCGTCCGCGGCAACCGCGTCGAGCGGAACAACAAGTACTGCGCGAAGACGGCCCGGCTGCCGTATCTGCAGGGCTCCGGCATCGTGCTGACCGGCACCGAGAAGGCCCTGGTGACGGGCAACACGGTCGTCGGCCACTCGGGCAAGTCCCCGCTGTCGGGCGGCATCGTCCTCTTCAAGAGCTTCGTGGGCGCCACGAGCACCGCGAACCGGATCACCGGCAACACCCTGGAGAGCAACTCGCCGGCGGACCTCGTCAACCAGGAGAACACCAAGAGCGACAACACCTTCGACCGCAACTCCTGCCGGGCCTCCAAGCCCGCCGGCCTGTGCTGATCTGACCGCCGTACCAGACCCACACAAGGAAGGAAGGCGGCACATGACCGCACCATCCCCCGAGCTCTCGGCTCCGGTGGAGCCGGGGACACCCCCCTCCCCTCCGCCGTCGATGCGGCTGCGCGAGCTGGTGTTCGGTGCGGCCTGTGCCGCCGCCGTCCGTGCCGCGGCCCGGCTCGGCGTCGCCGACGCCCTCGGGGACGCCCCGATGACCGCCGAGAGCCTGGCGGCGGCGTTGCGCACCGAGCCGAAGCCGCTGCGCCGGCTGCTGCGCGCCCTGTCCTGCTACGGCGTCTTCGCCGAGCGGCCCGACGGGACGTTCGCCCACACCGAGATGTCCCGGCTGCTGCGCGAGGACGACCCGAACAGCCTGCGGGCCATCGCCATGTGGTGCACCGAGCCCTGGACCTGGGACGCCTGGCCCCTGCTGGACGAGGCGGTGCGCACCGGCCGGAACGTCGTGGAGGACCTCTACGGCAAGGACTTCTTCACCTACCTCAACGAGGACGCCCCCGAGTCCGCGGACGTCTTCAACCGCGCGATGACCCGCTCCAGCGAGCAGTCGGCGCGGGAGGTGGCGGCCCTGCTGGACCTGTCCGGCAGCCGGTCGGTCGCGGACCTCGGCGGCGGGCAGGGCCATGTCGTCGCGAGCCTGCTGGACAAGTACCCGTCGATGCGGGGCCATCTGCTGGACCTGCCGCGGGTGGTGGAGAACGCCCTGCCGCGGCTCCGCCCGGGCGGCGACCTCGCCGACCGAACTCGGATCGTGCCCGGCGACATCCGCGAGTCCGTGCCGGTCGAGGCCGACGTCTACATCATCAAGAACATCCTGGAGTGGGACGACGAGTCCACCGCCCGGCTGCTGCGCAACGTCGTCGAGGCGGGCGGGCCCGGCACCCGGGTCGTGGTCATCGAGAACCTCGTCGACGACACCCCGTCGATGCGGTTCAGCACCGCGATGGACCTGCTGCTCCTGCTGAACGTCGGCGGGGCCAAGCACACCACCGACAGCATGGTCGGCCGGCTCCGGGCGGCGGGCCTGGCGGTCGGTGACATCCAGCCGGTCAACCCCTTCCTGCACGCGTTCGACTGCATCGTCCCCGCCTGAGCGATCCCCCGTCCGGAACACCGGTGCCGGGTCCGCGTCGCCGGCGGGCCCGGCACCGGTGTTCCGGAC
>NZ_JBEYYR010000055.1:0-45533 GCF_040645635.1 Streptomyces sp. NPDC046727
GCCGCGGCCGTCCAGGGCATCGACGCCCTCAACCACGGAGACGTGGGCGTCCGCTCGCTCCAGGAACACGCGGAACACCTGACCGCGGCCCGCGATCAGTCCTGACGACACACAACGCTGAGGGGGGACACCGGAAACGGCGTCCCCCCTCAGCGTTGTGCCGGTGTCCGTCAGCTGGTGACGGCCGGGCCCGACGTGTCGATGGCAAGGGAGACGGCGAGGGCGCCCAGCACCGTGCCCATCATGTAGCGCTGCACCTTCAGCCAGGAGGGGCGGCGGGAGAGGAAGACGGCGATCGTGCCGGCGGCGAGCACGATGGTCAGGTTGACCGCGATGCTGACCACGATCTGGAAGGAACCGAGAATGATGCCCTGGAGCAGGACGTGGCCCCGGTCCAGGTCGATGAACTGGGGGATGAGGGAGAGGTACATGATGGCGATCTTCGGGTTGAGAAGGTTCGTCATCAGGCCCATGGTGAACAGCTTGCGCGGCGAGTCGTGCGGCACGTCCTGCGGGTCGAAGACGGAGAGGCCGCCCGGCTTCAGGGCGTTCCAGGCCAGATAGGCGAGGTAGGCGGCGCCCGCCAGCTTCACCGCGACGTACAGCTCGGGCACGGCGAGGAAGACGACCGACAGGCCCAGGTTCGCGGCGAGCAGGTACATCATGAAGCCCAGGGCCACACCGCCGAGGGAGATGATCCCGGCGCGCCTGCCCTGGGTGATGCTGCGGGAGACGAGGTAGATCATGTTCGGGCCGGGGGTGAGCACCATGCCGAGTGCCACCACCGAGACGCCGAGGATTCCGCTCAGTTCAACCATGAAAACCCCTCATTCGTAGGTGCGTTGCACCGCCGTTCTCCGCGTGCGCCTCGTCGGCGCCGTCGTCGTGCACGGCCTCGGCGAGGTCGTGGGCGATGTCGTGCAGGAGGTGGCGGGTGAAGAAGTCGACGGTGAGCCGCGGATCGGCCAGGCGCGGGTCGTCGCGGTGCCAGTCGTCGGCGGTCAGCAGGGCCAGGCGGCGGGCCAGGGTCTCGGCGGCCCGGCCCAGCTCCTTCGCCACGTGCCGGGGCTCCTCGTCCCGGTAGTGCGGAGCGCTGTCGGGGCAGGCCGGCCATGCCCCGGGAGTTGCACCGAGCATCGGGCTCGGTGCAATCATAGATTGACCCAGGATTGCATCGAGTCGGATGTGGAACAGCAGGCACATGTCACGGACGTGACAGCCGCACTCCAGGGGTGACCAGGCGGGGGTGCCCGCGCGCCGGCTGCTGAGGCCCGGGCCCCGGAGCACACGCTGCCAGGCGGTCGCGTACTCCCGCAGCGCGTCGGCGATGGAGTCCTGCCTGATCAGGCCGGATGTGAAGCCGCAGTGACGGCAGTCGGGAAGTGGCGCGGGAGTGCGGCCGAGCGGGGACCGGGTTCGGGTCGTCGTCTTCACTGAGCCCAGGACTCCCTTCCTGACCTCGGGGCAATGCCTGGAGCTTAGGGCAGGGCAATTGCTCGATGCAACTGCTCTATTGCACCGAGTGCAATGCTGTGGTTGGATGAGGGCGACCCGGGGTGGACGAGGGGAGCACGAGTCGTGAAGGACTATCAGAGCGTCGCCGACGCGGTGGCCGAGGAGATCCGGTCCGGCGTCCTGAGACCCGGCGACCGCCTTCCCCCGCAGCGCGAGTTCGCCCGGCAGCAGGGCATCGCCAACTCCACCGCCACACGCGTGTACCAGGAGCTGGCCCGCCGTGGCCTGACCGTCGGCGAGGTGGGACGCGGTACGTTCGTGCGCGCGGGGTCCGCGAAGTCCGGTGCCGGCCTCCTCGCGCTCACCGAACCGGCGGCCGGCCGCGTCGACCTGGAGCTCAACTACCCAGCCGTACCCGAGCAGAGCGCGCTCCTCGCCGAAGGGCTCAGCGGGCTGCTGCGCCCCGACGCCCTCGGGTACGCCCTGCTGCCGGTCGGCACGTCCGGCCTGCCGGCCGTCCAGGAGTCCGCCGCCGACACCCTCGCCCGCGGCGGCTGGCGACCCGACCCCGCGCAGGTCCTCTTCGCGGGCAACGGACGGCAGGCCATCTCGGCCGTCATCACCGCCCTGGTGCCGCCGGGCGGGCGCCTCGGGGTCGAGGAGCTGACCTACCCCGTGATCAAGGCCGTGGCCGCCCGGCTCGCCATCACCCTCGTCCCGCTGGCCATGGACGACGCCGGACTGATCCCGGAGGCCGTGGAGGAGGCCCACGCGGCGGCCCCGCTGCACGCCGTCTACGTGCAGCCGAGGCTGCACAACCCGCTCTCGCTCACGATGCCCGAGCAGCGCGTCGAGCAGCTGGCGGAGGTTCTGCTGAGGCTCGGGCTGCCCGCGGTCGAGGACGCCATCTGGGCGTTCCTGCGCGACGAACTGCCGCCGCTCGCCGCCTACGCCCCCGAGCGAACCGTCCTGATCGACAGCCTGTCCAAGCGCATCGCGCCCGGCCTGACCCTCGGCTTCGCGGTGGCGCCCCCGGTCCTGACGAGCGAGATCGCCGTCGCCCTGCGGTCGGGCGGCTGGTCCCCCATGCGGTTCGCGCTGGAGGCCGCCCACCGCTGGCAACAGGACGGCACCGTGCAGAAGCTGGTGGCCGCCAAGCAACGGGAAGCGGCGGTACGACAGGAGATCGCGGCCCGGCACCTCGCCGGTTTCGCCGTGCGGAGCCATCCGCGCTCCTATCACTGTTGGTGGCAACTTCCCCGCCCATGGCGTGCGGACACGTTCGTCGCCGCCGCCGCGCGGCACGGGATCGGGGTCGTGCCCGCCGCCGCGTTCACCGTCGGCGGCAGCCAGGCCCCCAACGCCATCCGCCTGGGCCTCGCCTCACCGCAGCCGGAGGTCCTGTCGCAGGCACTCGGCAAGCTCGTCGAACTCGCCCGGTCCGCCCCGGACGACCTCGTCACCGACTGACGCGGGAGGTCGGTGCGCAGTGAAATTTTCTCCCCGGAGGTGAATCGTTAATACGCTTTCGGGGAGATCCCTTGTTTCTCCGGAAGAACCACGGAAAGCGCCCTGACTCCGCCCGGGACATCTCCCGGAGCGGCGGAACGGGGAATTGCCGGTGGCAGAATTCAGTCGGACTGGCTGGAATTAGCCCCATGCCGAGTCGTCGTCCGTCGTCGCGACACCCGCGACAAGGGCGGTGCAGACACGGCCGTACTGGGCAGTCTGGTACATCTTCGATACCTCGCCAGTGTGAGTAGTTCCATGTTTAGCAACATCCCGGCAGGTGGACGGTCATGATCATTCGCGGCCCGGGCCAGGCGGGAAACACCTGGCAGGAGCCCGCTTCGACCGTGTCCCCCACGTGATCAATGATGCTGACGTGCGGACCGGGATGCGAGAGCGACAGGCGTCGGGAACCCGCAACGCGCCAACACGAAGGTGGGACATATGTGCCAGGAAGAGGA
Organism: Streptomyces sp. NPDC046727; assembly: GCF_040645635.1. Lineage (NCBI taxonomy): Bacteria > Bacillati > Actinomycetota > Actinomycetes > Kitasatosporales > Streptomycetaceae > Streptomyces > Streptomyces sp. NPDC046727. Next base: position 3,426 of record NZ_JBEYYR010000055.1, read on the forward strand.
CATCGAGGAGAAGGGCGACGGCCGAAAGCGCGTCGACGGAACCTCGTCCGCGGTGCTTTTCTGCGCTCAGGGTCTGGAGCGTTACCGCGAAGCCCTCAATGACGGGGCGATATCGGGAGAGATTCCCGAATGCCTCATCTCCTACCGGCTGGTGCGCCCCATTCCGGGCGCCGCCGGACTCTACGTCCCGATTCCGCCGAAGGTCGCCGAGGCCGACCTCACCCGCTCCGTGGTCCGAGAGATCGAACACCACGAGAATACGCTGGCGTCACTGCGTTCGTCCTTCGTGGCCGCGGACAGCCTCTACCACCGGGCGCAGCACGACACCGGAGTTCCCATCGAGTCCCTGAGGGGCGCGGACGTGATCAGTCAGTCCCTTCGGCTGGTCGTCGAGGCGTGCAAGGAGGAACTGCTCACGGCACAGCCGGGCGGCGGCCGGTCTCCCGCCCTCCTGGCCGAGGCCCTGCCGCGTGACCTCGCGATCCTGCGGCGCGGCGTCGGGCAGCGGACCCTCTATCAGCACAGTGTCCGCACCCACCAGCCGACCCTCGCCTACATCGAGCGCGTGACGGCCGAAGGTGCCGAAGTCCGCACCGTGGACGAGATATTCGAGCGCCTCATCATCTGCGACCGCACGGTCGCCTTCATCCCCGGCATCCCCGAACGCAAGAACGCCGCCCTCGCCGTCCGGCACCCCGGCGCCGTCGCCTTCCTCGTCAAGGTCTTCGACCACACGTGGGCACGCGCCCGTCCGGTCTCCATCGCACCCGAACAGCATCGCCCGGACCTGGTGACCGACTCGGTCCGCGCCGCCGTGCTCCGCATGGTCGTCACCGGCCACACCGACGAGGCCATCGCCGCTCGCCTGGGCGTGAGTTCCCGCACGGTCTCGGCCCACATCAAGAAGGTCGCCGAGGTCCTGGGCAGCCGCAGCCGCGCCGAGCTCGGCTATCTCATCTCCCAGCGCGGCCTCCTCAGGCAGGGGGAGCCGGTGGGCGCCTCCTGAACGCGGCCGGGCCGGCCCGCCTTCGCCGACGGCCTGTCAGGGGTGAGGGCGGCCGGGCGAATCGCACCGATTCGTACCGGCCGGCACGGTGATGCCGGCGGAACGACCCGGCGTTCGCACACAGGTTTTACCGTCCCGTGGTTGCCGCCACCACGGGACCGTCGGATTCTGGGTCACCATGCCGTCGGGCAGCTGGTTCTGCTGGTCACGGGGGGTTGCATGGGTCCCTCCGTGCTGAGCGGGGGATGGTCATGCACCTGGAGTTCCGGCACCTCCGTGTCCTGCTCACCGTCGCCGAGGCCGGCAGCATCCGCAAGGCCGCCGCACGGCTGCAGCTGTCCCAGCCGGCCACGAGTGCTCAGCTGAAGCGGATCGAACACGAGCTGGGCGGCCCGCTCTTCATCCGCAGCGCCGACGGCGTGACGCCGAACGAGAACGGACAGTACGTCCTGCGCTGCGCCCGCGACCTCGTCGTCGGGTTCGACCGGATGCGCGAGTACGCCCGGTCGGCGGCCGAGGCGGACCGCAAGGCCGCCGCGCCGCTGAGGGCGGGCGGAACCGCCGGCCCCCTGGTGTCCCTGCTGGTCTCCGCCCTCTTCGAACTCGTCCCGGAACGCCGGCTCACCATAGACGCCCGGCGTTCCGTGCACGCCCTGGTGAAGTCGCTGAGCCTGGCGAAGTGCGACATCGCGGTGTTCGGCGAGTTCCCCGGATTCCCGCTCCCGGTCGGCGAGTCGGTGGCGACACGCACACTGCTCCGCGAACCGGTCTTCGTCCTGCTCGCCGAGGACCACCCGCTGGCGCGCCAGGAGACGGTCGGTCTCCATGAGCTGGCGGGGGAGGAGTGGGTCATGCCGGAGGCCGACGAGAGCGGTGTGCACGCGTACCTTCATCTCACCTGCCAGGCGGCCGGATTCACTCCGCGGATCGCCCATGTGACGCCGGACCTGTCCGTGGCACAGATCCTGGTCGCCGGCCGCCGTGCCGTCTGCGGCGTCTGGCCGACCGCCGATGTCCCCGCCCAGGGCACCGTGCAACGGCCGCTCGTGGACGTCCCGTTCCACCGGCGGCTGCTGCTGGCCTGGAACACGGAATCGGTTCCCCCCGAGCTCGCCGACGCGGCCGGCGAGCGCGTCCTGGCCGCCTATCTGTCGCTCGTGCGGCAGCGACCGCCGTATCTGGCCTGGTGGCAGGACGGGGGCGAGGAGTTCGCCCTCGGCGAGGGCACGTGACCGGCGGGCCGCGGTTCCCCGTGCCCTATAGCTCCGCGGCTATATCCCAGATGGAGTCACGTCAGGAACATGTCACCTGGTGAACACTTCGCGTCAACGTCCCCCCAGGACGTCGTCACCCCACGACGAGCGAAGGAATCACCCCGTCATGCCCCGTCCTCTGCATGCCCTTTCCGTCATGGTCGCCGCCGGCGTCATCACCGCGGGCGCGATGGCCGTACCCGCCCACTCGCAGACCAACGCGGTCCAGCGCGGAACCTCCGTCCGCGACACGGCGATATCCCAGGCCAAGGCGAACGTGACCCGGCACGCCGACACCTTCGGCTTCGGCCCGGGCCAGAGACTCCACGTCAAGGACGTCGTGATCGACGCCGACGGCACCCAGCACGTCCGCTTCGAGCGGACCTACCGCGGCCTCCCCGTCGTCGGCGGCGACTTCGTCGTCCACCAGAAGGCCGACGGCTCGCTCAAGGGATCGTCCCGCGCCAAGGCCCACAAGGTGGCGCTCAAGTCCGTCACCCCCGCCATCGGCGCCAAGAGCACCGCGGCCGGCGCCCTGAAGCGCTCGCACGGGTTGGTGCACAAGGCCAAGTCCACCCCCGAGCTGATCGTGTGGGCCGCCGACGGCACCCCCCGCCTGGCCTGGCGCACCACCGTGCAGGGCCTGGGCGACAAGGGCCAGCCGCACGGCGAGGTCTTCGTCACCGACGCCACCACCGGCGCGGCGATCGAGAACTACGACGCCGAGCACGAGGCCACCGGCACCGGCCACTCCGAGTACACCGGTGACGTCGGCATCGACACCACCCAGCAGGCCGATGGCACCTTCGCCCTGATCGACCCGGTGCGCGGCCACATCACCAAGGACGCGCACAACCTCTCGTCCTCGTCCCTGAAGAGCACCTCCGGCACCCTGTTCACGGACGCCGACAACGTCTGGGGCGACGGCAGGAAGTTCTCCACCGACCGCGCCACCGCCGCCGTCGACGCGCACGCCAACACCGCGAAGACCTTCGACTACTACAAGACGACCTTCGGCCGCAACGGCATCAAGAACGACGGCCGCGGCGCCACCGTCTTCGTCCACGTCGGCACCAACTGGGACAACGCCCAGTGGTCGGACACCTGCTTCTGCATGATGACCGGCGACGGCGACGGCACCACCGACCCCGAGCAGGTCGACCTCGACACCATGGGCCACGAGATGACCCACGGCGTCACCTCGGCCACCGCCAACCTGCGCTACAGCGGTGAGTCCGGCGGCCTGAACGAGGCCACCAGCGACATCCTCGGCACCATGGTCGAGTGGTACGCCAACAACCCGGTCGACACCCCCGACTACCTCTTCAGTGACCAGTCCACCCCGCCGTGGCTGCGCCGCTTCGACAAGCCGTCGCTGGACGGCCGCTCCGCCGACTACTGGTCGAAGTCGGTCGGCCGGCTCGACGTGCACAACTCCTCCGGCGTCGGCAACCACTGGTTCTACCTCGCGAGCGAGGGCAGCGGCGCCAAGACCATCAACGGCGTCTCCTACAACAGTCCGACGTACAACGGCTCCACCGTCACCGGTATCGGCAACCAGAAGGCTTCCGCCATCTGGTACCGGGCGCTGACCGTCTACATGACCTCCACCACGGACTACAAGGGCGCCCGCACCGCGACCCTGAACGCGGCGAAGGACCTCTACGGCGCCACCAGCCCCGAGTACGCCACCGTGGCCGCGGCCTGGAGCGCGGTCAACGTCGCCTGACCGGCGGTGGGGGCGGGCCCCGAACGGCCCGCCCCCACCGGAGGCGCGGATCAGAAGGGCTTGGTCGGCAGGTACTTGCCGTCCAGGGTGATGACGGCGCGCTCGCCGCCCTCGGGGTCGGCGACCTTCTTCACGTCGAGCCTGAAGTTGATCGCGGAGATGATTCCGTCGCCGAACTGCTCGTGGACGAGGGCCTTGAGGGTGGTCCCGTAGACCTGGAGCATCTCGTAGAAGCGGTAGACGGTCGGGTCGGTGGGGATGCCGCCGGGGATCGAGCCGCGGGTGGGGATGGTCCGCAGCAGCATCGCCGCGTCCTCGTCCAGGCCCAGCAGCTCGGCGACCGCGTTCGCGGACTTCTCCGGCAGGGGGTGCTGGCCGAGGACGGCGGCCGTGGTGAAGGCGACGGACAGGCCGGCGGCGTCGGCGATCTGCTGCCAGGAGAGGTTCTTGCGGGTCTTGGCCTCCACGGCCTGAGCGGCCAGGGCCTCGCGGGCGGCGGGGGTGAACTGGGCGTGCACCATGAGTGGGTTCCTTTCGGTGTGTGCCCCGCGCGCATCGTGCGCGGAACGAGGGCGGGCTTCGCGGGCCCGGGTGGCGCCGACGGCGTCGGCCCCGCCCGGGAAACCGGGGTCAGGCCGTGAGTACGGCGGGGGAGCCGATGACCTTGAGTTCCTCGACGCGGCCGGTGGCGATGTCGAAGACCCAGCCGCGCAGAGCGACCCTCCGCTGCGCCAGCGCGCGGGCGACCGACGGGTGGGTGGCCAGGTTCGCCAGCTGGGCCAGCACGTTCCCCCGCACCAGGGCCGGCACGTCCCCGGCGGTGGCGGTACGGGCCACCGAGGCGTCGGCGAGCCGCAGCCAGCCGGCGACCGCCGGGGCGTCGCTCAGGTCGTGACGGTGGGCGAGGGCGGTCATCGCGCCGCACGCGGAGTGCCCGCAGACGACGATGTCCGTCACGCCGAGCGTGACGACGGCGTACTCGACGCTCGCCGCGACCCCGTCGGCGCCGGGGGTGTGGGCGGGGACGAGATTGCCGGCGGTGCGGATGACGAACAGCTCGCCGGGTTCGCAGCCGGTGATCAGCTCGGGGACGACGCGGGCGTCGGAGCAGCCGATGAACAGCGTGTGGGGGGTGTGGTGGGCGGCCAGGTGGGCGAAGAGCTCCTTCTTGGCCGGGAAGACGTCCTGCTGGAATCGCGCGACGCCCGCGGCGAGGTCATACATGGGTGACTCCCTTTCGTGGCGGCCCGGCCCGTGGGGCCTGGCGAGATCCACCATGCATGACCTCGATGTATAGAGTCCAAGACGCGCTGACCATGGCAGCCATTGATGCCATCTATAGTTCTGCTCATGGCCCTGGAACTGCGTCATCTGCGCTACCTGCTCGCCGTGGCCGATCACGGCAACTTCACCCGCGCCGCCGAGGACCTGCACATCTCCCAGCCCACGCTGTCCCAGCAGATCAGGCAGCTTGAGCGGACTCTGGGCACGCAGCTGCTGGACCGTACCGGCCGCACCGTACGCCTCACCGACGCCGGCGAGGCGTACGCCCACCACGCCCGGAGCGCGCTGCGGGACCTGGCCGCCGCCGAGCGTGCCGTCCACGACGTGCAGGATCTCTCGCGCGGGCAGCTGCGCCTTGCGGTCACGCCCACGTTCACGGCCTACCTCGTCGGCCCCCTCACCGCGGAGCTCCACACCCGCCACCCCGGCATCACCCTCACGGTGCGGGAGACGACGCAGGCCGACATCGAGACCGGGCTGCTGGCCGACGCGTTCGACCTCGGCATCGCCTTCCAGGGCCCTCACCTGGCCGGCGTCACCGCCACCGCCCTGTTCACCGAGACGCTCACCCTGGTCACCGGCACCCACCACCCTCTCGCCGGCCGCCCCGGCCCGCTACCGGTGCGCGACCTGGCCGACCGTCAACTGGCCCTGCTCACCGGCGACTTCGCCACCCGCGGCCACATCGACGCCTATCTCGGACGACACCGGGTCAGCCCGCGCATCACCGTCGAGGCCAACTCCATCCAGGCCCTCACCGAAGTCGTCCAGCGCACCCCGCTCGCCACCGTCCTCCCCGACGCCGTCACCCACGACCACCCCCGCCTCACCCCAGTCCCGCTCGAGCCCGCCCTCCCCACTCGCACCGTCACCCTCGTGCGACGCGCCGACGCCTACCAGAGCGCCGCCACCCGTGCCTTCACCCACCTCGTCCACGACCTCGTGCGCACACGCGGATACACGCCGGCCCCGTGACCACACCACCGTCGGTCAGGTGTCCCACAGCCCCGTGTGCTCCCTGTGCGCCTCGGTCAGGCCGTCGCGGAAGAACCGCTCGTAGTAGCCGAGTTCGGGATGGTGCACCTGGAGCCAGATGCCGGGCACCTGAATGGCGTCGACGTGTGCGGGGAACCGGTCGTGCGTGGCGTGGATGTACTCGCACACGTCGCGGGCGCACTCGATGACCCGCTGGTCGTACTCGCGGGCCTCGGCGAGGTAGCGCTGCCCGTAGTCGTCGCGGTAGATGCCCGTGAATAGGTCCTTGTCGTGGTAGATGCCCTTCGGACCGAACTTCGCCCGGACGACGGCGTCGACCGCCTCCGACATCGACGGGTGGTACGGCGGGCAGGCCGCTCTGATCAGCGGTTCGCCGTCGACGCTGAGCCCGACCGGATGCGAACGCGCGGTCGCGAACCTGGGCAGGGGCAGCTGCCAGCGCGGAAGGTCCAGCGGGCGCCAGCGGGGGGTGACGAAGTCGAAGCCGAGCATCCGCCCGTACCGCGCCGAGAACTTCGGGTCGCCCAGCATGATCTGCGGGTTGATCGAGGCGTGGATCCACGCGCCGAGCCCCATGGCGTCCGCGGTCAGCATGAGGTTCTGCAGCAGCAGCTCGGCCTCGATCTGGGTGCGCAGCGGGCCCAGCACACCCAACGGAAGCTTCAGGTCCTTGTTCAGGAAGCCGTTCCGCACCCACGTGCGCACCCCGGCGGGGCGGTAGAAGTTCCGGTCGTCGACGAGCGTCGGCCGGGCCCCGTCCGGCTGGGTGAGCAGGTACATCAGGCCGTTGATGTACTGGTGCGAGAGGTCGACGACCGGCAGGAAGAGGGTGCTGCCGGGCAGGTTGGACAGCACGCGGTTGGAGTCGAGGTAGGCCGGGAAGTCGCGCATGCCCTCGGCGACGTCCAGGCGGTGGTCCAGGACCCGCACCTTGGCCAGCCGAGCCCGCTCGACCAGCGAGCCGGGCTCGACGGAGGCGTCCGGCGACGGCGGCAACTTGCGCAGGTAGTAGGTGCCACTGTCGTTGATCATGAAGAAGTGGGTGCCCTGCGCGTTGTCGGGGCTGCCTGCCGTCCGGCCGGCCATGTTGAGGTTCGGCTTGGCCATGATGGGCTTGCCGTCGCGCGGATCCTCGAACGGCCGGTCCGGCATGGTGAGCCCGGTGCAGCCGGTGAGGGCGATCAGCACCGCCTCCTCCAGCTCGCCGAGCGGTAGCGGGGCGTCGGACGAGCGATAGCTCATCGAGCCGGCGGGGACGGCCGCACCCCGGCTGACCCGGTGGGTGCGCCGCCACCAGATGGTCTCCAGGAGCGGTCGTGCCAGCAGTGCTTCGAGCCCCCGATGCCGGCTGGACACCGTCATGGTCCTCTCCTTGTCCCGGGAACGCCCTTTGACTCAGGACTCCGTGGTGCGGGGACCGTTCGGCGGTGTCGGCACCGGCCGCCACGGCACGAAGGCGCTCGCGTCGCGCGGCAGGAAGCTCGCCAGCTCCGGGCACTGCCGCAGGATGACCTCGGTCATGCCGCTGCGCTCGATCCAGTCCATGCCGAGCTGCGTGTACAGCTCGGGGCGGTAGTCCACGGTGAGGAAGCGGTCGCTCTGCAGCCTCCGGGTCGCCATCAGGATGAAGACGCGGAAGGCCGTGTCGCTGAACCCGAATCCGGTCGGCGGGTTCTCGGCGAACAACCCGACCATGGTGTCGATCTCGTCGACCGACCGGTAGAGCTGCTTCAGCCCCGCCAGCGTCCCGGGTTCGGCCGTCAGGTCCTCGAAGCGGCGGATACGCTCCTTGTGCAGGCCGGCCCGGAAGTCGTTGTAGCGGGGGACCCCACGGCGGCGGGCGCGCACCAGGTCGACCACGGACAGGTCGATGATCTCGCCGTCCCGCTCGAAGTGCCGCAGTGCCTGCGGGAAGTTGTGCAGGGTGATCGCGCCCGGATGGGCGATGCCGAACGAGTACAGGGAGTCGGGCAGGCCCGTCTTGCGGATCAGGGGCTCGGCCGCGGTGCCCTGCACGTCGTCGAAGCCGAGGGTGTCCAGCCGCCGCCCGAAGCGGTGGTCGCAGATCTCGAAGTCGTCCGGGATCAGCGGATGCATCCGGTAGACGGTGACGAAGTCCTCGGTGAGGGAGTAGGGCGCGCCGTGATGGTCGGGCACGGTCTCGGGGATGCCGGTCAGCGAGTGCGCCTCGAACAGCCACAGCCCCAGCCGCTCCAGCCACTTCGCGGGCGGACCCTGCCAGTTGGTCTTCAGCCCGATGTCGATGGCCTCGGTGGCGAGGATCGCCGGTGTCCACTCCACCGTGTGGATCTTGGCGATGAGCGCGGACACGATGAGCCGCGCCGTGTGGTAGACGCGCTCCTCGTCCATCCGCGGGTACGCGCGCCGCAGCTCCGCGCACACCGTGTTGTGCTCCCTGGCGAAGAGGGTGTGCATCACGCTCAGGCCCAGCCACCAGTTCTCGCGGACACCGGTGAGCGGGACGCCGTTCGGGCCGAGCGGCAGATGGCCGTCCTCCAGCCGCAGGTCGGCGCCGCCGTCGGCGTCGCGCAGGGAACGGGCGGCCTTCTCGTCGCCGCCGTAGAGCTCCGAGCCGTCCCACCAGTGGGAGGCCGTGTCGGCGAAGTGGACCGGCGCGCCGTCGCCGGCCATCGCCACGTTCTCGGCGAAGCGCATCACCTGCTCCGTGGGACCGCCCGGGGTGTTGTGCCACTCGACGCCCGGCGGCAGCGGCACCTCCACGCTGGAGGTACCCGTCGGGTAGCGGCTGTGGTTGACCCAGTCGTGCACCTGGAACTGGATCCACGCGGCGGCGAGCAGATTCAGGGACCGGGCGGGCAGGAACGTGTCGCGTTGCAGCAGCAGCCTGCTGACCTCGTACGGGCTGGGCTCGTCGAAGAGGTCCGGGCGCAGCACGGGCGGCATGTTGCGGCCGAAGGCCGCGCCCACGGCCCCCATCGCGGGGGCGGACAGGTCGTTGAACGTGCCGTCGTAACTGCGGGCGACCCGCAGCGACTCGTCGATCGGCGGCGGCACCGGGACGGGCTGCGGCGGGGCCTCGTGGCGGTCGGTGTCGATCAGGTTCTTCGCGCGCAACGTCTTGCGCAGGAAGACGAGGTTGAGCAGGCCGGCCGGCAACGGCAGCCGGTACCAGGGCACCCACCGGTTGAGGACACGGAAGGCGGCACCCACCGGTGCGCTCAGCACCTTGTTGCGCCGGGGTTCGTCGGTGGTGAAGCGGTAGCCCAGCCGCTGCGCGCTGCTCGCCTCGTAGGCGGCCTTGCGGGCACGGTTGAGATTGCCCAGCGGCCGGAACTCCTGCGTGGTGTGCCAGGGGTTGAACGCCAGCTCCTCGATCCGGCGCGCGGCCGTGCGGGCCTCGGCGGTGTCGAGGTTCTGGCGCGGGATGGTCAGGGTGGCCACGGGCACCGTCGGGGTGACGTCCTCCCGCCATTCCACCGAACCGTCCTCGACGGGGGTGATCGCCTCGCTGACGTACCGCTGCACGAGCAGCTCGAAGGCGACATCCCCGCGGGCCAGGCGCTGCGCGAGCTCGCGGCTCAGATGGTCCGGGTCGCCGCGGGCCGGCACGGGCGCGTCGGGCGCGCCCCGCACGGGGCGCAACTGGTAGCGCACCGGCCCGGCCTCGCCCCACAGGATGGCGCCGCGGCTCCAGTACGTCTCCAGGGCCAGGCTGCGCACATCGTCGCGCGCACCGGCCCGCACGTTGCGGCGCATCCGGGCGGCGGTGGGCCGGCCGACGGCGAAGGGCAACATGACGAACAGCGCGAACGCCTTCTGGAAGCGGGTGCGGGCGCCCGCCATCGTCCTGGCGAACGCCACGAACTCACGGGCGTTGCGCGCGTGGGACACCGGAAAGTTCGTCATGAGAAGGTCGTGCGTACCGTCGGAGGCCTCGACGCGGAGCGCCGCGCCGCGCATGTCCGGCAGGGAGTCGGCCTGTGGGGTGCCGCTGGCGTTGGACAGCCGGACGGTGACCGGGTACTCGGCACCCGGCTGGACGAAGCCGGTCCGCAGCTCGGGCGGCACCTGGTCGTGGATCCTCAGACGGGCGTTCTCCACGCCGAGCACCGGCTTCGCATGGAAGGTCCTGGCGAGAGCCGCTGCCCCGCCGGACTTCTTGATCTTGACCTGGACGCGCATCAGCTCCCCGGCCAGTTTCTCGAAGACCAGCCGCTCGGCCTCCGCGCTGCCGCCCTCGTACCGCTCGTACTCCGCTGTCCTGGTCATGCTTGCGCCCTGCCTTTCCTGCGCGGTTCGCGCTGCTGCGCGCGCGTCACGCCGCGGACGCGGATCACGTGCCGGAGAGCGCCGTCACGCGCGTTGCTGACGATGCGTCGGGCATCGCGTCGGCCGGATTCGACGGCCGCGTCGATGAAGTCGGGCTCGAAGAGGACGTGGCTCAGCGGCTCGCCTCGGCCGGGGGCAGCCGACGGGGTCTCCTCACCGCCGAGCCCACTCGTCCATGTTCGCGCAACCCGTCGCCGCTCGCATGTCGCGACCGCGGAGAAGGGGCACGGCGCGGTGCTACCCGGGAATGCCGAGTTCCTTCAGGTACGTGAGGCGGGCGTTTATCGCCGCGGAGAAGTGCCGCCAGTCGAGGCTCTCCACCAGCTCGATCGGCTTCGGGTGCTCGGCCGACGACGTGACGTAGCACGCGGCGTCGTAGAGCTGCTCCGCCACGAGCCGCTCGCAGAAGATCCCGAACCTGTCCTGGTACGACGTGCCCTGCCAGACCGGGTCGGCGGGCAGCGCGCCCTTGGCCGTCTTGACGGGCCTGCGGGACCCGTCACCGTCCTGCATGATGAAGAAGTAGCCCAGCCAGGGCTTCTCCTTCGAGAACAGCTCGGCGAGGGCCGCGCGGCGCAGGTCGACAGCGCTGCCGAGTGCCTCTTCGACCCGGTTGTTGTAGTTGTTGCCGTACGACGGTCCGCCCAGAGCCTTCAGCTCGAACGCCGCCACGAGGACGTTCTCATGGACGACGACGAGGTCCCACTGCTTCTGCGGCCGGTAGTAGCCGGGCAGTTCAAGGCCCTGTGACTTGGTGACGCGGATGCTCGAAGCCGGGTAGCCGGCCTCCAGGAAGAACTTCGCCAGGAGCGTCGCGATGACGTCGAAGTGCTTGCCCCCTCGGACCGAGCCGGCGGTGCCGGCCCCCACCGCGTTCTTGATCGCGGACTGCTCGTTCTGCAGTTGCTTGGCACCCCAGTACGCCGCGATGGCGTCTTCGAAGTCCTGGCGGGTGACCGTCAAGATTCGTTCCTCCTAGTCAGGCAGCTCGGCGAGCCCGTAGACACGCAACGCGGCCTCGGTGGCGGCCTCCACATCCCGCCGGTCGAAGGCTTCGGCGAGAGCGGCCCGGTCGCTCCCGCTGATCGTCGCCGGGTCCGGAACGCGGATCTTCCGGAGGTACTGCGCCTGGAAGCGGAGGGTGCCCCCACGCATCTTGACCGCGTATGCCTCCACGAACGCTTCCGCGACCCTGGACAGCAGCAGGCCACCGAGTACGCGCATGTCCCAGACGTCCGAGACGATGAAGTACAGGTTGTGGTGAGGGTACAGGCCCCCCTCGTCGAGGACCGGATGGATCCTCAGCTTCATGTCCGGGAACAGCAGCTTCTGACGACGGGTCAGCCGGTGGTCGACCTTGTCGATGGTCTTGTACCAGCGGTGAGGCTGCTTGACCGCGACGTAGCGCTTGCGCAGGGCCGCGCCGTGCTGCTCGAAGTAGGAGGCGAGACGCGGGTAGGCATCGAGGTCCACCAGATCGCCGCCGGCCGTCCAGGGATTGACCAGGTAGGTGCCGTCCCAGTCGACCGTGCCACTGGTGGTGTCCCGGACCATGGCCATGGGAAGCAACCGGTCTTCCTCCACCAGCTCCCTGTCCTTGGTGAGGAAGACCTTGTCCGCGCCGGTGGCGATGCCGATCCCGACTCTCGTGCCCGTCTCCGGGTCTTCCAGGAGCCGGAAACGCTCGGTGAGATCCTCAAGGACGGCGAGCCTGGCCGGTGAAGCGGCCGGCCACGAGTCCTCCTCCGGGAACCAGTGCGGCATGCGAGCGGCCTGGTAGGAAGCCGTGGCAGCCGTCGACCGCTCGCCCGCCGCGTACCAGTCGACGAACTCCCGCGCCTGTTCCGCTCCGAACGACCGGTTCGTGTCCGCGGCGACCGCCGTGCCCTGGGGCTCGTTCGAGATGACGGTGATCGCGGGGTAGGCCGCGACCTGCTCCTCGAAGGCGTCGACGTCGTGCATCACCAGGGCGAGGTCCATGCTGAAGTGCCGGGTCACCAGCTGCCTCAACCGTCGGCCGTACTGGTTCCGCATCCAGCGGTCGGCGCAGATGAAGCCCAGTCGGCCGCCCCGGTTGAGGCTGCGCAGGGCCACCTCGTAGAAGCCGATGTAGATGTCCGCCCGGCCCCCCATCGTGGAGCACACGCGGCGGTACGCCGCCATCCTGTCGTCGGGAACGTCTTCGAGGCGGATGTACGGAGGGTTGCCGACGACGTAGTCGGCACGCTGCTCGGTGATCGACTGCAACAGGTAGTCGCCCTGCCGCACCCACGCGGCGGCGACCCTGCGCGCCTCCTTCGGCTCCCAGCCCTGTGCCCGCAGCCTCTCCGTGACCAGCGCCCGGCTCTGCTCCACATTGCGGTCCAGCAGGTCGAAGGCGCGGACGGCGTCGATCGCGTCCGCGAGGGGGCGACGGTGCGCACGGCATGACGCACTGATCCGGGACGCGATGACGCTCAGGAACGCCCCGCCGCCGCACGCGGGCTCCACGAGCCGCAGATCGCACAGATCCTTGTCCGCCGTGTAGCCGAGAAGATCCAGGATGAGCTCGACAACCCAGGCACGCGTGAACACCTCGCCATGCTCCACCGCCTCCTGCAGAGACTCGGGAAGGGAGAGGTCGTCGGTGCCGAACAGCGCGAAAGTTGCCACGCAAGGACACTACCGTCCGCCATCGGCGGGGCGGTGATCGTCCTCCCGGCCGTGGGGTTCACCTGCCCCAGATCCTCCGGTACGCCTCCCGGTAGCCCGAGGGGTCCCAGGCCGTGGCTCCTTCGCTGTTGTCCGCCGTGGCGATGTGGACGGGCGCGACATAGCCGCTGGCCGGCCGGCCGGAGAAGGCGCGGTTGAATTCGTCGAGGATCTGCCAGCCCTGCAGCGACAGCGGTTCGGGGACGGTGGCCGCCTGGTACTGCCTGCTGTTGACGCGCTGGAAGGCGGACGGGTCGCCGTCGCCGGCGCCGATGTTGAAGGGCGGGCCGGATCCCTTCTCCCCGGCCGCGCGGAAGGCGGGGGCGGCGTCGGCGAAGTACAGGTCGTTGATCGCGACGGAGTGGGTCCACCGGCTCCCGAAGCGGGAGAGAAGGACGGAGACCTCCCTGGGGGTACGGCTGCTCGCGTCCGGGATCGGGATGTTCTCGTACGACAGCAGCCGCACGCCCGGACAGGCGGCCAGACCCTTCCTGATCAGCTCGGACTTGTGTTGGGCGAAGGGGATCGAGGCGTCGGTGAACAGGACGACCCCCGCATGGCCGTGGGAGTGGGAGATGACCCACTGCGCGCTGATCGCGGCGACGTCGTCGACGTGGGTGGTGACGTTGGTGAAGAGCCTGGGGTGCGCGCTGGGGCCCGGGGCGGCGACCGCGTGCCAGCCGATGAGCGGGATGTGCGCCGCGGTGGCCCGCGCGACCTGCAGCGAGGTCGAGCCGGGGTCGAAACCGCCGATGACGATGCCCGAGGGCCTGAGCGCCACGGCCTCGCTCAGGGCCGCCAAGATGCCGGCTGGGGTGCCCTCGCCGTCGATGACCCGGACGTTCCAGCCGAGGACCCGGGCGGCCTCCCGTACGCCCTGTGCGACGCCGGCGACTCCGGGGTTGGTCATGGTCTGCGCGACGTAGACGATCGTCTTGCCGGGAACCGCCGTGGGGCCGCCGGCCGGCCCGTTCCAGGGGACGTCGGTCCGCTCCGCCCGGGTGACGGCGGCCTCGGCCCTGGCCTGGGTGGCGGGGCAGCCGCTCGGCCCGGTGGTGGAGACGCCGGGGCCGTTCGACGAGCCGCGTTCGCAGCCGGCGAGGGTGGTGGCGGCCAGCAGCAGGGCGAGGGAGACCGCGCGCGCCGTGACGACGCCGGGGACGGCCGCGCGGTCGCGGTGCACGGGAACTCCTCGCGCAGGAGTGAGGGAACGCGTGAGGCGGGTCATGGGACGGGGTCCGTCGTGCCGGTCGTCCGCTCCGCCCGGGTGACGGCGGCCTCGGCTCTGGCCTGGGTGGCGGGGCAGCCGCTCGGCCCGGTGGTGGAGACGCGGGGGCCGTTCGACGAGCCGCGTTCGCAGCCGGCGAGGGCGGTGGCCGCCAGCAGCAGGGCGAGGGCGCGCGTGGCGCGGATCACGGGGTGGTGCCCGTCGTGCCGGCCTCCCGCCCCGGGGGCGCTTCGCGGGAGGCGTCGGCGCCGGTGCGCAGGCGGCGGGCGGAGTAGCCGGCCAGTCCGACGGCGAGCAGGAGTGTGCCGCCGTAGAAGAGGGGGATCGTCCAGAAGTCGGCGCCGAGCTGGCCGATGCCGGTGAGGCCGACGGCGAGCACGGCGACGGCGACGAGCGTGCCCAGGGCGTTGGCGCGACCGGGCCTGATCGCGGTGGAGCCGAGGAGGGCGCCGGCGAAGGCGGGCAGCAGATAGTCGAGGCCGACGCTCGGATTGCCGATCTGCTGCTGGGCCGCGAGCAGCACACCGGCGCAGCCGGTGATCAGTCCCGACGCGGTGAACGCGTAGACGGTGTACCTGCGGGTCGGGATGCCGACGAGGTCGGCGGCGCGCGGGTTCGACCCGACGACGTAGAGGTACCGGCCGAGCGGCAGCCGCTCCAGCACCAGCCAGAGAGCGACCGCGAGGGCCAGCACGCAGTAGGCGGGTACCGGGACGCCGAGCAGCCTGGAGCCGTAGAGATCGGTGAAGGCGGCGGGGAGACCTCGGGGGCCGGGGACGATCCGGCCGCCGTCGGTGACCGCGCCCGTCACGGCGTACATCATGCTGCCGGTCCCGAGGGTGGCGATGAAGGAGTCGATCCGGCCGAACTCGACGACGACACCGTTGAGGACGCCCACGGCCGCCCCTCCGGCGACCACCACGAGGCAGGCCCATGGCCAGGGCCACCGCTCGTTGACGATCAGCTGCATCACCATGACGTGCGCCAGGCCGAGGCCGTAGCCGAGGGAGAGGTCGAACGCGCCGGTCACGATGGGGACCGTGGCCGCGAGCGCGAGGACGGCGGGAATCGACTGGGTGGACAGCAGTGAGTCGACCGTGTCCCGCGTGGGAAACGTACGCGGCAGGACGAGGGAGAAGGCCAGGACGAGCAGAACGGTGAGGACCGGCAGGCCGTAGGCGCTGATGAGGTGTCCGGCGGGCCCCCGCCGGCGCGCCCGGGACGGCGAGGCTGGCGGGTCGGTCATGGGCGCGTCGCGGTTCCGGAGGAGGGCATGGCCGAGGCCGCCCGGGTGAGTCCGGCGACCGTAAGGGCCGGACCGCTCAGCTCGGCCGTCACGGACCCGCGCACGAACACCAGGGCGCGCCGGCACACGCCCGTGACCTCCTCGAAGTCCGTGGAGACGAGCAGCACGGCGAGGCCGGCGGCCAAGGCCTCGTCGAGCAGGCGGTAGACGGCGGCCTTGGCTCCGATGTCCACGCTCGCGGTCGGTTCCTCCAGGATCAGCAGGCGCAGGCCCGCCCGGAGCCACCGGCCGATCATGACCTTCTGCTGGTTTCCGCCGGACAGCGTGCCGATGGGTGCCTCGGTGTCGCGGGGACGCACCGAGAGCCGCTCGATCAGGCCTTCGGCCTCGGCACGCTCGCGGCGGGGGGCGATCCACCGCGGCGCCGGCAGGCCTCCGGCGCGCGGGTTGGCCAGGAGGTTCTCCCGTACGGTCAGCTCGGCGGCGCAGCCCTCGCGCTGTCGGTCGCCGGGCACGAAGCCGACACCGAGGCGGACGGCGTCGGCGACCGTGCGGGGTCGGTACGGCCGGCCGCCGAGGAGTGCCCGGCCGCCCCGGAGAGGCCGGGTGCCGGCGAGGGCCCGGCCCAGGTCCATGTGCCCGGCGCCGGAGAGGCCCACCAGGCCCAGGACCTCCCCGGCCCGGAGTTCCAAGGCGACCGGTCCCGTGCCGGCGGTCCGTACGCCGTCGAGGGTCAGGACGGCCGGGCCGTCGCCGGGGGCGGGGGAGGGGCGGTGGTCGGGCAGCTCCTCGCCGACGATGTCATGCACGAGGCGGGTGGGGCTGTGGCCCGCCAGGGTGCCGTGGCTGACGAGGCGGCCGTCGCGCAGGACGGCGAACGCGTCGGCGACCCGGTACACCTCGTCCAGCCGGTGGCTGACGTAGAGGAGGCCGTGCCCCTGGTCGCGCAGGGCGTGCAGGACGCGGAAGAGCCGGGCGCAGTCGGCGGCGGGCAGCCGGGCGGTCGGCTCGTCGAGGACGATGAGTCTCGACCGGGCGGCCAGGGCACGGGCGACGGCGACCAGCGAGCGTTCGGCGGGGGAGAGGCGGGCGACCGGCGCGGCGGGGTCCAGATGTCCGGCGACGATCCGCAGGGCCTCGGCGCAGCGCTCCCGGGTGCGCCGCCAGGAGATCAGACCGGCGCGGCGCTGGTACCCGACGCTCAGGGCGATGTTCTCGGCGACGGTCATCCAGTCCACGAGCCCCAGGTCCTGGTGGATGAAGGACATGGCTCGGGAGGCGGCACGACTCCCGAGCGGGTGCCCGTCCACCGTGACCTGTCCCGCGTCGGCGTGATGGACGCCGGCGAGCACCTTGATGAGCGTCGACTTTCCGGCTCCGTTGGGGCCGAGCAGGGCGAGGACGCTGCCCGCCTGGACATCGAGGTCGACCCCGTCCAGCGCGCGGGTCCCGCCGAACCGCTTGGCGAGCCCGCGGATGCGGACCAGGGGTTCCGCAGAGGTGTCGGGAGGGTCGTGCACGGACATCTCCGAAGGTCGGCCTGGCGAGTTCTTCCCGACTGTCGCCCTTGATCCTAGTAGCCCGGGCAATGGCATTTGAGGTATTTGCTGCCTTATGTGACACCAACGGGTCAGCGGCGCCCGCCGGCCTCAGTCGCCGTCGAGACCGCACTCGGCCCAGATGACCTTGCCCCGGGGCAGGTAGCGCGTGCCCCAGCTCTGGGACAGCTGAGCGACGAGGAACAGGCCACGGCCGCCCTCGTCGGTGCTGGCCGCCCGGCGCAGGTGCGGGGCGGTGTTGCTGGTGT
Organism: Streptomyces sp. NPDC046727; assembly: GCF_040645635.1. NCBI lineage: Bacteria > Bacillati > Actinomycetota > Actinomycetes > Kitasatosporales > Streptomycetaceae > Streptomyces > Streptomyces sp. NPDC046727. Next base: position 20,977 of record NZ_JBEYYR010000055.1, read on the forward strand.
CGGAGACCTCGCAGATCAGGGTGCGGCCGAGGAGCAGCCGTACGCGGACGGGTCCGGAACCGTGCCGGATGGCGTTCGTGACCAGCTCGCTGAGCATCAGCTCGGCGGCGAACGCGGCTTCGTCGAGTCCCCAGTCGGCCAGCTGGCGCATGGCGCCGGCGCGGACCTCGCCGACGAGGGCCGGGTCGGGCGGCAGGTCCCAGCTGGCGATCCGGGCGGGGTCCAGGGCATGGGTGCGGGCGACGAGGAGGGCGATGTCGTCGCGGGGGTGCGCGGGCGCCACGCTGTTCAGGACCACCTGGCAGGTCTCCTCGGGGCTGCGCTGCGGGTGGGCCAGGGCCTCGCGCAGCTGGTCGAGGACCCGGTCGACGTCGCGGTACCGGTCCTCGATGAGCCCGTCGGTGTAGAGGACCAGCTGGCTGCCCTCGGGGAGGTCGGTCTCGACCGCTTCGAAGGGCAGGCCCCCCAGGCCGAGCGGGGGTCCGGCGGGCAGCTCCGCGAAGGACACCGTGCCGTCGGGGCTGACCAGCGCGGGGGGCGGATGCCCGGCGCGGGCCATGACGCACTTCTGCGTGGTGGGGTCGTAGATGGCGTACAGGCAGGTCGCGCCGATGATGTCCGCCGCGTCGGCGCCGGGGTCCTCGCGGTCCAGGCGTCCCACCAGGTTGTCGAGCTGGGTGAGGACCTCGTCCGGGGGGAAGTCGAGTTCGGCGAAGCTGCGTGCGGCGGTGCGCAGCCGGCCCATCGTGGCGGCGGAGAGCATGCCGTGGCCGACGACGTCCCCGACCATGAGGCCGATACGGGTGCCGGAGAGGGGGATGACGTCGTACCAGTCCCCGCCCACGTCGGATTCGGCGGGCAGATAGCGGTGGGCCACCTCGACGGCGTCCTGGTCGGGCAGCCCGTGCGGGAGCAGGCTGCGCTGCAGGGCCAGGACCATGGTCCGTTCGCGGGTGTAGCGCCGGGCGTTGTCGATGGACAGGGCGGCACGGGTGGCGAGTTCCTGGGCCAGCGAACGGTCGTCGTCGCCGAAGGGGGCGGGATCCCGCCCGCGGTAGAAGGCGGCGACGCCCAGGACGACACCGCGGGCGACCAGAGGGACGGCGATGAGGGAGTGGACGTGGGTCAGCAGCTCCTCGGTGTGCTCGGGATCGTGGGCGAGCCAGCCCGCGGCGACCTTCAGGTCCGGTTCCAGCACCGCCTCCCCGTCGGCCAGACAGCGCAGCTGGGGCGTGGTCGGGCCGTAGTCGACCTGCTTGCCGACCGGATGGAAGGGGCAGTCGTCACGGATGCCGTGGACCACCGTACGGCGCAGGTCGCCGTGCGGGTCGGCGGACTCCTCCCCGCGCAGTACGGCCTCGGGCAGGTCGATCGTGAGGTAGTCGGCGAGTTGCGGCACCGCCGTCTCCGCCAGTTCCTGGGCGGTGCGGCGCACGTCCAGGGTGGTGCCTATGCGCGTACTGGCCTCGGACAGCAGCTCCAGGCGGCGTCGTGCGGCCAGGGCGTGCCGCCCCACCTCCGGCTCCCCCACGAGCAGCAGCCCTCTCGACGGGGGCGAGGAGGCACGATGACCGTCCTCCGCTGCGATGCGGGTGACTCCCGTGGCGCCCGTGGCGACCCGGCCGGGGGCGGCGAGGGCCCCCGACGGCAGGACGACACGGGCGGCGGCAGGTCCGGACGGCGGGCTCGGCACCTCGTCGATCCGGCGCGAGGGCACGAGGGGATGCCGTGGTGCGGGGCCGGGCAGAACGGCCTCGATGGCCACGCCCACCACCCCGGTGGCACTCGTCATCGGACGGCTCAGCAGCGTGACACACCGGCCGTCGGACAGGGCGACGTGGACGGCGGCCCGCTGCGCGCAGGAGATCAGCTCGGTGGCCTTCTCCATGAGGAGCGCACGGTCGCGCGGGTGTTGTCCGAGAGCCAGTTCGTCCACTCCGACGGTGTGGTGACGGCCGACGGCGGCTTCGGCCTCGGTGTCGAGGTACGCCCGCAGCAGGGCGCGCTCGCGCGCGGAACTGTGCCTGAGCAACCGCTGTTCGATGGCCCGCGCCGCCTTGAGCAGCACCGTGGCCAGCGCGGGGTTGTCGAAGTCGCGGGGATAGCCGAAGCACAGTACGCCCTCGATACGGCCGCTGAGCGGGTCGCGGACCGGGAGTGCCCGGCAGGCGCTTCCCTGGGAGCGTTCGGCGAAGTGCTCGGCACCGTAGACCCGGATGAGCTGCCGCTCCGCCAGCGCGAGACCGATGCCGTTCGTCCCCGCGAACTGCTCGGCGAACACGAATCCCGGCACGCGCTGGATCGCCGGGAGGCTTCTGGCCAGGGACGCCTCTCCGAAACGGCGCATGAGGACCGTTCCGCTCGCATCGGCGACACAGATGTTCATCCGACTGCCGGCGAACCGGTACTGGAGCCGGTCGAGCACCGGTGCGGCCGCGCGGACGATCCGTGCCTCCGCGTCGAAGTCCTCCCGGAAGGGGAGGTCGAACCCGTCCGGCGAGAGCCCCAGGGCCCGGCAGCGTTGCCACGAGCTGGAGATGGGCGGGCGCACACCCGCTTCGACCGGCCCGCCCTCCAGGAAGCGCTCACGCGAACGGACGGGTTCTGTGCCGCCTGTCGCACGCCCCGTCGGCGTCGGTGCCCCGCCGAACCGAACCACGCTGCGCCTCACTCGCGAGAGTCCGCTTTTCAGGAACAGTCTGACATAGACGAGAATACGAACATTATGGGCATGGGGCACGGTTGGTCACAGGACCGCCACCGGGTTGACGGGCGAGCCCGTCCCGCCCGGTACCTTCAGCGGCGCCACGACCAGCAGGAAGTCGTACCGCCCGGCCTCCGCGGCGGCGACGGACAGGGCTTCCAGATCGAGGTTGTCCAGCAGCGGGACCCCCATCGCGGCCAGGGCCAGGGCGTGGACCGGCGAGTGCACGCCCTCCACGGGCGAGGGCCGTACATCGTTGTCACCGTCACCGCCCAGCAGGACGACGCCACGCTCGGCCAGCAGCGGTACGGCGTCCACATGGAAGCCCGCGCTCGCCGTGTCGGGGTCCCAGGCGCCGACCTCCGTGCGGCGGCGGACCTGACCGGAGCGCAGGAGCACCGCGTCGCCCGCGCCGATCGTCACACCGAGCGCCCGTTCCGCGGCGGTGACGTCCTGCGCGTGCACCGCTCGGCCGGGCTCCAGCCAGCGGACCCCGAGGACGGCGGGGAGGTCGAGGAGCACACCTCTCGTGACGAGCGGTCCCAGCGCCGACACCGCCCCGAAGCGGGCGCCCGCGGCGCCGACGACGTCGCCGGCCGCCCGGCCGTCGTAGAGCCGCCCCCGGTAGGCGATGTGGCACAGGGCGTCGAGATGGGTGACGGCCTTGCCGTGGTAGTCGGCGCCGATGAAGTCCTTGTGGGCGGAGGGTTCCCGGCTCTCCGCGTCATGCTCCGCGTCACCGAGATCGGTCATGTGGTGCAGCGCGGGCCTGCGGTTGTCGGGGCCGGGCCGGGTGTTCCAGGGCAGTGCCAACGGGACGACGACCCCGGACCGCACTCCGGCCGCGGCCCGCCGCACATGGTCCGCGGTCACCCGGTTCCAGGCACCGCGGTCGGCCGGGGTCCAGCGCCCCCAGGTGCGGACCGCCTCGAAGAGCGCGTCGAACTCCCGGCGGGAGACGGCGGGCCCGTTGCCGGTGACGGCTGGACGGGGATCCGGGGCATCGGCGGACTTCGATGTCATCTGTACTCAACCGTTCTCCGGGCGGGACGCGCAGGAGCCGGGCGCTCGTGATCAGCTCCAGCTTGGCACAGTGGCCGCGCGGGTTCAGTCCGGGAACCCGGGCCGCCGTGCGTCCTCCGGCCGATGCCGGCGCTCGCTGTGTGAGTCCAGGTGGGGGCCTCCGCCGTCTGGGACGACCATGGATGAAGACAACGTCCGCCGGTTCGGCACGCGCCACGGCGCCGGGCGGGAGGGAAGATGAGGCATGGGCACCACGGAATCCTCCCGAGGAGCCGTCGACCGGTCGGTCGCCGGTGCCGCCGCGCCGCCCAGTGGCCTGCTCGATCGGCTCAGCGTCGCCGCGGTGGTGCTGAACGCGAACGGCCAGGTCGTCTTCTGGAGCTCGAAGGCCGAGGAGCTGTTCGGCTACACCGCGGCGGAAGCGCTCGGCCAGTACGCGGCGCGTCTGACGGTCCACGAGGAGCACCGCGACCAGCTGATCAAGCTGTTCGCCGAGGTCATGGAATCCGGCACCGACTGGGCCGGAGCCTTTCCGATCCGGCACAAGGACGGCAGCACCCGCCTGGTGGAGTTCCGCAACATGCGACTGCTCGACGACCTCGGCGACCCCTACGCCCTGGGCCTCGCCGCGGACCAGGCCGCCGTGGCGCGGGTCGAGCGGGACGCCGCACTGGCCGTGCGTCTGGTGTCCCAGTCCCCGATAGGGCTGGCCATCCTGGACCCGGACCTGCGCTACCTGGCCGTCAATCCGGCTCTGGAACGCATCACCGGCCAGTCCGCCGCCGAGCGTCTCGGGCGGTCGGTCGGCGAGGTCCTGACCTTCCTGGACACGGACCCCGAGGCACGTCTGCGCCATGTCCTGGAGACCGGCGAGTCGGTCGTCGACCGGCACATCGTCTGCCGTCCCCCCGCCGACCCTGACCACGACCATGCATGGTCCGTCTCCTACTACCGGCTGGAGGACTCCGCCGGCCGGGTGCTGGGCCTGGCCTACTCCGTCATCGACGTCACCGAGCGACACCGGGCCGCCGCCGAGGCGACCCAGGCCCGGCAACGGCTGGCGCTGATCGCGAGGGCCTCCGCCTGCGTGGGTTCCACCCTCGATCTGGAGACGACGGCGCGCGAGCTGGCCGACCTCGTGGTGCCGGTCCTGGCCGATGTGGCCGCCGTGGACGTGCTCGACAGCGCCCTGCACGGCCGGACCGCGTCCCAGGAGGGCCCGGCCCTCTTCCGCGCCCTCGCCGTCAGCGCGACCCACTCCACCGTGGTGGCCCACGCGGCCGATCCGCCGGGGGGACTCGCTCGCTACGACAGTGACCGCCTGATCACCCGGTGCGTGCGTACCGGCGAACCGGTTCTGGTGCCCCGCACCACGCGCGGGGATCTGCAGCGCATCGCCCGCCACGGCGAAGCCGCCGCCCTCCTCGAAGCCGGCGGGGTGCACTCCTACCTGGCGGTACCGCTCATGGCCCGGGGCGAGGTCCTGGGCGCCCTCGACCTCGTACGCACCCGGAACCCCGCGCCGTTCGACGACGACGACGCGTTGCTCGCCAGTGAACTGGCCGCCCGGGCCGCGGTCTGCATCGACAACGCCCGCGGGTACCAGGCCCAGCGCCGCGCGGCCCTCACTCTCCAGCGCAGCCTGCTGCCCGAGGTCCCGTCGCACCTGCCGGGCCTGGAGGTCGCCTGCCGCTACCAGCCCGCCGGCGCCACGAGCGAGATCGGCGGCGACTGGTACGACGCCATTCCCCTGCGGTCGGACGAGACCGCCCTGATCGTCGGGGACGTCATGGGCAGCGGCATCAACGCCGCCGCCACCATGGGTCAACTCCGCAGCGCTGCCCGTGCCTTCGCCGAACTCGATCTCGCCCCGGCCGACGTCCTGTATCACCTCGATCACCTGATGGAAGGGGTCGAGCAGACCATCACCACCTGCATCTACTGCGCCTTCGACCCTCACCGGGGCCAGTGCCGGATGTGCCTGGCCGGCCACCTGCCCCCGGCGCTGCTGCGTGTCGGCCACGCGGCGCGGCTGCTCGACCTGCCCACCGGCGCACCCCTGGGCGTCGGCGGGGTCCCCTTCGAGGCCACCACGGTCCCCTTCCGCCCCGGCGACGAGCTGGCCCTCTACACCGACGGCCTGGTCGAAACCCGAAGCGAACCCATCGACGCCCGCCTGGACACCCTGCTCGACGCCCTCACCGCGATGCGTGGCCGCGATCTGGAGGACACCTGCGACCGCATCCTGGAGATTCTCCGGCCGCCCGGCGGCGAGGACGATGTCGCCCTGCTCATCGCGCGGGCCCAGCCCTGAGCGGCCGACGGACGTGGCGGGGCCCGGGAGTCGTATCCAGCTCCCGGGCCCCTGGGGATGCCACCCAATTGCGCACGCCGGCGGCGTTTAAGAGGACGGATCAGTCATCATGCCGTCGTGTTCTTCCTTTGAACTACCGCACCAGGAGAGAGGTGCAGGCGAGAGTCGAACTCGCATCCGACGGCGTTCGTCCGGCCTCGGTCGATCCGGCGATCGGCGGCGATGCTGAGACTGGAGCGAGAGTCTGAGATTGACCGCGGCCGGCCCTGCCGTGTTGGCTGCCGCCGCTCTTCAGGCTGAACTTCAGTGTCAGCTTGCGCTCCTCACGCGCGCCGGTCCTCAATCCGGCCCGCGCCTGTCGCGCACCCCCGCGCTCGCACGCGGGGGCGATCGTGGATGCTACCCGCGTCCGGCGTCAGCCGAGCAGGTAGCCGAACACGGCGTCGCCGACCCGCTGGTCGGTGACCTCGGCGCCGTTGGCCTCCTCGCGGGCGAACTTCACCGCCTGCTGGAGCTTCTCGACCCGTTCCACCAGCTCGTTCACCCGTCGCGCCGGGAGCGCTCCGGAGAACTTCACGGTCGTCCAGTACCCGATGGGCACGTCCTCGTAGTACACCTCGACCTGCGCCGGGTGCTTCTCGGTCGCCTCCGCCTTGACGTGGTTGCGGGGGACCTTCTTGGTACGGATCGTGCGCACCGGGTCCGTCTTCCACCAGTCCGTGGAAGGGTCGTGCGACCAGGACTCGGCGGCGTCCAGGGTGGGGAGCTTCCTGACGAACGCGTGCAGGTCGGTGAGCTGCTTCTCCAGGAAGAGGAGGTAGCTGACCGGGACGTCGGTGAGGATCGTCCGGCCGTCGACCGTGACGTCCGCGCGGGCGGCGCAGTTGGCCCAGTCCTTGGTGGCGGTCACGTCGAAGAGCCGGGTGAGCGAGGTGGACATCTCGCGCAGCACGTCCTCGGCCTGCACCTGCACCCGCGTGGACTCGGGCGGCAGCTGCTCGCCCTCCTCGTCCTTCGGCTGGTACGTACGCGAGATGCCCGCCAGCAGAGCCGGCTTCTGCACCTTGTGGTGCGCCGCGGTGATGTCCTGGAGCGACTTGCTCTTGACACCCTTCTCGACAGCGATGATCTGGTTCAGCTTCGCCACTTCGGTTCCCCCTTCGAACAGGCAGGAACGTATCCCACCGGCTCGAACACCCGCACTTGTTTTATCGCCCCGCCCCAGGGCGCGCTCCGGCGCGTGCGGATGCCCTGCTCACCCGGGAACCCGGGGAGCAGGGCATCCGCGTGCCGAATCAGCGGCCGAGCAGTTGCTTCACCTTCCTGCCCTTGGCGGACTCGCCCAGCGTGTCCCACAGCTTGGCCGAACCGGTGTACGTGTACACGCCCGGCGCCCCCTGCGCCGCGCAGCCGTCGCCGTACGACACGATGCCCGTCTGGTAGACCCCGCGGCGGCCCGGCAGCTTGCGGAACATCGGTCCGCCGCTGTCACCCTGGCAGGAGTCCTTGCCCTCGACGCCCGCGCAGACGTTGACCTTCTTGTCGTAACCCGGGTAGGACGCCTTGCACTCGATGTGCGACACGATCGGGACGTCCACCGCCCGCAGCCGGTCCGGGTAGTTCGGCACCTCCGTGTCGGTGTTGCCCCAGCCGATGACCGTGGCCTTGGAGCCGGGGCGGATGAGGGCGTCCGTGCCCGCGGTCGGCAGGTTGACCGGCGCGGTGCCGGTGACCGGCTTGTCCAGCATCAGGAACGCGATGTCGTACGCCTCCTGGCCCCTGACGTAGCGGGGGTGGACGACGATGTCGGTGACGTTGCGCAGGTGGCCCTGGTTCTTCTTGGACAGCACGGTGCGGCCGACGACCGTTTCGAGCTGCTTGGGCTGCGCGTCGACGACGCAGTGTGCGGCCGTCATGACGACGCCCGGGTCCAGCAGGCTGCCGCCGCAGAACTGCCGGTCCTGCGGGTTGCCCCGGCCCTTGTCCAGCAGCGCCGCCATGAACGGGTAGGAACCGACGGGCTTCTCGGTGCCGCCGATGATGGGACGGTCCGGGCGGCCGGGGTGCGCCGGTGTCGCCGCGCCGGCCGTCCCTGTGGACGTACCGACGAGCCCGAGCACCGCGCCGGCGGCGACGGCGGCGGAGGCGATCCGCCGGGGCGCGGTTCTGTGGGCGGTGGAAAGACCCATGGGGGGTGACTCCAATCTCCGAAGAGCCACCACGACGGGCCCGCCCGAGGCGCTCGACCGGGTCGGGCGAAGCGGGACTCACCCGTCGGCGGTGGCATGCCGCCCTGTCAGATGGGATCTTGCGGAGGGAGGTTGCGCGTCTTCCCGCCGGGCTCGGCTCACCTTCCTCGCGGCACGGCGGGAACGGGTGCCGGCCGTGCGCGCTCGGCGGCGGCGGGAGCTGCCAGGGCGAGCCGCCGGTGGGTGCGCCGGAGCATGGTGCGGGCCATGAAGGGGTGGACGCGCCGGACCGCGGCCCAGTACCACCTGCCCCGCCGGTTGTGGATCCGCACGACCGTGCCGAGCGTGACGTGACCGTCGTCGACGAGGATCGAGGCGCGGAAGTCGAGGTGGCCGGCGTCCTCACCCAGCAGCACCTCGCCGCCCTCGCGGCCCACCACCGGGAAGGAGGCCCCGCGCAGGACGCCCCGCCAGGACTCGGGGTCCCGCGGCATCCCGGGACGCAGCGGCATCCGGAACGCGTCGCTGTGGTCGACCCGCCCGAAGGCGGCACGGGCCAGGCGGGCGCCCGCCGGGAGGTCGCCGGCGGTGGCCTTCTCCCACGTGAGCCGGTGGAGCAACCGGACCCAGGGCGACCAGCGAACGGGGGCGGTCGCCGTCCCGGTGGTGGCCCGCTCGGCGTTGTCGAAGACCTCTTCGACCACCGTGTCGTGCATCCAGCGCACCGCCGGCGCCCAGCCCAGCGCCATCGGGCCGCCGCGCTGCAGCTCCAGGGTGTGCCGCAGGCGGCAGCGCTCCCGCCCCAGCGGTTCGACGACGAACTCGTGGTGGCCGCTCATGGGCGGGTGGAACGTGAAGCGGACGCGGCGGCCGGGCTCGTACGCGGTGACGCGGTAGCGGACGAAGCCGTGGCCGCCGTCCGCGCCGACACCCAGGGGCCGGTCGAACCGCATCGGGGGCCAGGCCGGCGCGGGCCAGAGCGGGTCGTGGGGCGAGGAGAGCCGGTCGAGCAGGGCCCCGACGGCCTGGGCGGGGGCCTCGATGGTGCGCGAGTGGACATTGCGGATCACGCGGAACCTGCGCATAACGCCTCCATACGCTGCCGTATGTTGCGGACCATACGGTAGCGTACGGTCATGGGGCAACGGCGTGACGGGGTCGCTCGCGAGGGCGGCCGGAAGCGGCTGACGGCGCGGGACTGGGCGGACGCCGCCCTGTCGGCCATGGGCGAAGGCGGTCTCCCGGCGGTCGCGGTCGAGCCGCTCGCCGCCCGTCTGGGCACCACAAAAGGCAGCTTCTACTGGCATTTCGCCAACCGTGAGTCGCTGATCGAGGCCGCGCTCGACCGCTGGGAGCAGAAGTCCACCGAGGCGATCATCGCCGGGCTGGCAGCCGAGCCCGATCCGGGGACGCGGCTGCGCAGACTCTTCGCCGAGGCGTCCGAACGCGCCGCCCACGACCCGCTGGAGGTCTCCCTGCCGGCCTCGGCCGGACACCCCAGGGTCGCCGCCGTACTGAGCCGGGTGACGGAGCGCCGCGTCGGCTACCTGGCACAGCTCTTCTCCGCACTGGGCTTCCCCCCGGACGAGGCACACCGCCGCGCCCTGCTGGCCTACACCGCCTACCTCGGGCACACCCAGCTGGTGCACGCGGTGCCGCAGACGCTTCCGGCCGGAGAGGACGGCAGGCGCTATCTGGACTCGGTGCTCGACACCCTGATGACGGCCGCACCGGAGTCCTAGGAGAACCACTCCATTGCCGGATTGCCTCCGGCCGGGCCGGCCGGGACCCTACTGTGCATGGAGAGAAGGCAAGGGACGAGGATCCGGCTGCTCGCGTCGGACGACGCGAGTCCGAAGGCCCGTGTCGATCCGGGCAGTCGATTCGAGGTGGTCGTCGCCACGGTCGTCGACTCCGATCTGCAGGCGGTCACGGACGCGACCACGAACAGTGAGACCAAGCAGCCGGCGCGCCTGTGCGGCAGCAGGTCGACCTGTCTGGCGATCGTCGAGATCGAATAGGGCGGAAGCGACGTGGAGCCATCGCTCGTCACCTCCCGATACGCGTTCAGGGTTCCGCTCTCCGACGGCTACGCCCTCTTCCACGCCGCCACGGGCAGCGTGCTCAGGCTCGGAGGTCCTGACGCCGAACGCCTGGCATCACTGCTGAGCGGAGACCGCCGCGTGGTGCCGGAAGACGCGCTGGGCCCCCAGCTGACGGCGCGACTGCGGCGCGCGGGGTTCCTCGTCACGCCGGAGACGGACGAGCTGGCCTCCGTGCGCGAGCGGTACTGGCAGGCTCGCGGCAACGCCCCCGTGGTGCTGTTGGTGACGACGACGATGGACTGCAACCTCGGGTGCTACTACTGCTACGAGTCGCGGTCCGGCGAAGCGCTGAGCGTGGGCGACGCCGACGCACTCGTGGAGATCGCCCGCCGGCGGCTGGGACGGCGGGGCAAGCGGACCCTGCACATCGACTGGTACGGCGGCGAGCCCCTGCTGAACGTCGAGTTCATGGAGCGGGCGTCGCGCCTCCTGCAGGACTTCTGCGCGGCCGAGGGAATCGTCTATCACGCCTCCGTGGTCTCCAACGGCACGCGCTGGCCGTCGGACGTGGGCGGCTTCGTGGCCCGGCACCGCATCAGGGAGGTGCAGATCTCCTTCGACGGACTCAAGGACCATCACGACCGCCGGCGCCGGTACCGCCCGAGCCATCGCACCGGAGGGAACGTCTCGTCGTTCGAGCAGGCGGTGGAACTCGTCGACACCCTCGTCCAGCACACGCGCGTGGACCTCCGCTTCAACGCGGACCACGGGAACGCGGGGGATCTGGCGGGCTTCATCGAGCTGGCCACGTCACGTGGCTGGTTCGCTGCGCCGTACCGGTGCGTCTTCATGGTCGCCAAGCTGTCCGCGTACTCGGACCGGTCGGCGTTCCTGCGCCCCCATGAACTCACGGACCAGGAGTTCGCACGGCTCCAGGCCACCGCCGAGCGTCTGTTGCCCGAGGAAGCCCGTGACGCCCAGGACATCGTCGACGGGTTCCCCTACCCGAAGACATCGGTCTGCGGGGCGTTGGCCTTCGATTCGGCCGTCGTGGGCGCGGACGGGCTCGAGTACCGCTGCGGCCTCCAGGTAGGTGAACGCCACCGCGCCGTCGGTGCCTTCGGGCGGCGCGGCCTGCCCCTCCTCACGGACGCGGCGCCGGGAGCGGACAGCGCATGGTGGGACACCTTCGACCCGACGCGTCTGCCGACCTGCTCACGCTGCTCCTTCCTTCCCGTGTGCTGGGGCGGCTGCCCCAAGAGACACCTTGAGGCCGACGCCCACGGGACGGCCGGCGAAGGCCGGTACTGGCGGCGGAACCTGCCACGCCAGGTGGCCGCCGGCTTCGGCGAGTCCCTCCCGGACGACTTCACGTACACGGAGCCGGACCAGTTCCGCGGAGGGTACGGGACGGCGACCGCCGAGACTCCCTGACGCCCCGCACGCCTACGCTCGGTGCCTCCCTCTCAGCACCTGGTCGGCTTCGGCACGCCAGTGCCGGGCGGCCCGCTCACCGCCCACCCGCCGTGCGTTCTCCACCATCTCGTCGAGCAGGTCGCGGGCGGCCTGCTCCTGGCCCCACACACGAAGGATCGAGGCCCGCAGCAGGCTGCTGTTCAGCCAGCGCTCGAACGCCTCGTGGCCGGCGTGACCGTCGACCAGCAGGCCGTAGGCGGCCCCGGACTGCCGTAGGGCCCGCTCCGCCAGGACGAGGCACCGGTTCGCCCTCGCCGTAAAGGCCAGCAGCGCACTGACCGAGGCACTGACCTCGGCGACCTCCCGGTGCGGATGGGCGTCCACCAGCAGGCCGAGCGTCGCGGCGGTGCACTCAAGCATCTCCAACCCCACGAAGGGAACGCCGGACCGGAGCGCCTCCACGGCGTCTTTCAGTCCCCTCCTGGCCGCGGCCAGTCGTTGCGGGACGTCGTCCGGCCGGGCGCCCAGCGTCGCTCGCAGCTCCGCGGCGACATCGGCGATCCGCGCCGACTCGGCGTCAGGGTCGTTCCCCGCCTCGGCCGCGCCGAGCACCTCCTCGAACGCCGCGAGCGCGCCCGCGCCGTCGCCGGCGCCGAGCAGGGCAAGGCCCAGCATGCGCCACATCCTGACGGTGAGGCCCGCGACATCCGTCCGGCCGGCCGCGGCGAGCCGGCCGTACGCGCCCAGTGCGACACGTGCCGTATCCGCCGCCCGTTCCGCGTTGCCGAGCAGCCGCAGTTTCTCGGCGAGCAGCCCGAAGACATCCGCGAGGTCGCTGTCGGTGAGGATCTCGCACGCGGCCCACTCCGCCGTCCGGACGGCCGTCTCCGCCTCGGTCAGAGCGGCGGCGTCATACCTCTGGGCCAGCATGAACACATTGGCCATGTTCCGTCGCGCGCCCAGCCAGGTCCTCGCCCTCGAGCGGTCCCATGGGGCGTCCAGGAGGGCGATCGCCGCCTCCGAGGCCTTGTACGCCGCGGCCGGGCGGCCCTGGCGCCGGTACACGATCCCCTGCTCCATGAGCAGGAGGGACCGGACCATGTCGGTGTCGCCGTCGGCGCCGCACGCGGGATCGTCCAGGACGGCGAACCCCCGCGCGAGGGCCTGCTGGGCCTCGTCCAGCCGGTCGATCTCCCGGAACGTCTCCGCCAGCTTGTGCAGGCTCTCGGCCAGCGAGGCGCCCCATCTGGCGACGCCCTCCAGCAGCACCAGACGGTCCCAGATCCCGATCGCCCGCTGTGCCGGTGCCACGGCCCGCAGGCGATCCTCGTGAGTGCGGGCCAAGGCCGCCTCGTGGTCGTACGCCAAGGCCAGCTGCTCGCTCAGCTCCGTCCGGCCGTCGCGGAGCACGGCGGTCCTGAGCAGCACGGCTGCCTCCCGGTAGGACGCGAGGGCCTCGACGCCCCGGTCCATGCCCTCCTCGCCCCGCCCCCGGAGGAAGACGGCGAGCCCCAGCGTCCCGCACAACTGGTGCCAGCCGAAGTCGCGCACCAGCGGGGTGCACAGTTCCACGGCGCGCACCGCATGGCCGTACTGCTCCGGGGAGTCCGCGGCCGCCGCCAGTGCCCGGTTGTGCCACAAGGTGGCCCGAGCGGCTTCCGCGGCCCGATGGGCCGGGCCGGTGAACGCGGCGAGTCCGGCGTCCGCCTCCTCCCACAACGGCGCGGCGGCCGTCGACCGGCCGGCTTGCTCCAGGCGCGCCGCCAGATTGGCGAGCGCCAGTGCCGCGTCCCTCTCCCCGCCCGCCGAACGGAACGTCTCGTGGGCCGCCCGGTACAGCGCGGCGGGGTCCTCGCCGCCGCCCAGTGCCGCGGCGGCGTTGGCCTTGGTCATCAGGATGTAGCCCAGCAAGGTCTTCGCCCGTACCGGATCGTCGACCAGCAGGGCCGCGGCGGCGGCCCGGTCGCACACCCGCAGCGACTGCTCGGGATCGCCCGCCTTGCGCAGTGCGATCGCGAGTGCGTTCAGGACCCCCGGCAACCCGGGGCGGGACAGCTCGGGCGGCGCCGCCTCCAGCACGTCCCGCGCCTCCCGGAAGCCGTCGACGGCGCCCTGAAGGTCCCCGAGTGCCTCCTGCACCTGGCCGATGTCATAGGCGCACCCGGCTCGCGTGTCCAGGAGCCGGTCGGCGGACGGCGCGTCAGGGCCCAGCAGTACCGACGCGGGCAGCTCCGCGAGGACACGGCGGGCCTCGCGGAGGGTCCTGAGGTCCTCCAGGAGGCGGGACCTGTTGTCGCCCCCGCGGCTCGGCCAGAACGCGACGGCATCCCTGAGGTCGAGCCCCGCGACCCGGTACGCCCAGTGCAGCCGCAGCCGGGGGTCCGGCCAGTTCCCCCCGCTCACCAGCTCCCTCCCGTACCACCCCGGCTCCGGTGCCTGGCCGCGTGGCGGCGGCTCGCACTCCAGGGCGGTTCCGGTCTCCTCGATCGCGACGGCGAGCAGGACGTCGGCCGCCTCGGCCAGTGACCGGGGGCGGTCCGACGGGTCGTACCGGAAGCAGGAGCGCAGCAGTTCGACGATGCGCGGCGGAAGGGGCAGGGCCTGTTCCGTGAGCTGCCCCAGCTCCGCGCATTCCAGAACCTCGGCCGCCCAGGCCCCGGAGAGCCAGGTCCGTTCCCGCACCAGCATCTCCAGCAGGGTCAGTGCCCAGCTCCACAGGTCGGCGCCGACGGTGAGTGCCCGGCCCTCTTCCTGCTCCGGGGAGACGTATGCGGCGGTGAAGGACCCCTCGGTGGCGATGACGGGTTCGTCGCGGGAGGCCGCGTACCTGGCGAGCGTGATGTCACGCGCATGCTCGGCGATCCGGCGTTGGTCGCTGCCCTCCGGCAGGCCGCCCACCAGGCTGTCCAGGTACGCCTCCGCGTGGATGCTCTCCTCGGTATGGGGCCGGGGTACGGCGGCCAGCCCGAAGTCCGCGATCTTGGCGGCCTCTTGATCGTCGAAGAGGATGTTGGCCGGCTTGACATCGAGATGCAGCAGCCCGGCCGCATGGGCCGCGTCGAGTCCCCAGGCGGTCTGGACTCCCACGGTGAGCACGCGACGCAGCGCCTGGGCCGGGCCTCCCCTGTAGAGCGCGCCGGACTGGATGCTGTCATGGAGGGAGCCGCCCGGTGCGTATTCGCTGAAGATCGCGGCACGGTCGCCGATGCTTCGGGTGAACCGGCATTCCACGACGTACGGGTGAGCCGGCAGCGCGATCCAGCGCTGGGCCTCGACCAGCAGCCGCCCCTGGTGGACGGGGTCCTCCGAGTGCAGCCGCTTCACGGCGTACCGCTCGTCCGACCGCTCGGCCCGGACCAGGGCGACCCGTCCGTAACTGCCGGTCCCCAGGTCCTTCTCCACGGTGAACTCGCCGAGCAGCGTCATCCCCGGCGCCCACTCCTGGTTCTCCGTCACGCTTCCCCCTCCGGTCGTTCGCGTCGCCCTCGGGGCGGCCTCACACGGCTGCCCGCAGCGCCTCGCCGAGCTGCTCGGCCGTGCGCGGACGCTCGCCGGAGCGCTCGTCGAGCGCCTGGTCCAGGACCTGGGCGAGCCGTTCCGGGATTTGGGCATCGCGCTCGCGCACCGGGACGGCCCTGCTCCGCCGGGTCGGGCCGTCCGAGTCCCGTGGGGCACGCCCGGTGAGCACGAAGTACAGAGAGGCCGCGCACGCCCACACGTCGACCGGAGGCTTGGCGTACTTGTACCGGACCACCTGCTCCATCGGCATGAACCGGATCGTGCCCGCGAACACCCCTGAGCGGGTCAGTCCGCTGAGCCCGGCCGTCTCGAACGCCTTGGCCAGCCCGAAGTCGGACAGCTTGGCGACAGGGGCGCCGTCCGGTCCCCGGCTCAGCAGGATGTTGTGCGGCTTGATGTCCCGGTGCACCGTTCCCCGCACGGTGTGGATGTGATGCACCGCCCGCAGCACGTCGAGGAAGAGCGGCACGGCCTCCCCGACGGGCAGCGGACCGTCCGCCCCGACGCGGTCCCCCAGCGAGCCGCCCTCGCACAACTCCATGACCAGGTAGGGAAGTCCGGCCTCGTTCCCCACCTCCTCCACCCGCACCACATGCGGATGCCGCACCCCCTGGTGCACGGCGATCTCGCGCTCGAACTGCACGATCCACTCGTCGGCCGGCTCCGGCAGACCCGCGCTCATGTCCGGTCGGATGAGCTTCAGCGCCCGGCGGCGCCCGTCCCCGCTGTGCACCACGGCGTGGACGACGCCCATCCCGCCCCGGCCGAGCTCGCGCTCGATCACCCAGCCGCCGATCTCCGGACGCGGCGGTCCGTCCATTGCCGTGTTTCCCATGGCCATCCCCCCGGAGGCAGTCACGCCCTGCCATGGTGCCCCACTTCGTCCGCAGTGGCGGGTGCGCGTGGTGCGCGGTTGGAGTGCATGGGTACGACAGGCGCACAAGGGGGCGCACACGCGCCCCGTCGACGGCCAGGAGCATGCGCCCCCTGCCGATGCCCGCGCGGGCCGTGCGCCGTCGGCGCCCCCCGTCTCTGGCGCACCGGGCTCCGGCACGCCTTCTCACGCCCTATGCTGCGCGGGTGGGGCCAAGGTGTCCCACGCAGCACGTCGCATGGGTGCCGCGGAGAAACCCCGCCCGTGGCGGCTGCGCTTCCGGTGGTGACCCTTCCGCACGGCATCGCCCGACAAGGTGAAACCGATGACGCATTTCCTGGACAGCCTTCCCTTCGACTGGAGCGCGCCCGGTGCTCGCGAACTGCGCGACCTGCTCGCCTCCTCCTACGACGAACCGGCCGAGGTGAGGGCCATGGCCCGGCAGGCGGGGGTCGCCACCCAGTACGTGAAATGGCAGCAGACGAGCAGCGCGGTCTGGTTCGATCTCATCACCGCCGCACGCAACCAGAACAAGCTGAGGTCGCTGCTCGCCCGGATCGACGAAGGACCGGATGCCGCCGTGGCGCAGCGCGTCCGTGAACTCGTCGCGGAACACCCGGTCGTCGAGGCTCCGGAACCACAGCCCCCGCCGGGCGCGTGGAAGCACTTCACCGCCCCGGACACCCGGGAACGGCAGATCTTCGCCGCCGCCACCTTCCAGGACGTGGCCTTCCTCCGAAGGGGTACGGAACAGGCCACCGGAGTCTGCCAGTTGAGGGTCACGGACCAGCGGGGCAACCGCTACCACGGCACCGCCTTCCGGGTCGGTCACGACCTGCTGCTGACCAACCATCACGTGCTGCACACCGCCGACGGCACACCCATGGCCGCCGTCGAGGCGTGGTTCGGATACGAACAGGACCTGGACGGGCGCGATCTGCACCACGTGACGGTCGCCTGCGACCCGGCCGGCGTCACCGGGGACGCCACGGACGACTGGGCCGTGATCGCAGTGGCCGAGCCCATGCCCGAGGAGGCGGTCGTCGTCCGTCTGGACGAACGGGCGACCGTGGAGGTCGGGGACCGGGTCTACATCATCCAGCACCCCAACGGCGGCGTGAAGAAGCTCGCCGCACGGCACAACGTCGTCCGCCACGTCGACGACCGGGTCGTGCAGTACTGGACCGACACCGACAAGGGATCGTCGGGCTCGCCCGTCTTCGACGAGCGATGGCGACTCGTCGCACTGCACCGCCGGCACACCTGGTCGGGCCGGCTGAGCGAGCAGGTGGAGTACCGCAACGAGGGCATCAGGATCGAACGGGTCGTCGCGGGCATGGCGAACGCGGGGCTGAGGTGAGACCGTGGTACACCTGCTCGACCGCACGGTCTTCACCCTTGACGACGACCCCCAGGCCCGCGAGCTGCTGGACGCGCTCCTCAAGGCCTACGAGGACGAGGACGGCGTCCGGCGCCTGGTCAAGACCGCCGGCCTGAGCCCGGTGGCCATCGACTGGAAGGGCCCCCTGGCCGACGTATGGCCGCGCGTGCTCGAACACGCCGCCTCCGAACGCCGGCTGAGGAAGCTGATCCAGGTCGTCTCGGAGAACGAGAACCTCGCCGCCTACGACATCTTCAAGCTGCTTCTCACCCAGGAGGACCCGGTCGGCACCTCCGACCCGTGCGCCGCCCTCCTGCTCGGCGCCGGACTGCCGCGAGCCTTCATCAACCGGCGCGAACTGCGCGGCACGCTGCGCGAGATGCTCGACGCGCGGGAGGGCCGCGTGCTGATCGTCGACGGCGACCGGCGGTCCGGCAAGACCTGGACCTGGTACCTGCTCTGCCATGTCCTGCGCGGGCGCGGGATCACCCCGTACAAGATCGACCTGTCGGCCTACGCGCAACCCGTCGAGGTCAGCGACATCGTGGCCGAACTCGAGGACCAACTCGGCTGGGAGCTGGGCCAGGACGACCCCTTCGCCTCGGAGGACGCCCGGGTCAGACGGGTGGTCAACCGCGCCAAGCAGCGGATGCGGGCCGCGCGGCAGGACCTCTGGCTGGTCTTCGACGGCCTGGTCAGGACGGCGCTGACCCCGCAGGCCCTGCGCCTGGTGGAGAGCCTCGCCGAGGCCGTGGCCGGGGGTGAGACCGGCGACCGGCTGAGCATCGTCCTCATCGCCTACGCCGGACAGCTGCGGCCGTCGGTCGACCCCTATGTGTGGCGCACCCACCTCGGCCCCATCCACGTACCGGACCTGCACGAGTTCTTCTGCGCCATCGCCGAGAGCGTGGGCACGCGCATGACCCCGGATGCCGCCGACGTGCTCGTCATGGACGTGCTGCGCGAAGCGGTCGGCGGCGACGTCGACCGCGACGCCCCCTTGCCCCTGGAGAAGATCTCCGCCGTGGCCGCCCTGCGCGGCCGGCAGCTCTGTCGGACGTACGGGGGAGCCGGTGTCTGAATCCTCTCCGTCGCGCGAGCTGACCTCGCGCGACGTCCTGAACCTGCTGCGCGAGACCGGGCCGGCGGCGACCCAGCCGCAGCCTCGCGACATCTCCCCCCAGCGGTGGGCGCTGCGGGCCGGAACCGCCCTGCTCGGCGCCTTCGACGCGGCCGAACTGGAGGGCCGGGGCGGCGACGGCGACTCCGAGGCCGCTGCCCTGCGGGAGTTCCTCACCCACGACTGCGACCGGGTGAACACCCGCCAGGGCCGGCGCTGGCGCCTCGTACCGTCCGTGCGCACCGCCACGCTGGAGCGGCTGCGCACCCCGGACGAACTGCTGGCGGCGCTGCGTTCGGGCGTCCCGGCCGGGCACGACACCGTCCGCGACTGCGCCGAGCAGGTACTGACCGGCACCGCGCCTGCCCTCGGAGACCGGAGCCTGGACGAGCTGCACGCCCTCCTCACCCTCGTCCGTTGGTTCGGCGACGCCACCGGAGCGCGCAGGGCCCTCGCCGAGCGCGCCGTGGATCTGCCCCGGCCGGACGACATCGAGCTGCACATCGAACGGGCCCGGCTGCTGCAGCCGCTGGAGGCACTCGCCGACGCCACGTTCTGCGGGCGCGAGCGGGAACTGGCCGCGCTGGCCAGGTACGTCGGTACCGAGGCACCGGGTACCGGGCCGGCGCCCGCGGACCGCCCGCCCGGCACCGGCCGACGCGACTGGCTGCTGATCCACGGTCCCGGAGGCGTCGGGAAATCCACCCTGGTGGCCCGGTTCGCCCTCGACTGCGTCGGCAGGACCCCGGCCGCACCGGAACTCCCCTTCGTCCACCTGCCCCTCGACCGCGCGGACCTGCCGCCGGAGCAGCCGCTCACCCTGCTCGGCGAGGCCCTGCGGCAGCTGCGGGTGCTCGTACCCGCACTCGACGTACCGGCCACGAGGGAACTGGAACGGGCCGTCCGCACCACCCTCGACGCGGACAACCGGGCGGAGAGCGAGGAGCAGGGCAGCAGAGGACCGAGGACGGGACGCGCCCACGACGAGACCAGCCTCGCCATGCTGTTCTCCCACCAGGTGGCAGCGGCGCCGGGGAACACGAACCGGCCCGTCCTGCTGTTCCTCGACACCTTCGAGCAGGCTCAGCGCAAGGGCCCGCTCGCCCTCGCCCGTCTCCTGGACTTCCTCGAAGTCCTCCAGGACGTGTGCCCCTGGCTGCGGATCGTCGCCGCGGGCCGGGCCCCGGTGGCGGACCGCCGGTTCGCGGAACTGCCGCTGCAAGGGTTCGATCCGGCCACGGCCCGGTCCTTCCTGTGCCGGCTGCTGCCCGGCTCCGGCGCCGAGTACGAGGCCGCCCTGGACGCCATCACCCGGACCGCCGGATCGGACCCGCTCAGCCTGAAGCTGGCCGCCGACCTCTTCCGCAGGGAGGGGGAGCGCGCCCTGAGCGACCCGGCGCTGCGCCGCCAGGTCCAGCTGCGCCTCCAGCCGGAGGAGGTGCAGGGCGTGCTCTACCGGCGCATCCTCGACCACCTGGAGGACCAGGACCTGCGCCGTATCGCCAGTCCGGGACTGACCGTCCGACGGGTGACACCCGACGTCATCCGCAGGGTGCTCGCCGAGCCCTGCGGCCTCGGACACGTCAGCGGACGGCGGGCCCGAGTCCTGTTCCACCGGCTCCGCGACGAGGCCGCGCTGGTGGCGGACGTGCCGGGGCAGGAAGCCGTCGTCCAGCGGGCGGACGTACGCCGCGTCATGCTGCCGATGCTCCGCGGCGACGCGGGCGAGGTGGTCGACCGGATCCACCACAGAGCCGTCACCTACTACCGGAGACTGGCCGAGACCGACCCCGCGAGCGCCGCCGAGCACCGGGCGGAGGAGCTGTACCACCGGATGTGCCTGGGGCAGGGAGCCAAGACGCTCGACCGCCGCTGGCTGGGGGAGGCCGGTCCGCTGCTCGACTCCGCCCTGGAGGAGCTGCCCGCCCGCAGCCAGGTGTACCTCTCCGAACGGCTGGGCCTCACCGCCCGCCCCGAGCTGTTGCGGCAGGCCGACGCCGAGACCTGGGCACGCCAGGCGCTGCGTGTCTGCACCAGACAGCTGGCCGAGGGCCGGGCCGACGCCGCGCTGGACCTGCTGGACGAACGCGCGGAGCAGGTCGGCGAGGACGCGCGGCTGGGCGCCCTGCGGATCCGCGCGCTCGCCGCGCTGGGCCGGACGGGCGAGGCGCGGGCCCTCGTCGAGCCGGTCCTCGAACTCGCCTCACGGGCCGGCGACCCCCGCGGTTTCGTGGACATCGCGGTGCGCGGGGCCCGCATCGAGGAGGACCTCGGACGCTTCGACGCCGCGCGCTCCCTGCTCGGTCAGGCGCGCGACGCCGCCGAGGCCGCCGCACTCGGAGAGGCGTCGCTGCTCACCGTCGCCGTGGCCGGACTGCGCCTGCACCGACGGGACGACACCGTCGACACGGCCGAGGCGGGACGGCTGCGCGCCGAGGTCCTGGAGCGTGTCGCACGCCTCGGCGCACGCGAACGCTCCCGGCACCCGGCACTGGTGCGCGAACTGGCCGCCGAGGTGGGCGACCAGGTGCCCGACCTGGTGTCGGAGTCGGCGCGTCAGCTCGGCGTCGATGTGACCGGCGCCACCGGGCAGGTCCTGCGCAGGTCGCTCAACGCGGAGGAGGTGCGCGACCTGGAGAGAACGACGCGGGCCGCACAGGAGACACCGGACTCCGCCGAGAAGCCTGTGGCAGGCGGATCCGACGCCGCCGATCTGATCGTCCACAACAACCACATCGCCCGGGGCGGCACGGTCGGGTCGTACATCGACAGCGGATCCGAGCACCAGCTCTCCTGGAGCCACGCGCTGGTCAACACCTACCAGTACGAGGTCGATCAACCGGAGTTCACGCGGACCGGCTCCGGCCGCCGCGGCGCATGGGTCGGCGGAGACCTGGCGCCCCGGGACGCGGTCGTCCTCGTACCCGGATTCATGGGCAGCGCCCTGGTCGACACCCACAGCGGCGAGCGAGTGTGGGGTCACGAGTCCGCCGAGGACCTCGCGCGCGCCTGGCTGCGGGGCGACGTCCGTGACCTGCGACTGACGGAGGACGAACTGCGGGGAGACCAGCGGCGGATCCGCCCCGTCTCCCTCCTGCGCACCCCTTCCTGGGCCCCCATGCTGGGCGGACTCGAATCGTACGAACCCCTGCGCCGGTGCGTCCGCTCCTACGTCGCACACCCCGACGCCGTGCTGGAGTTCCCCTACGACTGGCGGCTGGCGGTGACCCACAACGCCCGTCTCCTGGCCCAGGCGGCCGCATGGCATCTGGAGCGCTGGCGCGCCCACCCCGCGGTGTCCCGGCAGCGTGCGGACGGGAGCGGCGGGGCGCCGCCACGGCTGGTGGTGATCGCGCACTCCATGGGCGGGCTGGTCGCCTGCGGGGCGCTCGCCCTGGACACCTGGCTCGCGGAGAACACCAGGAGCGTCGTGTGCCTCGGCACACCCTTCCGGGGCATTCCCCAGACGGTGGGCATGCTGGATGCGCAGGCCACGTCCCGGCCATGGCCCCTGCCCACCCGCCGGATGCGGGAACTCCTGCGCACCTGGCCCGGGTTCTACGACCTGCTTCCCGACTACCGGTGCATCGAGGAGCATGGCCGCGTACGGCGCCTGCGACTCGACGACGTGGCGCGGCTGGGCGGCGACACGGCCCTCGCCCGGGAAGCCCTGAGCAGGCGGCCGAGCATCAAAGGGGCATCACTTCCGCAGCCCGTCGGCGCCGTCGTGGGCGTGGGAGAGCGCACCGTGCAGAGCGTCGACCTCACCGGCGGCACCGTCCGCCTGCAGTACACCACGCCACGTCTGGCCACCGACGGATCACCGTTGCGGGACGAGCGGGGGGCGCTGCTGCGCTGGGACGCCGGCGGAGACGGGACGGTGCCCACCGTCTCGGCCAACGCGCCGAGGCGCGCCGACCACTTCGTCCCGGTCCGGAGCGGCTCACTCGTGGTCGAGGAGTCGGTCATGTCGTTCGTGGCGGGCGTGCTGCTGTCCCCGCAACCGGGGCCGGAGCCGCCGCGCCCGACGACGGGGGAGGACACGCGGGACACCCGGGAAGGACGCCTGGCACGGTACGCGCCCGACGACGGTGGTATCGGGCTGCCCTCGGCGGAGGGCACCGCCTCCCTGTCCCTGCCCGAGGTGGCGGAGGCAGGGCGGCCCTACGAGATCCTCGTCCGCGGTGCCCTGGCCCGGGACGCCCGAGTGCGTTGCGACGGGGTGACCGGCCCTTCCTCGGCCGGCGCCGAGGTCGCGGCCGTGGGGCAGCCGCTGCCCGACGGTGAGGGGCTGCTGTTCCGTCTCGTCCTTCCCGCGCCGGGGTTCTACCGGGTCACGGTGGACTTCGGCGAGCGGTCGGTGGGCCGCCTGGTCCTCGCCGTCGATCCGGACGACGGGGAATGAGCCGAGCGGCAGCGGGATCGAGCCTGCGAGATGCCGCTCGGTCCCGCCCCGCGTGAGCAGACGGTGAAGAAATCGACACGGATAATCCCGGGTCGTTCCTTGGTGATTCAACCAGCGTGCAGGGCTGCACGTTTGCGTGCCGGTTGCCTCAGATGTGCGTGAATCTTGTGGAGATCGATCATTCCCGAGGTGTCAGGGGCACATCAAGGGATTGATCTGCTCGCGACAAGTAGGCACTCTCCTGAGCACGCGCAGCGCTGCCGTTCGAACGCAAATCCCCCCACTTCACGAGGAGACCCCTCTTGACGGCGCATCACAAACGCATAGGCAAGGCCAAGATCGTCACCGCGATCACGGCCGTCGCAACGGTCGTCGGTACCGCCCTGTACGTCTCCCCCGTCGCCCAGGCGGGACAGCCCGCGGAGGGCACCGTCTACGGTCTGAACGCCGAAGGAGCCGTGGCCGGCAGCTACATCGTCCTGTTGGACCAGAAGGCGTCGCAGGCCGAGAAGAAGGACCTGGCCACGGAGTACGGCGGAAGGCTCGGCCGGACCTACGGCTCGGCGGTCAACGGCTTCTCCGCCAGCGGCCTCTCCGAGACGGAGGCCAAGCGCCTCGCCGCCGACCCCGCGGTGTCCACGGTGGTCCAGAACAAGAAGTTCCACATCGATGCCACCCAGGACAAGCCGCCGTCCTGGGGCCTGGACCGCATCGACCAGCAGGACACGGCCGGCGACGGCAAGTACACCTACCCGGACAAGGCCGGGGAAGGGGTGACCGCGTACGTCATCGACACCGGCGTCCGCATCACCCACAAGGACTTCGAGGGGCGGGCCAGTTCCGGGTTCGACGCCGTCGACAACGACAACACCGCCGACGACGGCAACGGCCACGGCACCCACGTGGCGGGAACCATCGCCGGTGCCGCGCACGGGGTGGCCAAGAAGGCCAAGATCGTCGCGGTGAGAGTCCTCGACAACAACGGCTCCGGCACCACCGAGCAGGTCGTCGCCGGCATCGACTGGGTGACCAAGAACCACCAGGGTCCCTCGGTGGCCAACATGAGCCTCGGCGGAGGCGCGGACCCCGCTCTCGACGAGGCGGTCAAGAAGGCCATCGCCTCCGGTGTCACCTTCGCGGTCGCCGCCGGCAACGAGTCGGCGGACGCCGGGCAGGGTTCGCCGGCCCGGGTCCCCGAGGCCATCACGGTCGCCTCCAGCACCAAGGACGACGCCCAGTCGGACTTCTCCAACTTCGGCAAGACCGTGGACCTGTACGCGCCGGGCTCGGACATCACCTCGGACTGGAACGACAGCGACCAGGGCACCAAGACGATCTCCGGCACCTCCATGGCCACGCCCCACGTCACCGGAGCCGCCGCCGTCTACCTGGCCGGACACCCGGACGCCACGCCCGAGCAGGTCGCCACGGCGCTCACCGGTGCGGCGACCAGCGACAAGATCACCAACCCGAGCAGCGGAACCCCCAACAAGCTGCTGAAGGTCACTGAGTAGGTCCCCCAAGGACACCACGGCCCGGCGGTGCCGCCAGCGCGTACGGCGGCACC